>JBAZYV010000004.1:0-92127 GCA_041659165.1 Candidatus Altimarinota bacterium | reverse complement strand
AGCCTTCTTTCTCATAAAGACGTCTGCGATTCACCTCCGGCAGAAGGCCAATGAATTTGTTTCTCCACTCTCTTGCTTCTTTTCCATATCTTCGGCAGAGCGCTAACAAATCTTGGTCTGAAATTTGTATTTGAGTTTGCATAAGATTATAAGGTTAGAAAGTATGTAAAAGAAAAATAGCAAAATCGCAGGAAAAATCAATCAAAAAAGCACCACTTTTACTGGCGCGCTTACGAGAATTGTGGCGAAATCATTAACCGCGAGAAATGGCTTGCGTAAGCCAAAAAATGCACGCGCAAAAGTCCGCGGAAATTGCCTGGAAAAACTGCAAAAAAACACTAGGAAAATTGCTTTTTGTTCCCGGGAACAAAATGGGCGGAACAAAATGGTGGTGCAAAAATTGGGGAACCACCCAAAATTGGTGCAAAAACATTTCTTGCATCAAAACCATCTTCGCCCTATAATGAACGAACTAATAAAAAGCTGCTCAAAAATAACCTTTTAATCTGAATTCCATGGTGTTTTTGGGAATAATACTGCTGTTTCAAGTAATTTCGCTCGGTGTTGCGCTTCTTAGTGTAAGGAGACTTTATGCGTACATAAACCGTTACCGCTTTAACGAATCTGTTTACACACTGCTATTTGGTTTTGTGCATCTCCGTTATTTTGTAGTTCTCTATTTGGCCGCCGTGGCGCTTGTGGTCTGCGCGGAGAGTGCTTTTGCGTTTTTACTTTTTGCTTCTTAAAGTCGTCAACAATTTTTTCAATGAACAACCTGCAGAACCTCTCACATAAAAATTTCAAAGGACAAATGGACGACGAGTTCGTGATCTGTTATTTCCGTAAACATTGGCTCACTCTCCTTCCAACCGTTCTCACAATTCCAATAATATTCGGCTTGCTCGCGGCAGGCCTTTTTTATCTTCCGTTCGTGGACGCCAAAAGTGTAGCTGCCGCAGTGGCCGTACTTGGAGGGTTTTTCCTTTTGCACATTGTCATTCATAAGCAGTTTTTCAAAATTTTTTACTATTTTTTGCATACAACAATGCTCACGAATCACCGCATTGTGGAAGTGGATAGATCGTTATTTTTGCGTGACTCAAAAAACTCAATAGACATTTTAAATGTGCAGGATATTGAGAAAAACCAGTCGGGACTTTTTCAAAATTTGCTGAATTTTGGAACGCTTGTGATTTATCTTTCCGGATCGTCCGCCCCATCCGTTATAGACATGGTTCCGCGGCCGGAATACCAGTATAAAAAAATCAATCAAGCCAAGGCCGACTTGATGGAACGCGGGAGGTATCCGAATGCCGTACGCGCACAAGTAAAAGCCGGCGCGGGAGCAGGTGTGGAGACGGTTGCCATGGCGAATGAGCGCACCAAAATGGCGGGATGAACGGGGGTCGAACCCGCGACCTCTGCCGTGACAGGGCAGCGCTCTAACCAACTGAGCTATCACCCCAAAATGGTGCGGGGGCACTTTAGCAAAAGCGCGGTAGCTTAGCAATGTTTTGTGTGCTAGAATCCGCGTCGAACTTGATTTTTCTCCTTATTTTTGCACTATGCGAATAGGAATTGATGCACGAATGTACAGCACGGATTTTACGGGAATTGGCCGCTACACGGCCGAACTTACGCGGAATTTGGCCAAACTCGACACAAAAAACGAGTATGTGCTTTTCATGAATCGTCCGGAATATGACAGTTTCGACCCGCCAAACAAGCGGTTTTCAAAGGTTTTGGTAAAAGCGCGGCACTATTCTTTTAGGGAGCAAACCGTTTATTTGTGGCAACTTTACCGCGCAAAACTCGATTTGATGCACTTTACGCATTTCAACGCCCCGATTTTTTATTGCAAAAAAAGCATTGTTACGATTCATGATTTAACGCTGTCCTTTTTTCCCGGGAAAAAGATGAATTCGTGGTTTTACAGGATGGCGTATAACCTTGTACTCAAGGCTGCCGTCCGTCATGCCGAGCGGATAATTGCGGTCTCGGAAAATACCAAGAACGATTTAGTGGACATTACTCATGTGAATCCGGGCCGCGTGGAGGTGATTTATGAAGGAGTGGGTGAGGAATTTGGGCCGCGCTTAGACGGGCCGCAAATTGACGAGACACTCAAAAAATACGGGATTGCAAAGGACTTTTTGCTCTATACCGGCGTGTGGAGAGGCCACAAAAACTTGGTGAATTTGGTGAAGGCGTTTGCACTTCTGCGCGAAGGTCCGGAAGGTTTCGATTTGTCCCTTGTAATCACCGGCGAGGAGGATCCTTATTATCCGGAGGTGAAGCGCACCGTTTCAGAGCTTGGCCTTGAGCATCACGTGATTTACGCGGGAATGGTTCCCCCGAGCGACCTAACCGCTCTCTATCAAGCGGCGCGCGTCTACACCTTTCCTTCTTTGTACGAAGGTTTTGGCCTGCCTCCGCTTGAGGCAATGCGTTGCGGCACTCCTGTTGCGGCGTCTAAAACTTCTTGCATTCCGGAGGTGTGCGGCGAGAATAATGCGGTTTATTTTGATCCTTATGACCCTGAAGATATTGCCAATTCCGTGCGGAAACTTTTGCTGGATGAGGGCCTGCGTGAGAGTCTCCGCGAGGCCGGTCTCAGGCACAGTTTGAAATTTTCTTGGGAGGCTATGGCGGAGAAAACGCTTGAGGTGTATGGTTATGCGCTGGAGAAACGCCGCTCCTCACACGCAAGAAATCAGTCGCAAAAATTATGAACGACTTTATACAGCTCAAAGACCTGATGCCCAAGGCGATTGCCCATTACAAAATGGAGCGTGAAACTCGTGCGGCGCTTATTTGCAGGCGTTTCCGTGAGATGGCCCCCGAGATTGTTGGCGACGGGTGCGCTACGGTCATTAGCCCCAAATTTTTCAAGCGCGGAGTGCTTTATGTGTCTGTCCCAAACAGTTTGTGGGCGCAGAAAGTTTACGTGCACCGCCACGAACTTTTGATGAGCCTGAACGGCTCTTTGGACAAGGCGTATATTGCAGACTTAAGGACGGTGGTGGGGTAAAGAAAGCGCTTTCTCTTGACAATTTACCTTTTAACACTAAAATCCTTACGCTATCAATAATCCAATTTTCCTGTGATTGTTATTCGTCTCACCCGTAAAGGGAAAACCAATGAACCCGCTTACCGCATTGCAGTTGCTGATAAAAGAAGCGCTGTGAAAGGGTCGTTAATTGAAGTTGTGGGTAATTACAACCCGTCCGAAGGCAAAAAAATTGAGTTTAATAAAGAGAAAATTGTATACTGGATGAGCAAAGGAGCTAAGCCGTCAGATACGGTTGCTTCACTGCTTAAATTAAACGGCATGGAAGGCATGGACAAGTTTATTGAACCAAGAAATCTCAAGAGAAAACCAAAGAAGGCTCCGCCAGAAGTGAAGACTGCGGCCGCAGCGCCAGCGGAGGCCGCTGAGGCGCCACAAGCTTAATTGTTACAGACTTTTTAGTCGTTATTTCCTAACAATTCCTTATATGGCATCAGATGTTTCAGGAGACAGCGCTCGAAGTTTTATTGAGTATGTTGTCAAACAAATAGTCGACAATCCGGATGATGTAATTGTAACTTTGACCGTGGACGATTTGGGGGTTTTGATCACTCTTAAGGTAAATAAAGACGACATGGGTAAGATTATTGGCAAGGAAGGGCAGACCGCAAAGGCGCTCCGCGTGCTTCTCCGAATGATGGGTTCAAAGTCCGAAGCCAGATACAATTTGAAAATTGTTGAGCCCGAGGAAAAAGTGGCGTAAAGTTCTAAGCGTACTTTTATTTGCCATTTAACCCGCTGAAAATGCTTTTACCTTTAATCATAGGCGCCGCAACGGAAGGTTCCATTTTGGATGTTGCGCAGAGTTATGATGCAATGGAAGTCATTAACAGAGCGATTGCATATGCAATCATAATTGCGGGATTTTTGAGTGTAATTTTCATCTTTTTTGGAGGTATTTCTTTCATTCTCTCAGGAGGTGATGACGGAAAAATCAAACAAGCCGTGGCCACGATCCGTTATGCAATTATAGGCCTTGTTGTCACCCTGCTTTCCGTGGTGATTGTTGGCTTCATTGGAAATGCGCTCGGATTAAACGTTATTGAGTATATAAACTTGGGTGAAATTTTCGACTTAATTTCAAATGTCACCACTAATGCTGGAGGCGGAAGCAGTGGGAGTAGTTTGGAGTAAGGTTTAGCTCTTCACCATCAACTCCCTTCCTTGAGTGCGGAGATTTTCCCAGTCGTAACTAAAGGCAAAGTTTTCAAGGGCGCGGACTAGCGCAGCATAAACATGCCATGAGGAGAGTTTCTGAAACAAAAAGGCATTTCCTTCTTCTGCAACGGCGCTGTAGTTTTGCGCGCTACGGTGAAGGCCGGCGAGCATCACGGGGACTATTCCGTTGTCCACAATCATTGTGAATTCTTTAGGAAGCGAGCCGCTCAAATTCACCCAAATGTGCGACTCTTCCATGGCTTCCTCAAGTGAAAAAACGTGCGGAAGGGTCTTTGCGCCCGGGCCGAGAACCTTGAATCTGGCTCCGAGCTCTTCAAGTCCGGGAAGGAGAGCGTCCACAAGAGATGGGTCGGCAGTCCTGGTATCCAGGATAACATGGGGAATTCTAATCTTTAAACTAATCCGTGGATTTGATTTTGTTTTTGCCATACGTTTTTAAGCGATTAGGTAATTATAGCAAATTTTTCAGATTGTTTCAACGGGTTTTAGGGGATAAGATTTAGTCGACCTTTTCCCTTCTATGAAAAAATTTGTGATTTTGGACGGAAATGCGCTGGTTCACAGAAGTTTTCATGCTGTGCCTCCAACCTTAACTACGCCTGCCGGAGAACCAATTAACGCGGTTTACGGGTTTACTTCTATTTTGCTTGGAATTTTTGAAATTGAGCGGCCGGATTTTCTGGTGGCGACTTTTGATCTTAAAGGCCCAACCTTCCGCCACACCGACTATGCGGAATATAAGGGCACTCGGCCAAAAACCGATGTCTCTTTGGTTGCGCAATTTCCCCTTGTAAAGAAGGTTTTGGGGGCGTTTTCCGTGCCAATTTTTGAACAGACCGGCCTTGAAGCGGACGACTTTTTGGGGATACTTTCCGCGGAGGTCACACGGGACTGGCCGGATGTTTCTGTTTTGTTAGTCACCGGGGACAAAGATGCCATGCAGCTTGTGTCCGAGCGGGTGACTTTGGTGACGCCGGTGAGTGGATATACTCGCATTATTAAGTATGACCGCGCAGGCGTGCATGAAAAAATGGGCGTTTGGCCGGAGCAGGTTCCTGATTTCAAGGCGCTTTGCGGTGATCCCAGCGACAACATTCCCGGCGTTCATGGGATTGGACCCAAGGGCGCATGCGAACTTTTGGCGCAGTTTGGAAGTTTGGAGGAGGTTTATTCGCGTTTGAATGAGGTTGCGTCTGAGCGCGTGCGGGGTTTATTGGCCGCTTCACGTGATCAGGCGTTCTTATATAAGAGACTCGCGACTATTTTGACGGAGCTACCCAGCGCGGGAGCGCACGAGGCTAACAGGTTGGTTTCCATGGAAGCGGCGGAAGTGAAGAATTTTGACATGACCGCCGTGAGGGGAATTTTTGCGGAGTTTGGGTTCCGGTCACTGCTTGGAAGAATTGAAAAGTTGTATAAGGGGTGGAGCGGCGCGGATGGCGGTGATGACTCAGCGCGCGCACAAGGCGGCGTGCCCCACCGCCAAGGCGGGGCGGGCGGGCATGAAGAAATTCGCGGACCGGTGCAGGGGAGTTTGTTTTAAGATTAAATGATGGGTCTTGCTTTTCCGGAGTGATGGTACTAGAATTAAAGAGCCTTTTAACTTTAGTACCAGCTTTTATGGGGTCATATGTTCCAAGAAAACTTGAACTGGCAATTCGGAAGTTTTTAGATGCACCGGAGATAATTGCTGTTTTGGGGGCTCGCCAGTCAGGGAAAACAACCATGTTAAAACATTTGGTTTTAAGCCTTCCAAAAGCCGTTTCCCTTTCATTTGAAGATCAGAAAGTATTAGCTCTTTTTGAGGAGTCTCCGGACGACTTTATTTCTGCATATGTAAAGGGGAATCGTTACCTTTTCATTGACGAATTCCAATATGCCAAGCATGGCGGGAAAATCTTAAAATATATTTACGACAAGGAGAAAATTAAAATCATCATTTCCGGTTCGTCGGCCCTTGAAATTACAGTCCGTGCAGTTAAGTTTTTGGTGGGGAGAATTGTTGTTTTTGAGCTTTTCCCCTTCGACTTTGAGGAATGGCTAACGGCAAAGGACAATCCCATGCTGAAGATTTTGGAACAACATAAGAAACGGCTGAAAAGTAAAAAGTCGACACCTTTAATTCCCCCGCATGTACACAAAAGATTCGTGGAGCTTTATGAGGAATATGTCCGGTTTGGCGGATATCCAAGGGTGGTTACAGAAGAAAATCATGAGAGAAAAAAACAACTGCTTGAGAACATTTACAACACTTATTTCCTAAGAGAAGTGAGGGATGTGATGGGGCTCATTGACGACTATAAATTGCAGTCGCTATTAAAGGCACTTGCTTTACAGGTTGGGAATTTGGTGGAATATGAGGAACTTTCAAGGCTTTCCGGATTTTCATTTCCGACTTTGAAAAAGATACTTAATTTTTTGGAAAAAACTTATGTGTGCAAACTTGTAAGGCCTTTTTACAAGAATAAACGCACTGAAATTGTAAAGAATCCAAAGGTTTATTTTTTTGATACCGGACTCCGCAATGCCACCATTGATGATTTCCGAAGATTTTCGAGCCGTCCGGATGCCGGAGCATTGCTTGAAAATGGACTCGCCATGGAAATGACAAAAAGGGGGTGGGATATCCATTTTTGGCGCAGTAAAAAACAGGATGAGCTCGATTTTGTGGTGAATCGCGGGAATCTTGATCTTGTTGCGATTGAAGTGAAATCTTATCTTAAAACTGCCGCCATTGGCTCTGCCGAGCGGTTTAAGAGTGTTTATCCGGAAATTCCTGTGTCTTGGGGCTACCTCAATATTGATCCTATTTTGGAGGGGAAGGTTGGAGGTGCTTTCCCTATATATGTGGGCTAGATTTGTGCGCGCGCACAAGGAGGCGTGGCGCGCGGAAACGCGCAGGCCGGTGCAGGGGAGTTTGTTTTAAGCCTAACAATTTTTTAGAGTACAGAAGTTCAACACAATTGGACTTGACAAATTGAAGAATGTTGGACAATATAAGTGTGTTCGGGGCAAATTAATATAAAGTTTTTTCTATGTTCAAAAACCCGCCGGAGACACCAGAGGCTGTCCCAGAACCACCGCCCGTACCAGATGATTTGAAAAGGTTGTCTTTTTATTTCCCAAAGGATCCTGCTGCTGAGGGGGGCAATGGAGGAGATATTTTAGAGGTTGTAGGGAGCAGCTCTAGAAAAGCTGAAGAGGTGTTAGAGATCTTTTCTGCCCCAGACGAGTTTTGTGTTGGTTCTAATACAGATGGATCTAAAAATGAGAGGTTGGAACTCCTTGGCAAAAAGGTTCTTAAGTGGAAGTTAATCCTGGCAAGAGAAAAGGATGAAATTAGGGAATTAAACAAAAAGAAAGAATCTCGTTGGTTTGTTCTCTTTGCCCTCAAACAAAAACGAAAATTATTTTGGGAGACTCTATTCAAGCTCAAAATTGTAGAGTCTTTGCTGAAAGAAGGAATCGTTTCTCGATCGAGAGAGGAAGAAGCTATGACGGAAGAGTATTCTCATTATTGGAACGCAGGCGCAAGCCGGTACTTCCCTGCGGCATATGCCGCTGTTGCACGTTACTTTCTGACGGGGGAAGGGGGTGATCTTCTTTAAGAACCTCTTTCTGAACAACTTTTTTGTTCACCTGTTTTTGGCTGTGCAAAGAGTTTGTTCGTGCACGCGGAGAAGGCTTGTGCGCGCGCACGGGGAGTGCGCGCGCAGGACTTATGTTTTATGATGTTTTTTGGCTTTGGCAAGCCAAAAAACCCGAGTGGGAGAATTTTGTCGGTTTTGGCAAAAATAAGCTGTTAAATGCGCGTAAAATTTTTGTTCAGCGTGCAAGTTTTGGCTTATGCAAGCCACGTTTCAGTGGGGCACGCAGGAACAAAGGACTTGCGCCAAAAAGCGCGGTGGTTTAGAGTCTTGCCATGCCAAAACACAGAATTATTGCGGGCCTTGATATTGGAAACTCCAAGATTCGTACGGCCATTGCAGTCATTACGGAAGAAAGTCCGCTCCCCAATATAATGGGCGTGGGCGTATCCCCATCAAACGGACTCCGCAGAGGAAACGTTATAGACGTTGAAGCCATGGTCACAGACATTTCTTCCGCTTTGGAAGATGCCGAACGCATGGCCGGTGAACCAATTCATACCGTGTTCTTGGGAATTTCCGGAGATCATATTGCTTCCATGGACAGCAAGGGCGTAATTGCAATTTCTCACACGGGAAATGAGATTATTGAAGATGATGTGGACAGAGTTCTTGAGGCTGCGCAAGCAGTCGCAATTCCCAATAACAGAAGGATTTTGCGTATAATCCCAAAGAATTTCACTGTTGATGAGCAGACGGGGATCAAATACCCTGTTGGAATGACGGGAATCAGACTCGAGGTCTTAGCGCACCTTGTGACGGGGCTTGTGCCGGCGGTCAAAAACATTGAGAAATGTGTGCATCAAGCCGGAGTAGATATTAACGACATAATCCCTTGCGGGCTTGCCGCGAGCGAGGCGGTTCTTACAAAACGCCAGAAGGAGCTTGGCGCCGTTGTTATAGACATTGGTTGCGGCGGAACAAATGTGTCCGTTTTTGAGGAAGGAACTGTGCTGCACACCGCTTCGCTTCCAGTGGGCGGGGACAATGTGACGAATGACATTGCAATCGGGCTCCGCACCTCCATAGACACCGCTGAAAAGATTAAAATTGAGTATGGATCCTGTATTCCGGAAGATATTCATGATAGGGAGACAATCGACCTTTCACTCCTTTCAAAAATTGATACTCAAACCGTTTCAAAGAAGCAACTTGCGGAAATTATTCAGGCCAGATACCACGAAATTTTCCTTATGGTGCGCGACGAACTTGCTCGCGTGCAGAGAGATGGAATGCTTCCCGCAGGCGCAGTCCTATGTGGCGCGGCTGTGAAAATGCCCGGCGTACTTGATTTGGCAAGAGATGTGCTCAATCTTCCTGTACAGATTGGATTTCCCACAAATTACGAAGGCGTTGTGGACAAAATTGAGGATCCGGCTTATGCAAGCGTGATTGGTTTAACCATCTGGGGCTCTCGCTATCAGGGCGAGGGAATGGGCTTCAACCTTAATTTCAAGGGCTTGTCCTTTGAAAAATTGGGGCAGGGCGTAAAAAACTGGTTCCGCGGACTTCTTCCTTAACTTATTACCTTTTTTAATATGACAACCACTCAAGTCGATCCGGCCGACCAAAATGCCGGGAACAGCTCAGGAATCGGATCCGGAAATGGCGCTAACGCCGGGCAAGATGACGCTTTGAAAACTTTATTCTCCTCGCAAAATAGGCGCAGGAAAAATCTTGAGGTGACTCCTACGGATGTTTCCCCTGTGGCCCGAATTAAGGTTATTGGCGTTGGAGGAGGCGGAGGAAACGCGCTCAACCGAATGATTAAGAGCAATATCAAAGGAATCGACTTTATTGCCGTAAACACTGATGCACAAGCGCTAAATCACAATGAAGCGGCGTCTAAAATCAACATTGGAAAAGCAACAACTCGCGGGCTTGGAGCAGGAAGTCATCCGGATGTTGGGAGGCAGTCGGCGGAGGAAAGTGCCGAGGAAATCAAGCAGTTTCTTGAAGGAACCGAGATGCTTTTCATCACTTGCGGACTTGGAGGCGGAACAGGTACGGGAGCCGCCCCGGTAATTGCTGAAATTGCACGCGATATGGGAATTTTGACTGTGGCCGTTGTTACAAAACCATTCACTTTTGAAGGTTTCCGAAGAAGAACTCAGGCCGACGAAGGTCTTGAGAATTTGAAGAACAAAGTCGACACATTAATTACAATTCCGAATGACAAAATTTTGTCGCTCATAGACAAAAAAACGCCGCTTGCTGAAGCGTTTATGGTTGTTGACGACGTCCTCCGCCAAGGTGTGCAGGGCATTTCAGATCTGATCACGGTGCATGGAATGATCAATGTGGATTTTGCGGACGTGAAGGCGATTATGGAAAATGCCGGTAGCGCTCTTATGGGAATCGGTTACGGAACAGGTGAAAACCGTGCCAGCGAGGCTGCTAAGGCGGCCATTGAAAGCCCTCTTCTTGAGCTCAATATTCAAGGCGCAAAGGGAATTTTGTTCAATATTACAGGTGGCAGCGATTTGTCCATGTTTGAGGTTGACGAGGCGGCTCGCATCATCACGGAGGCGGCAGACCCGGAGGCTAACATTATCTTTGGAGCGGTTATTAACGACTCGTTCACCGGTGAAATCAAAATTACGGTTGTTGCAACCGGCTTTGATGACGTGAAGCGCAATGTCTCAATCACTCGTCCTCTTGGCGAATTCAGGCCAATAGGGGCTCCTGCACGCGCCGCTACGGCCGGCGGTGCTACCTTTGGCGGCTCCGGTGCGGGTGACTCTAGACCTTCTCAGGTGAGCACAAATGCTATGCCAACTTTGCAAGGCGTTGAAGAAAGCGGGAACGAATATGACATCCCCGCTTTCATCAGACAAAAAATGCAGAAGTAGTGGCGCGCTGAGCGCCGAAAGGCAAAAGTTAGTTATGAAAAGCGACTTGGTCTACTACAAGTTGATCTGTCATTGCCCAATCCACTGTTCCATCTTCGACACTAAATCCAAAATAAGTGTTGTCTGCTGTTACGGTACCGCTAATGTCTACAGTTACTTTTACCCATGTATCAGCAATACCTCCCGCCGCGATAGACTTTGAACTTGAAGTTAGGGCTACGCCGTTTACCGTTGTATTGCTTGGTGTCATTTGCAATTGGTCATCTCCACCCGCCGTACAAATACTATCGTCGTCAAAAGCAAGCCTTAGAGAATCATAGGTTACATCTGTTTCAGAGGATTGAACATAAAAAGTAACATATTTGTATTTACTCATTGCTCCAAGAGTAGTAAACGCTTGGTCAAAAAGAAAACAGTCTTCATCATCTCCGAAATTACTTGCTCCTGCCCCACCAATATTTTCATCAAAGGTGACTTCAATTCCATATGTGCCATCTTTAACTTCTCCATCTTGGCTTGTTAATGCCACAGCAGAGTCGCTTGGTCCTGATTCAATTGGGTCCGTTTCGTCGTTTACAGATATAAGTTTTGGTGCCATTTTCCCCTGCAAATCACCCATGTTTTGCGTGTAGGCAACTCCTGCGCCAGCCATTACAACTAGGGCAAGGACAAAGGCTAAGTACTTTTTCTTCATATAAATTGGGTTAAATAATAAATGAAGAAGTAATTTTTTAATATAAAACTGTGTTGCCGGTTAAGGCAGAGAAACCAACATTCCCGAGCCATTTGATCCCTGTTACGTTAGTGTCTGACCAGTTTAGTCCTCCGGAAGTCACTACTCCATCTGCAGAGCTGCCATAGTCTATGCTGAATATAAGAGGATCATCTTCTCCTGTATCTTCATCAAGAAGAGTTGCCGTGTCTATCTCTAATGTAAAGGTTTTGGGGGTTCCTTTTGCAATTTCAACATATTGAGGGGCTAAAGACATTTTTGGAAGTGTTGGGAGTTTGACCTCTGTTTTTATTGGAGCAATTTCTCTTCCTACATAAAAAGTAACACTTGCGTTGTTTGCATCAACATAAGACACCGTTCCTGTTGCGACTGTAGCTCCAAACTCTTCTTTTAGATAGGCCTTAAGAGGGGTTGTTTTTATTGCTGAATTAAAGTCATTGTCTGAGGTCATGTTGATTTTCACGGAAAAAAGTCTCACCGTTTCACTTGTATCCGCTGTGATTGTAAACTCAAAGGCATCATCTGTTGCACTTACCGATTGGGATCCTGATGGGGAGCTCGATGCGAGTGCCAAAGTTGGCTTGGTTTCATAAATGTACATGCGATTAGTGCTTGTGAGGTAGCCTGTTCCCGGCAAGGCGTAGAGGAGAGGGTCATTATCGTCATAAGTGTAATCGCCGGCGTCATTTATGGATTTTACAGAGAGCGAATCTTCAGTTTTTGCCGTTGATTCCGTGGTTCCAAGCACCACATAAATATCTTCGGAAGAACAGGTTGCGGAAGTGTCGTCATCAACACAAATGAGCGTGCCTACAGGTAGTTTGTTTGTGTTATCGCCGGATCCGTTGTCTACGGTAAGAGTGCTTGTTCCACCCAAGGTGGTTGTTAGCGTTTGAGCTCCATCCAATCTGAAGTCGCTACTTCCGTTGGTCCATGCGGTTGTGCCAAAATCAAGAGTTGATGCGTCTATAGTGGCTCCGCTGTCTTCTCCTATGGCCTCAAAGTCATTGAAGGCGAGGTTCAGGTTAATGTATCCGCCGGCGTCAGCCCCGCTCGGAATTGTATTTAAGTCGGCATAAACCTCAAGAGTTGCCATTGAGTCTTTCCCAATGTAAAAATCGAGTCCTGAGAAGGCAGCTGTTCCGCTTACAAGATAGCCGCTTGCTGTTTTTGTGGTTCCGTCCTTATCTTTATAGGAAAGGGTGACTGCGACTACATTGTCATCATTTTCTCCAAGATCCATAGCGGTTACGCCTTCTTGGGCGTTGTTAAGGGAAAGGTCTGTTACAGTGAATGCTTCGCCTGTTCCGGTAAAGGTAAAGGCGGAGGTTTTTTGATTGGCGTCTCCGGCAACAAGAATGTCTTCTCTAGGGGTGGTACTTGCTACAGAAACTGTAAGTGTGCCTGTTGCCGATGTTCCTGAGGGTGGAGGGACTGGCGTGGTGGGAGCCGTTTTCACGGTGTCCATTTTTACCGTTTTTGCGCCCATGTGGAATTTCCCCTGTAAATCACCCATGTTTTGCGTGTAGGCAACTCCTGCGCCAGCCATTACAACTAGGGCGAGAACAAAGGCTAAGTACTTTTTCTTCATTTGGTGTGGGTTAATATTAAAGAAGAAATCATGCTATTGTAACATAAATTTGAGGTGATGTAAATGGCGGGTTGGGGTTGAGGGTGGGTTGGCGCGCGAATTTTTGCTAAAATGCGTTTATGTTTACTCGAATTTTGGCAGTTTCAGAGGCTGAGACGCTTGATGAGTTTGTGCGCGCGCACAAGGTGGGCGCGATTGAGCAGAGTTGGGAATGGGGAGCGCTTCAATGTAAGATCCCCGGACGGACTGGGTTTTTTGTGGTGGGGGTGTTTGAAGGTTCGGCGAAAGCACCGTGCGAGGAGGGCAGGGCGCACGCGGAAGGTGCGCTCGTAGGTTCCGCGCTATTTGTTCGTCAGGAGATGTGGCGAAACGGAAAAACTTGGCTTTGGTGTCCCCGCGGGCCACTGCTTCCTGAAGGGCATGAGAAAGATGCTTGGCAACTTATTTTGGATGCGTGCGCCAAAGAAACGCATGAAGCGGGTGATGTGTTTTTGCGAGTGGAGCCCGGAATAGTGGTGGGCGGCGAGGCTGGCGACGGGTGGTGCGATCTGGGTGGCAAGACCCCGCATGAGGAATATTTGCCATCAACAACGCTTCTCCTAGACCTTGGACTCGGCTTGGAGGAACTGCGCGCGCAGATGACACAAAAGGGTCGCTACAATATCAAGGTTGCGGAAAAAGCGGGGGTCACCGTGCATGCGGAAAGCGGAGAAAAGTCGGTTAAAAACAGTGACTTTGGGCGATTTTATGAGATTTTGGTGGAGACGGCAAAGCGCGATGGGTTTCAGGTTCACAGTCGCAAATTTTATGAGGATTTTTTGACTATTTTGGGGGAAAAGGCTGTTTTGTATACGGCCCATTTGGGCGGCGAGGTTTTGGGTGGAATTTTGGTGACGCATTTTGGCGTTGGCGCAAGTTCGCGGGCCACTTATTACTTTGGGGCTTCCTCGAATGTGCACAGGGAGGCGATGGCGCCTTATTTGCTTCAGTGGCACGCAATATGTGCGGCAAAGAAAGCAGGAATTGAGGTTTACGATTTTTTGGGGATTGCGCCGGAGGGTGCGGACGGGCATGCGCTTTCAGGCGTGACGCAGTTTAAAACGCGGTTTGGCGGGGGAAGAGTGAGGTTTTGTGGTCCACGAGTGTTTATATTCAGACGTGTATGGTGGCTCTTTTATCGGCTTGCTAAAGCCATTTTTTAGGATTAAAATAGTCTCCTTTTTTGAGTTTTATGAGACAAAGAATTAGTCCTTCCATTTTATTAGCCGGTGCTCTTCTGAGTTCTCCTGACGCTCTTGCTCAAGATCATTCTTCCGTGTGGGGGGGTGCAAGGAAGTGATGAAACGAAGATGCGTGAGGTGGTTGTCCCTGTGACTACTCCTGTTGTTGATGAGGGAAAGAAGGATATTTGCGGTTGGACGCAAGAACAAAGAATGGCCGCCGCTGAAGCTGTTTTCAAGATGAATGAGGATATAAGAAATGCTATTTTGGAGGTTACCAATGCGCCTCCCGTGTCTGTTTCTTTTGATCTTGGTTTTTTGCTCTCGGGCGGATATGATCTCCAAACCAGTGAATCAGGTGTTCTTTTTGCTTCCGGTCAGACGTTCAAACGTGGAGGGCATTACGAGTGTGATCCTTTTGGAAATCAGTCCGTTTTTGCTGTAAAGATGCACTTCCCAGATGCTTCTGCAGTCGATAAGAAAAGTGGCCCCACCGAATCTCCTTTTGTTTCTGTATGGACTGAGAGTCAATTGCGTGCACTAGAGGCCAATGGAGCTTTGAATGAAATTAAAAGGGCCCCTATAACAAATTTGTCTTCGTATGGTTTGTCTTGCCATGTGGATCTAGTAATCTCACCGGTTTCTTCTTCCCGTACCAGTACATCTTCGCTCTCTACCAGGTTGGGCTTCCCTGCTTGGCTAGTTTTAACCTGCTCTCTTCCCCTTGAGGAGGAATAGCGTTTTACAGGAGTGGAAAGCGGTGATGGAGCTTAAATATTCGCGCTCGCTTTTTTCCGGCTTTCTTTGGTCACGCTTGTGGCCTTGTCCGTAAAAAGTACGCCCAAGAGGTGGTCCACTTCGTGCTGAACTATGCGGGCATTGAAGTCTGTGAGTTCAAAGGTTTGCGCACTACCTTTTAAGGTTTGGAAGCGGACCAGAATCGACTTTGCGCGCTTAACTTGTCCCCAAAGGCCCGGAAGACTCAGGCAGCCCTCCTCCCCTTCAACCTGCGCGGCGCCGGCGGACAAGATTTCAGGGTTGACCATGGGCATATATGTGGGATTTTTTTCTGTTGCATTGAGTTTGCAAACAATCAGGCAAATGTTGCGGCCAACCTGTGGCGCGGCAAGACCAACGCCCTTCTCTTTTTCCATGGTTTTTACCATTTCGGCGGCTAAAGTGCGGTGCTGGGCTGAAACGCGCGAGATTGGCGCGGATACGGCGCGGAGGATCTTGTTCTCCTGTCCTTTCTCAAGTTTTAAGGTCATAAATCAGGGGTTGGGCCAGATCTTAAACTAGCTTCTATAAATTCGTCAAGTTCGCCGGCAAGGACGCGATCAACTTGTGATGTCTCGTAATCCGTTCGGTGGTCTTTCACCATCTGATAAGGTTGCAAAACATACGACCGAATTTGGTTTCCCCAAGAATGCTGGACATGTTCGCCCTTTAAGTCCTTGATGGTGGCCAAGTGGTGGCGTTCCTTGAGCGCGAGCAATTTGCTTTTCAAAATTGCGAGCGCAACCTGTCTGTTTTGGAGCTGACTGCGCTCCGTTTGACAGGCTACGGAAAGGCCCGTGGGCTTGTGTGTAAGGTGCACCGCCGAGTTGGTTTTGTTCACGTTTTGTCCGCCCGCACCGCCGGAGCGGCAGAATTCCCAGTTAAGATCATCTTCTTTGATTTCCAATTCGGCTTCCCCGATTTCAGGAGTGACTTCCACAAGTGCAAACGATGTTTCACGGGTGTGGCCGGCATTAAAAGGGGAGAGGCGCACAAGGCGGTGGACCCCGTGTTCGTGCTTCAAATAGCCGTAAGCGTAGGGGCCCTCAATCTTAAAACTTGCCGACTTTATGCCCGCTTCCTCGGCAGGTGTGAGATGCAACTGAGTGGCTTTCCAGCCTTGGCGGTCTGCGTATTTTATGTACATATTCATGAGCATTTCCGCAAAATCCTGCGCGTCCACCCCGCCGGTTCCGGCGTGAAATGAGATTATTACGGAGGAGGCATCATATGGGCCGGAGAGATAAAGTTCGTCGTTTAATTTTGCGTGTTTTTTCTCGGCGGCGGTGGTGTCTTTTTCAATTTGGTCAATGGCTTCGCGGTCATCCGCAGCCACCATTTCCGTGAGGTCTATGAGGTCTTTTACGTCTTTGGCAAGCCCTTCCCAGCTCTCGATTGTGGTGCGGATTAATCCGGCCTCGCGGGATATTTTTTGGGCCTCTTCTTGGTTGCTCCAGAAGTCCGGCATGCTCATTTCCGCATCCAGCGCCGCCAAGTGCGACTTTTTTTGGGGCAAGTCGAGATGTGTAATTGACTTTTGGATTTCGTTGTCCAGAAGAGCTAGGCGATCTTTGAGTTCTTGCATATTGAGTTTACTTATGTGCGCAGCTAGAATACTTGGGATTATGTCTACTGCAAAGAAAATTCTTGGAAATACTATTTGGCAGGTTGCCGGAAGGGGTGTGATGGCGGTTGCCAGCATTGTGATTATGAAGGCGGTTTCGCGGTTTTTGAGTGTTGAGGGATACGGCGCATACACGGCGGTTTACGAATTTTTGGCGTTTTTTGGGATTGCGGCCGACTTTGGACTGTTCACAATCGGCGTGAGGGAGATAAGCCGCGGAGAAAGAGAGCGGAATTTTGTGGTGCAGAACATTTTTGGCATGCGACTTTTCACCGCAACATTGATGATGGGACTTGCCGTGATTTGTGTGTTTTTTATGCCAAAATATGAGGATACTTTTATCCCGCTTGGCGTTAGCGTTGCGGCCATTGCCGTGTTTTTGGCCATTTTACAAGGCACGGTTTCAAGCATTTTGCAGGTTGAACTTAAGATGCAATATGCCACTCTCGGCCTCGTTGCCGGAAAAATAATTTCCATGTTTTGGATACTTGCTGTGGTTTTTGTGTTTTATGTGGGAGAGCCGTCGCAGGGGGCGTTTAATCAGTTAATGTTGGCCGGAGTTGTTGGAAATTTGTTCGCGTTTTTGTACACTTTTTATTACGCCCTCCGTTTTGCCAAATTGCGACCACGGTTTTGCCGCGCGTATTGGAAAGAAATTTTAGTCGGCGCGTTTCCTTATGGCTTGGCGCTCATGTTTAATGCCATTTATTTCCGCGTGGACAGTTTGCTTTTGCTTCAGTTTAAAGGCGTAAAAGAGCTTGGGTTTTACGGCCCGCCAATGCGAATTTTGGAGATACTCAATGTGATTCCCGTGTATTTTATGAACAGTGTTTTGCCGGTACTCAGCAAAGAGATCCGTGAGGGTGGCGCGGCCACGCTCGGGTTTGGACAGACCGCCGGTGAGACCGGCAAAGCGGTGCGGATTATTCAACTTTGTTTCAATTTTCTGTTTTTGGCGGGACTTCCAATGGCGATTGGGCTTTATATTTTAGCGTATCCAATTATTTTTATGGTGGCGCAGCCGGAATTCTTAAGCCGACTTAGCGAGGGGGTTTACGGCTCCGATGTTGCCTTACAAATTTTGGTTGTCTCTATGTTTTTTGCCTTTTTAAACAGCGTATTTAATTACGCGCTTATTGCCCTTTCAAAGCAAAATTTCCTTCTTTGGATTAACGGGGGAGCCGCAATTTTAAACGTACTGGTTAATGTTGCCGTCATTCCGGTTTGGGGTTTCCGCGGCGCCGCCATAACGAGCATTTTTACTGAGATTTTTATTCTGGTGGCCGCCTATTTCTGCGCGCGCAGATTTATCCGGTTCCGTTTTGACTTTCTTGCACTTGTGAAAATCACCGCCGCCGGTGCCGTCATGGGGCTTGCCGTTTGGCTGCTCCGCGAACCTTCTTATGGCTGGCTCGGCATGCAAAATCTAAACGTTCTCTTCCTGTCCGTTCTTGGTGCCGTGATTTACGGCGGGCTTATTTGGGTGATGAGGGTGGTGCCGAGGGAAGTATTATCTCGTGACGTTTAAGCCTTCTTTTGGCGAGAAAGTGTATTTTTGTTCTACACCGTCTCCCGAATAGGTCCAATGATCCCCTTTGCTTGCTACCATTAACGTCTTGGTGTTCTCGCCCTCTGTGAGTTCTGCCGGAAGAGCATAGTTTACTTTTCCGTTGTTCTTAAAAGTACAAGTTAGAAACTCCCCTCCTATGAGGCTAATTTTATGCTCTGCTCCAAATGTAACTTCCCACTTGTTTCCTCTTTTGGTGACGGGAAATTGCCCCAAAATTACGTCTCCGTGTGGGGTTGTTATGTTCCCCGTCCAATCTACGGAACTGTCACTATGGACTATGACATTTCCAACTTCATCTGCTCCAATTCCGGCCTCTTGTTTCATTTTGTTGATTTCCCCTATTTCCATTTGTGTGCTTGTTTCAGGGGTACCGTCCGGCCCTATTGTTACCTGTACTTGTTTTGCTTCTTCTTCTTTTTCTTTTCTTTCAATGACAATAGTTTGTCCTTGCTTTAGCTTCCACACAACGTCTCCTTCTCCCGGCTCTACTTCCACCACGCTTGGTGAAATAATGGTTTCTGTTATATTCTCATTCTTTGTTGGAAGTAAAATTTTTCCTTGCAGTCTAAATATTCCGTCCGAGTCTCCTTTCTCAACCGTTACAGTTCCTTCATGAGGAATTGCTTCTAAAATATCATCGGTTAGGGCTGAAGTTTCTGCTTCTTCAGCTGATACTGTTCCTGCCGTGGTGAGGTAACTTACTAAATTGGAGGCTTTCGTTCCTGCTTCCACCTGTTTTGCAAGTGCTGGGGGATTGTCACTAAAAATTCTTGTTCCGGCTGTATATCTTTCCCCTGCCGCGTCCGGAGCAAAATATGCTGCTGCAAGGAGATCTCTGACTTGATCCGGGGAAAGACTTGCAACAGATCGCGGATCTAATAATACTGCCCCTATTCCGTCGAACGTGGCTGCGGCAATAGGACTCCCGTCATAGCTTAAAGGCTGGCGTTTTTCCGGGAGACAAAGGGGTGCTGCTTCTAAATTCCCACACAAAGAGTCGGTTTTTCTCTTCTCCTCCTCTGTGGACAAGCTCGTAATTGGACTTCCTTGTGCAGTCATCTGGGGACAAGCAACTCTCTGCAAAGAAGCCCATCCTTTTTTTATTGGGAGTGGGCATTCCCACTGTGATGGTTTGGGGAGGTCATCGGGATCCACTTCATTTGCAAACCATCCATAGTTCCAGAAGTATGTATTTTGTTTTGCTACCCGTGCCGTGACTGCGTCTGTCTGAACAGCAATTTCTTTTCTTTCTTTCATGGCCTCTAAAACCGCCTGTCTTATCTGTCCTGAATCATTTTTAACATCATGCGCCGTGTCAATTCTGGCTTCTCTCATGGCGTTTGCTCGTGCGGCTTTTCCTTGTGCGTTTGCACGGTCAGTTTCCTCTTGTGGGGCGGTCTGGATCTTTGGGGAGTAGTCATGACCACAGCCTGCACCAAGGGTTAGACCCGTTAAGGCGATTGCCGCTCTTTGTTTTAAACTCATTTTGGTTTGGTTAATCGTAAAATTCTAACACTTTTTTGGGTGAAAGTCAAATTTGTGACTGATTTTTTAAGAGCCGGTCGACTAAAACTTCTGTGCAAGTTCTCTGAATCTTTCACCGCGTTTTTTGTAGTTTTCAAAGAGGTCGAAAGAGGCGCAGGCGGGGGAAAGGAGGACAACGGTTTCAGCGGCGGCGTGCGCCGCCGCTACTTTCGGCGCGTGCGCGCGCACAAGGGTAAAGGCTTCTTCCATTGAGGTGGCGTGGAGAATTTGGGGGTGGGTGGCTTGGGGGGCGGCGGGAGATTCCGCGCGAGCGCAGGCCTCCGCCGTGGCGGGGCAAGCGAGCGCGGCTTCCAAGGCTTTGGCCATGCGCGGGACGGAAGTAGCGTGCGCTGCCGAGTCGTGGCCCATGAGGATGATGGTTTTAAGGTTTGGGGCGAGCGCGCAAGCGCGAGCCCAAGCGGAAAAGTCGCTATGTTTTTCACTTCCGCCAGCAATCAAAATCAAAGGCTCGGTGAAGGCCGCAATTCCCGCCATGGAAGTTTCAGGCGTGGTGGAAAATGAGTCGTTATAAAATGCAATTTTGCCTTGGGCGCTGCCATCCGTGCCGGCTTCACCAAACGGCTTCTCGCAAACAAATTCGAGTCTGTGAGGAAGGCCTTTGAATTCTCGCAAAGTGGCCGCAATGTCCTCGTTTGAGACACCATTAATTTTTCCCAAAAGGCACGCGGGGAGCACGTTTTCCAGATTGTGCGCGCCGCGGAGGGCAATGTCTGCCGTGTTCGCAACTTTTTCTCCAAAAATAATTATGTTTTCGCCCTCAAGGTGTGCGTCTGCGCTGGCACCTTCGAGCCGGCTATAAGTGTATTTTTTTCCGTCGCCAAGGAGCGCAAATTCACGCGAGGCTCTATACTCTATGTTGATCACTGCATAGTCGTCCTGTTTTTGGTGGGAAATTATCGACTTTTTGGCGCCCCGATACTCTTCCACCGACGGGTGATAGTCCAAATGATCGCTGCTTACATTCAGGACAATTGCGCCGTGTGGGCTCACAGGAAGATCCTCGAGCTGGAAGCTGGAAAGTTCCAAGACCACGGTGCTTTCCGAGGTAAGGTTGTCTAAGAAATTGATTGGCGGTTCGCCAAGGTTGCCGCCCACAAAAATGCTGTTTGCGCGCGGGGTGCCTGCGGCGTGCTTTTTCAGAATTTCATAAGTGAGCATTGTTGTTGTGCCTTTGCCCTTGGTGCCGGTTATGCCGACTATTTGGCAAGGACAGTGGGCAAAAAAATACCGCGTTTGACTGGTGAGCGCTTCCGGGCGGGCGGAGGCGAGACGAGCGACCGGGATGCCGGGAGAGCGGAAAATTAAGTCGAAATCTTCAAGATGGGTGAAGGCGTCCGGACCGAGGTGTGTTTGTGTGGGCGTTTGTGCAGGTGTTTGGGCTGGCGTTTGGAGCGGTGTTTGGAGCGCGAGATTTTCGTCGCAAATTGTGAGGTTTTGGTAGCTGTGCGCGGTCAGATAAGCAGCCATGGCTTTTCCTTCAACGCCAAAACCCAGAATTGCAATGCGAGAATTTTTGTTGAGATTGGGCATTTTTTGAGGGTTTTTGAGGTTTTTTGAGGGTTTGGCTGTAAAATCATCTGCGCCGGCCGGCTTGGCGGGTTTGGTTGGCCGGCTTGACCGGCAGACTTGAGTGGCGGGGTTATTGCACCATAAATTTATTAGTCCGTCCATCTAAATTGATAAAAATGGTGAGCATGTACTCACCTTTTGTGGTATCATCAGGTCAACTTTTAATTTTCATGCCATGTCACGCTTAAGTCCCGCCGAACAAACTATCCATCAACAATTTAGCGAGGCCGGCCGCTCGGCACGCGAGTGGCTGCGGAAATGTGCGTTGCTTCTTCCTGAAATTGAGCGCCTGCAAATCTGGAAAAAGCGTGGGTTTTTGAGCCTTTATGAGTACGCGGGAAAAATTGCAGGAATGAGTCGGGCTTCTGTTGATGATGCCTTGTGGGTTTTAAAACGGATCGCGGACAAGCCAGCTCTAATGCGGGTTGCCGAGAAAAAAGGCATTTCAAGAGTACGGCCGGTTGCCACAATTGCCACAGCGGAAACTGCTGGGTTTTGGGCTAAAAAAGCTGATGTGACGAGCAAACATGCGCTTGAAAAATATGTGGGGGATTACAGGTTGGAGTTTCGTTCCGGAACGGAATCTTTATCTGAAAAGTCTCCGGTTGTGGTAGCGGGGCAGCTCGCTAATTCGCCGAGCGCGCCGCGTGCCGTGCCGCTCAAAAAAGTCACCTTGGAGTTGGACCCTCTTTTGCTCGCAAAACTGGAGAAATTTAGGCGCGGAAGGAGTTGGAATGAAGCAATTGCGGAGTTGCTGGAGAGGTCCGCCAAGGCGCCGGCTCAAATAGTGATGCCTGAACCTGTAAAAACAACGTTGCGCGCGGCTCCGGTTGTCATAAAACGCTTTGTGTGGGAGCGGTCTTTTGGGCTTTGTTCTTACCCAACCTGCAGCAGGCCGGCAAGCTCCCTGCATCATGCTCAAAGGTTTGCACTTGAAAAAATTCATGACCCCGCGCGCCTTCATCCGGTTTGTACGGCCCACGAGCGGCTACTGCATCTGGGGCTTGTGGAAAATGAGGAGCGGCCGCCGAGCGAGTGGCGGCTTAGGACTGCGCCGGACAGGTGTGATCCCAAGTTTTATATTGACACTCTCGTGAGTCTTTATAGGCCGAGCGGATAATGAGGTGGGGCCTGCGGCGTGCGCACGTTGGGCAGAAATGCGCAGCTGGCTGCGGTGGTGTGCCTGTAGCGAGATGCGGGCGGAGAAAAAATTAGACTTTGTCTCCGCCGTCTGCTATAATGCTTGTGAAAAATTCGAGGGAAGAAAACATTTATTTGTAAAAAGAATTTTTATGAGCAATATGGATAAGCTATCAAAATGGCTACGCACTGCTGTTGCCGGCGGGGCTTTTAGTTCTGCCGGGGCGTCGTCAACTCCTGCAGGGGCAAGGGAAGGCGGGCCGTCCCAAGGGGCGCAGGGGCCACAATCGGCACGGCCTCCTTTTAGGCAAGGGGCCAGACAAGGGATTAAGTTTGGGGCTAAGCCGCCCTTTAAGCAGCCCGAGCCGAAGGCAAAATTTGCAAATCGTGTGGCGCCGGACAAGGGTCGCTTAAAAAATTCGCCGAATTCACTCCGGATTATTCCTATTGGCGGGCTCGAAGAAGTTGGCAAAAATTCCATGGTTTTTGAGCTGAATGGAGACATAATTGCCGTGGACATGGGCTTTCAATTTCCCGGAGACGACTACTTGGGCGTTGATTACATAATTCCGGACATTTCTTATCTTGCCGAGAGGAAAAGTCGCATAAAGGGGATTGTGATAACGCACGCGCATTTGGATCACATTGGTGCGCTTCCATACGTGATTGCGGACCTTGGTTTTCCGGTAATTTACGGGTCTAAACTAACTGTTGGTCTAATACAAAAGCAGTTTGAGGAATTTAAGCTCAACAAAAAAGCGCGGTTCCGCGTGATTGATAACCAGCAAACTTATCAGCTCGGCGCGTTTTCCGTGGACTTTTTCCGTGTCAATCATTCCATCCCGGACTCGATGGGCGTGCGGATTAAAACGGCGGTGGGAACTATAGTGCATACGGGCGATTTTAAGTTCGATTTTACGCCGGCCGACGGTGTTGAGGCGGACATTCCAAAAATGACCCGTATGGGCGAAGAGGGCGTGGATTTGCTTTTTTCAGACAGCACAAATGCCATGAAGCCCGGCCACACAATTTCCGAGAGAACTGTTGCCGAGACGCTTGAGAGTCTTATCAAAGACACTTCCGGAAGGATTATTATCGCGAGTTTTGCCTCCCTGATTGGAAGGATTCAACAGATTGTGGATTTTGCGCAAAAAAATGGGAGGAAGGTGTTTTTGTCCGGCGGAAGTTTGGAGGCCAATGCGGAAATTGCGCACAAGCTTGGGTTTTTGAATTTTCATAAAGACCAGCTGAAGAGTATTCGAGAAGTGACAAAGTTTCCGGAGAGCGAGGTTTTGATTTTGACAACGGGCGGGCAGGGCGAGCCAATGGCGGCGCTTTCAAGAATGGCCGGCGGAGCGCATGCACAGGTTAAAATTCATGAAGGCGACACGGTTGTTGTGTCTTCTTTGCCAATTATTGGGAATGAAAAACAGGTTGCGTTTTTGATCGACTCTTTGGTGAGGCGCGGGGCAAAAGTCGTGAATCATCAAATTATGGACGTGCACACTTCGGGGCATGGGAATCAGGAGGATTTGAAGCTTATGTTGAACCTTATGCGGCCGCGGAATTTTGCGCCGGTTCACGGAAGTTATTCTATGAGGAAGGCGCACGGCGAATTGGCACGAACGGTTGGCGTTCCAAGTGAGAAAATTTTTGTTTTGGACGATGGCGATGCTCTTTCTGTTGTGGGCGGCGGGGCAGGCGGCGGCGGAAGTACGGTGATGGCGAAGAAGGGCGTTCTTAAGGTTGGATATATGGTTGTGGAGGGGGGGCAAAATCGTGGAGATCTGGGGTCGATGGTTTTGAAAGAGAGGGAAATTATGGCGGAAAATGGATTTGTGAGTGTTTTAGTTAAGGTTCGCGCAGGACGGGTAATGGCGGCTCCGCTGGTGACTACTCGCGGATTTGTTTACCAGAAGGACCTTGAAAAGGTTTTGCGGGAGATTGCCGTGCGAGCACGGACAAGCGTTGAAGCTTTGACGGTTCAGGACAAAAGAAAACTCCGCGAAGGCGACTATGAGGCTCGCGTACGGGCTGATGTTGCGGGGCTCATTATGCAAAAAATGAATAGGCGGCCGCTTGTGCAAATAAATGTGGTGTTTGTGTAAAAGTTGTGCGCTATGGGGTTTTGGTTTTGCGGTGGAAGTTTTTGTTTTGGGGGCGGTCTCTTTGTGAGGTTTTGTGGGTGGTTTTGTTGTGTGGCGTGGTGGCAGCTGGAGTTTTCCTCTTTTTTGTTTGGGTTTGCGCGGAGTTTGCACAGGTTTTGCACAATTTGTGCTTTTGTATGGTTTGAGTTTTGCACATTCCTCTTTTGAGAGTTGGCTGAAAAAGTATATTTTGTTGTGATTTTTGGGGGAGTTGGCAAGGGCTTTCTACTGTTTCTACAATTTATTTATATTATCTTAATTTATATTTTGCCAGTCTTTCTTGTGGACAAAGGTGGTTTTTTTTGATTGTATTTAGTGGATTTCTAAGCCAAAAAACATGAAACTTAAATGTAACCAAGTCGACCTCTCTTTAGCGCTCTCGCTTGTTAATAGAGCTGTGAGTCCGAATACAACCTTACCCGTTTTGAATAATATTTTACTCAAAGCGGAGGGGAAAAAGTTGTTTTTGTGCGCAACAAACCTTGAAATTGCAATTAGTGCAGCTTTTGAAGCGGATATTGAAAATGAGGGGGCACTAACTGTTCCGGCCAAGGTTTTGACAGCGTATGTCTCACTTTTAGAAGATAAGGAGACGAGGCTTTCGGTTTTGAATGGAAATACACTGAATGTACAGTCGAAAGGGTCCAACACAAAGGTTAAAGGAATTTCAGGAGAAGAGTTTCCACTTTTACCAAAACTTGAAAATCCCGACGTGTTTAAGTTTCCGGTGAAGCCGTTCTTAGACGCCCTCTCAATGGTAACATTTGCGGCCTCCACTAATATTTCAAGGCCGATTTTGACGGGGATTTATTGGCAAATCAGCGGAAACACAGTGAAGCTTGCCGCCACGGACAGTTATAGACTTGCCGAGAAAAAAATTGTGCTGGAAAAAGATCAAAATCTAGATTTAAATTTTCTTTTGCCTTCAAGAACCGCTGTGGAGCTTGAGAAGATTTTATCCTCTGCTGTTGAGCCCGAATTTGAGATTAGAATTGCTAAAGGACAAGCCCTTTTTAAGGTAGATGGCGTTGAGCTTATGTCCAGACTTCTTGAAGGAAATTTCCCCGACTATGAGAAAATTCTACCAAAAGAGTCTAAAACTACGGCCTTAATTCAAAAGGAAGAGTTTATTCTTGCGCTTAAGAAGATCTCAGTAATTATTCGTGAAAATAATAATAATGTGAAAGTTAAGGTGCAGAGAGGAGAAGTGGCAATTTCCAGTGATGAAACTCAGGTTGGACAAGGAGCTTTTGAGGTTCCAGCCGAGGTCTCAGGAGAAACGGTTGAGACGGCGCTTAACGCTCAGTACCTACTTGACGTTCTTGCGCATCTTAACGGAGCCACAATAAATTTGGGCTTGAATGATAGTATAGCGCCTGTTATGGTAGGCGCAGCCTCGGCTGGCGATTATTTGCATATAATAATGCCGCTGAAGGTGTAGGCACTTTTTAAAATTCGTGAAAGATTACAAACATCTAATAACGCTCTTCCCTGAAGGGCAGAACATTGGCGTTATAGAACAATTTTCGCAGCAGGGATATTCATCCGTCTCAGGAGGAGGGAACACTTCATCAAAGACATTTTTAGTGTCCGATTTAATGCGTGCCGTTCCCGACGTAAAACACGTAATTTGGCTTTGTAGTGATTTTCAGCACAAGGAAAACACGGTTAGGTCTTTGAGGCTTTGGGGGGAGGCGCCGGTTTATGATTATAACTTTGAAGAAAACTCAATGCGAGACAGAAAAGTCGACAGGAAGAATCTTGTTAAGACGGTTGAGTTTTTATCTTACATCTTAGAGAAAGACCGAACGCGATTTTTTGTTGTTAGTTATAAGGATTTGTTTAAAGATTTCCCCGAACCGGAACTTTTTGAGCGTGGTTCAATTTCTCTGTGCAAAAAAGAGTCAATAGATCCAACCGAGCTTTTTGAGAGGCTTATTTCCATGGGATATGAAGTGAATATGGACGTTTATGTGGAGAAAGGACAATATTTCCGTCATGGAGATGCTCTTACAATTTGGCCGGTTAACAGTGAAAAGCCAATCAGAGTAGAAATAGGGTTTGATGAGGTTGAAAAAATTGCGATTTTTGACCAAGTAGACAAAGTAGACATTAGCGAAATTGAGGAGGTTAGGATTTGTCCAATTACGGTTTTTGGGAAAGAGGCGCCGCTTCTTAGTTTTTTTGGTCGCGGGTCACTGGTTTTGGATGACGAAGTCGAATTTCCAGACGAAGACAGTGAAAAATTTGAAGCAGCAATGCAGGGGAGAAATCCAGAGTCGAAATTTTTGGAGTTCAGATCTTTCATGGAGGAAAGTCCGTACCATCATCATTTACACTATCTTTCAGTAATAAAATATTACAATCCACTCGATTTTATTTCCGATTTGCGTGAGAAACTTTCAAGCGAGTGGACAATCTTTTTGTTTTCAAAAAAACCTTCCGATTATTATGAAATGTTTAACGAGAAAAAAATTCCATACGAACATTTTGACAAAGAAAAACTGGGCGTAAACGGTGAGGCGCGCGTGGTGATTTTTGAGGTTGGACAAGATGCGGTTTTCCCGGAAGGATTTCAAAATCCGGGGCTCAAATTCATGGTTGTTTCAGATAGAAATGTGGGGGGAATGGGGGAAACGGAAAAAAAGTCGCCGGAAAGACAGAAAGTTTATGCCGACTTTTTGACCGGACTTAAGCCCGGCGATTTTGTTGTCCATAGCGATCACGGAATCGGTCAGTTTCTGGAGCTGGATAAGCGTACAATTGATGAAGTCACGCGCGAATATTTAAAAATCGGCTATGCGGAAAATGATAAACTTTTTGTGCCGATTGATCAGGCGGATAAAGTTTCCAAATTTATTGGAGCCGGAGACAGGGTGCCAAAACTAACACGTCTTGGAAGTGCAGAGTGGTCCACAATTCAGAGCCGCATAAAAAGAGAAACCGAGAAAATTGCAGGAGAACTTTTGAAGTTATACGCAGAGAGAGAACAGGCAAAAGGCTATCCTTTCCGTCAAGATACGCCGCGGCTCATGGAATTTGAAAAGCAATTTCAGTATGAGGAAACCCCCGGGCAGCTCCGCGCAATTTTGGACGTGAAACGCGACATGGAGCAGAAAAAACCAATGGACAGGCTGGTGTGTGGAGACGTTGGATTTGGGAAAACGGAGGTTGCCATGAGAGCGGCGTTTAAAGCAATTGAGGATGGGAAACAAGTCGCAATTTTGGCGCCTATTACAATTCTGGTTGATCAACATTATAAGACTTTTGTGAAGCGCATGGAGGGCTTTAATGTGCGAGTGGAAATGCTTTCGCGCTTTAGGACGCAGGGCGAACAAACCAAGATTTTAAAGGCGCTGGCACGTGGAGAAATTGACGTAATTATTGGAACGCACAGGCTTCTTCAAGACGACATAAAATTCAAAGACTTGGGGCTGCTTGTGATTGATGAAGAGCAGAGGTTTGGAGTGAAACAAAAGGAGGCGCTGAAGTCTCTCCGCAAGGAAGTTCACATTTTAACAATGACTGCCACACCAATTCCGCGAACACTAAATATAAGCCTGCATGGGCTCAGAGACATCAGCACAATCACCACGCCGCCTCCGGGCCGCTTGCCGATTGTGACCGAGGTAAGAAGGTTCTCCCTGGGGCTTATAAAGGCTGCCGTTGAAACGGAAATTGCGCGTGGCGGACAGGTGTATTTTTTACACAATCGTGTGCAAACAATTGAGGATATGGCGGCAAAATTACGCTCACTGATGCCGCGAGCGCGCATTGTTGTAACCCATGGACAGCTCAAGCCGGACGACTTGGAAAAGAGAATTTTGGATTTCAAAAACGGCGAATATGACATTCTTGTTTCGTCTACAATTATTGAGAATGGGATTGACTTGCCGAACGCGAATACTTTAATTGTGAACAGCGCGGAGAGGTTTGGTTTGGCGCAGCTTTATCAGCTCCGTGGACGCGTGGGGAGATCCAGAAAGCAAGCGTATGCGTACTTTTTGTATCACATGAAACGGCTTCCTCTTGATGCAAAAAAGAGGCTTAAAGCTATTGTGGAAGCAAACGAACTTGGCGCCGGATTCCAGATTGCAATGAAGGATTTGGAAATTCGCGGTGCCGGAGATATTTTGGGCGCAAACCAATCCGGCGCCATTCAAACTGTTGGAGTTAGTCATTTTATTCGCATGTTAAATCAAGCGGTTGACGACCTTAAAAAAGGCAAGAAAGTGGAAGAGAAGAGTGGCTTGCCGGAGGTTACAATTGAAATACCTTTGCCGGCCTATATTCCGGACGAATACATTATAAGTTCCAAAGAAAAAATTTCCGTTTATCAAAAATTGGCGTCAGCGGACACACTGGAATATTTATCCGAACTCCGCACGGAAACCATTGAGGACTTTGGAAAGATGCCGGAAGAAGTTTCCAATTTGTTCCGCGTCCTTGAGGTTAAAATGTGTGCCAAGAAGGCAGGGATTACAAATGTGAAAGCGGAAAACATGCACTCGCAGGAGGATAGACAAATTATTTTACAAATGTCCGAATCAGTTAAGCCTGCGAACATTGTCAATTTGCTTGAAGAAAATCCAAAGTGGATAATCTCAGGCACAAAATTAAAAATATCTTTCAGAGATTTAGGTGTTTCTTGGATTGAGGAGCTTAAAAAAGGACTGGTGGCTCTTGGCAAAAAAGCTAAGAACTTGCCTGGGGGGAAGGTGGAATAAGCAGCTCCAAAGTTGCTTTTACAGAAGGGTTTTTGGTGTTTAACAAACTAACACGGTCTCCATATTGGCGGAGGATTGGGGTCAGAAATTCGTCCGCCCAAGATGGACCCATTACAATTACCCCATCAAAATCAATGTCGACTTTTTCCTCTTTGCCAATTTCCCTTAGTACCGGTAAAAACGCTGCATAAGCCTCTTTGCCCATTGGCCTTGAAGAGAGAGTTGTGCCAAATTTTTTTACCTGAATTAACATAAACTTTGGGTGGTTTTAAGGTTAAAATTGTAACATAGCCACACAACCGTGTACCAGAGGGATTTTTTCGGCTATATCAAGACTCGTATCGCCATGCTCCAAAGAAAGTTTTGCATCCCCACTTTCAAAAAAGAATTTAAGTTGATTCTCAATCACAATATTTTTTACAAATTTAAGTCCATTTCCCCTTGTCTCCGGTGCACGACCGGAGAGCACTTCCGTAAAAGCGGTTTGCATTGCCTCCGCGTAAGTGGTGAGAGATGGTTTTACTCGTTTCAAGGTTGTCAAAATGCCCTGTCCTCGATCTGCTAAAACAATATATTTTTTCTCAAGATTGTAGCCAAAAAAGATGCCGGGAATATCGCGCCATGAGCCCAAATTATGGTCGAAAGAATTATTTCCAACCTCACCAATCAGTGCGACTATTAAAGAAAATGGCACGGCAAGATTAGTCAAGCAGGAAAGACTATTCTGTAGTTTTATCAGTCTGTTTTGAAAGACGTCATTTGTTTGGCAATAGAGGTCAGAATGAGGTTCTGAGCCGGTTTCCTTAAGAACCCAGTCTTCGGCCATTTTAAACAAGTCGTTCCAAAAAAACAGCAAGTCTCCTTCAAGATAATATCTGTATCCGCTTGCAGATCCGCGAAGGGAGGCAAGCGTGCCTTTTTTGTCCCATCTGCGCAGAGTGTCTATAGACACGCCGAGCATTTTTGCGGCCTCACTGATGGTTAGTAATTTTTCACCCATAATCTATGCAGGCGAATGCTTAAACTGTGTAAACCTATGCATATTTTAATCAATCTATGCAAAAAAGACAAGGGAATTTGGATTTTTGTTGGTTTTAGTCTTAAGGAAGCGTAAAATCATTTTGTTCTTTGAAAATGTGGGGATGCACTGGCTTTGACAGAAAGATTTGAAGTCTTGAGCCTGCTTTCAGGTGATTGTCTAGTCTCACCTTAATCCGTCTAGACAAAATAAGTGCTAAAAACACTGAAGAAGATCTTGTAGCTAAGCTTAAGGCAATGTTTGCTCCAATTCGTTTGGACCCAACACCAGCTTTAGCCTATGCTTAAGGTCTTTGAACCGTCTTTTTTAAGGTGGTTCCGTCCTTTCTGGCGAGGCTCCGTAGCCTTAAAGGATGTCATACACGGGGATTAGTCGATCTAAGGCTTGTGTTTTTTTAGGTCGATGAAACTTCAAACACACTTTGGGATAGCTTTTTTGCGCCTTTTATTATTCCAAAGTACGCAAAGCGCAATATGAAAGTAGACGGTTTGACGCTTCCTTTTTGGACGCGGGTTCGACTCCCGCCATCTCCACCATAAATTTTGCAAAAAATCTTGGTTTGGTTTGTAAAACCCGCTTGCATAGCGGTTTTTTTAGGGTTAAAGTGGGGCTACTATTTTTCTGCAAAAAAATATGAAAATTGCACTGATTTGCGGGGGGCCGTCATTGGAAAGAGGAATTTCATTAAACTCTGCAAGGAGCGTGATGGATCATTTGGGAGGAGAAAATGTGGAAATTGTGCCGATTTATTTTGATCATAAAAAAAGGCCGTATAGCGTTTCCTTGGCGCAACTTTATTCAAATACGCCGTCCGATTTTGACTTTAAATTAAAAGAAACGGCAAAAAAACTGAGTCAAACGGCGCTCAAGAAATTAATTAAAAGCACGGACTTGGTTTTCCCGGTAATGCATGGTGCTTTTGGAGAAGGCGGACAAATTCAGAAATTTTTGGAGAGGCTTCCCGTGCCTTTTGTGGGGTCTTCTTCCGAGGCGTGCAGAAAATGTTTTGATAAATTCAATGCGAATGAATTTTTGAAAGAAAAAGGGTTTTTTACTCTGCCTTCGTGCGAGATTAAGATTGGTGGTAAAAATAATAGAAAAATTGTGCAGGAGTTTTTTAGTTTACATAAAATAAAACGCGCAATTATTAAGCCGGCGCAGGGAGGGTCGTCAATTGGAGTTTTTTCAGTGAGCACGGTTGAAGAGGTGACGGAGAAGGCGAAATATTTGTTTAACAAAAGGATGGACACTCGGCTTGTGGTTGAGCCGTTTTGCACGGGCACGGAATTTACAGTGATAATTTTGCAAAACAAATTTGGAATGCCGGTTGCGGTTTTGCCAACGGAAATTGAAACTGATTATACAAAGCACCAAATTTTTGATTATAGAAAAAAATATTTGCCAACGCGGCAAGTGAAATATCATTGTCCACCGCGATTTTCCAATGAAATTATTGAGAAAATTCAGGTTCAAGCGGAGCAAATTTTTGTAGCGTTTGGTATGCGTGATTTTGCACGCTTTGACGGGTGGGTGATGCCGGACGGGAATATTTGGTTTTCCGATTTCAATCCAATTTCCGGTATGGAACAGAATAGCTTTTTGTTTCAGCAGGGTTCGCGAATAGGATTTAGTCACAGGGATTTACTCAAGTTTGTTGTGAAAAATGCGTGCAGGAGAGAAGGGGTTTTGTGGGCTAGTGAGGAGCGTGCGCAGACAGGCGGGAAGAAAAAACTTGTGCAGGTTTTGTTTGGTGGAAATACGAGTGAGCGGCAAGTTTCGCTTATGAGTGGAACAAATGCATGGCTCAAACTGAGGAGGTCTTGGGTTTACGAGCCTAAACCGTTTTTGCTCGATTTAGATGAAAATGTTTGGTTGCTGCCATATGCATTTACATTAAACCATACGGTGGAAGAAATTTTGGGAAATTGTAAGAATGCCGAAGAGGGCGAAGCAAGGCTTAAACTTTTGGAAGAAAAAGTGAGACTTAGATTGGCGCTTGAAAACGGCGACGCTTCAGAGCCAATGTTTTTGCCAAAAAAAATGAGTTTGGCGGAATTTATTAAGAGCGCGGATTTTGTGTTTGTTGGACTTCATGGCGGAATTGGAGAAGACGGAACGCTGCAAAAAATGCTTGAAAAAGCGGGGAAAAAATTTAATGGATCGCGTGCAAAAGCATCTGCGCTTTGCATGGACAAATGGGAGACAGGATTGGTGCTTTCCGGTATGGAGAAAGAAGGAATTTTTGTGTCAAAAAAACAGGTGTGCAGTGTGAAAAAGTTGAGTGTTTTGAAGGGCGCGGAGTGGAGTAGACTTTTTAGTCGACTAAAATGCGATTTGGGGGGCGGAGGAATTATTGTAAAACCAAAAGATGAAGGTTGTTCGTCCGGAATTGTAAAAATAAAAAATGTGGAGGAATTGAAAAAATATGTTGAGTGTGCAATAAAGGGCGTTGAAAGAATTCCACTGGGAACTTTTAGCGGGCAAAACGGGATAATTGAAATGCCACCTAAGAAAATGAAGGAAGTTTTGTTTGAGGAATTTGTGGAAACGGACAAGGTGCGCGTGAAGGGAAATAGACTAAAATGGAACAAAAAAACAGGTTGGATTGAGGTGACTTGCGCCGTACTTGAGGAAAACGGGAAGTATCATTCTTTTTCGCCAAGCTTGACTGTTGCGGAGGGTGAAGTTTTGACCGTGGAAGAAAAATTTCAAGGGGGAACGGGCGTGAATATGACGCCGCCACCAGCGAAAATTGTGAAGGAAAATGCTTTGAAAAAAACGAAAAAATTAGTGGAAAAAGTTGCGGAGAGGCTTGGTATAGAAGGGTATGCAAGAATTGATATGTTCATGAATGTGAAAAGCGGAAACGTGATTGTGCTTGAAGCAAATACAACGCCGGCGCTGACTCCATCCACAGTGTTTTTTCATCAAGCGTTAGCGGAAAAACCCGCGCTTTATCCAACCGAGCTTTTGGAAAAACTTATAAAAAACAAAGGATATAAATGAGATTTCCAGTCGAAATTCCGGAAGAATTTTTAGTAAAAGCTGCTGGGTTGAAAGTTTTTGCGGAAGATATTTCCGAGCAATTTGTGCGTGGGAGCGGGGCTGGTGGACAAAAAATAAATAAAACGTCGAGCTGTGTGTGGCTCAAGCATGTGCCGAGTGGAATTGAAGTTAAGTGCCAAAAGCACAGAGAGCGGGAGAAAAATAGAATTTCCGCGTACAAACTTTTAATTTTGAAAATTGAAAATGTGAAGATGGGAAAAAAGAGCGAAGAAGCAAAAAAAGTGTTTAAATTGCGCAAACAAAAAAAGAGACGAAGCAGGCGTGCGAAAGAAAAAATGATGCAAGAAAAGTCGGTAAGAGGGGCCATCAAAGAGAGCAGGAAAAAGGTTTTAATTTAAGCCCGCGAGATTATGTATACGGGAGTTTATTTAGTCGGCAAAAAGGGAAATAATGCGTTTTCTTACGAGAGACGGAATGCGCTTGGTAGTGAGCCGAAACTTTTTGTGGCGCCTGTTATTGAAGGCGGTTTGGAGGAGGTGCGGGTGGGCAGCGAGGTTGCTTTTGAGGATTTTGATGGAGAGGAACTGAAGAGTTGCGTGGGACTTGAAAACTTTGTGAGAACGGAAATTTTTGGGGTGCCCGCGGTGATTTTTGATAATCATAATCACGCATTTTATTTTTGGTTTGAGGCGGCCGTGAAGGGGTTGCTTGAGAGGGGCATCACGCTTGTGCACGTTGATCAACATAAAGACATGCGGGAGCCAGAAGTCTGGTTTGAAGGGACAACTTTGGAAGCGGCGTTTGCATATACAAATAATATTTTGAATGTTGGAAATTATATTAAGCCCGCCATGAAATGCGGACTTATTGGAGATGTGCTGAGCGTGACCAGTGAGGAGGGAATGGACAGGTTTGACCGAACTATGATCAGTCCTGCGTGCGCAGACAATAGGAGATTTATTTTAAATTTAGACATGGACTTTTTTGCGCCGGAGATGAGCTATATTGACTTTGAAAAAGCGAAAAAATTTGTGCGAGCGCTGGCGGAACGTGCGCGGTTTATAACCATTGCAACGAGTCCGTTTTTTATGGAGCAAGAGACTGCCATTGACTCGATGAGAAAACTGTTTTAGAGTGAATCCTCGTAATTTTTAGGGGAATGACAGTAGAATATTCCGGAAATTTTGACGGTCAACGCATAGAGACTCAAAGGATTAATGGTGCTTTTTTCAGAGGAATTGCGGAAAGTGGGGTTTTATCTCTTTTGTTAATAATGGAGATGGATTTAAACGTCCCGGAATTTGGGAGCCTAAGCCTAAAGAAGAGATCCTTAGGGAAGGTCATGGGCAAGGACTGTTGTCTTGTAGGCAACTGTTACGTGGTGCAGGAGGTGATTTGGTTGGAGCTTCCGGAGGGCCGGACTGTGGATGTGTTTTTACAATGAGATTGCCCGTAAATCAGTCCTGCGCAAATCCAAAAGGGGGCCATGATGAGGGGAAAGAGCAGGCTGTTGACGAAGATACTGTGGACGGTGAGTGCAAAAATGCCGGCGAAGAAGCCGCAAGAAAGGTTGCCACAGAAGTTTCTACTAGGGTAGATGGCACTCTTGGCCAAAAGTAAATAAATGGCAAAAAAGGCGATTCCTCCAAAAATTCCGGTGGTGGCAAGGACATTAAGAAGGCTGGAATCCGAACCGCTGGCGGAGTGAATTTCAGTGTCTTTTAGTGTCCCGAGTTCAAGCGCGGCATACTTATAACGATTGTAGCCTTGGCCGATTAGTGGACTTTCCATGAAGAGGTTCCAAGCTTCTTCCCAAGATGCGTAACGGAGGCGGGAAGAGGCGTCGGGAAGCGTGTAAGAGCTTGTGGTGGCGGATCCAATGCTGTCTACAAGTGAGATAAAACGACTTTGGACAGGCGGCAAGATGGCGACTAGCAAGACAAAGGTGATGGCAAAAACAGCGAGCAGTTTCACGGAACGGAGAAGGCCAAAAACAAGCATTGCGGCAATGAAGGCGAGATAGGCGCTGCGCGAAAGGGTGAGAAGGAGCGCGAGCGTAGCGAGCGCTGCAATAGCCAGAATGGGGAGAGAAAATTTGAGAATGTTTTTACGGTCTAGCGCAGCGCCGAGAAGAACAGGAATTATAAAAGCCAAGAATCCACCAACAAAGTTTGGGTCGAACCAAGTGGAAAGCAGCCGTCCTTGATGTGGATCCCAGCCAAGAGCTTCCATTGAAGTGAAGTTTGGCATGATTTTCACCTGAACAAAACCCGCAAGACTTAGAAGAAAAGTGAAAATGGCGAGCATCCAAAGATTTGTGGTTTTTTCATGCTCGGTTTGGTTGAAAACTATTACGGAGAGGAAATAAAAACTTGCAAAGCGCACACCATAAAAAACGGACTCCAAAAACTGAGAAGAAGTTAAGTCGATCGAATTTATAAGGAGGGAGGCAAGGCCGATTCCAAGGAATAACGCGGCCGGCAGAAGAGTTTGCGGGAAGCGTGGAAGGTCTTTTTTGAGTGCTTTTTGGATAGTCCATGCGGCTACAAAAATCGGAACAAAAAGGTCGACTAAAAGAAAGCCGTGAAAGCGATAAAGCTCGGCAATAAGCGCAAAAAGCAGTGTGATACCGAGGCCAAAATTTGAGAAGGAAATTTTTATGCGCATAGAATTAGTCGATCAATATGGTACACTCTGCGCAGATTTTAGTCAGCTCGATTCAAATGAAAATTTTAATCGCAACAAAAAACAAAGGGAAACTTGAGGAAATCCAAGAGATGCTTGTGGGTGAGGATGGAATATGTGCGGAATTTGTTTCGCTTGAAGAGGTGGGATGCACGGATGATTTTAAGGAGGAAGGAGCGAGTTTTGAGGAAAATGCACTTGGGAAAGCAAGGTTCTTTTTTAGCAAGACGGGAATCCCTACGGTTGTGGATGACAGCGGGATTTTTGTGGAGGCTTTGGCGGATGAACTCGGCGTGAAAACTCGGAGATGGGGAGTAGGTGAAGCAGCAAGTGATGAGGAGTGGCTGGCACATTTTATGAATAGGATGAGGGAGGAGACTCGGCGAGGGGCAAAATTTATTTGTGCGGCGGCGTATGTTTCCGGCGAGGAAGAGAAGGTTTTTATTGGTGAGACTTCCGGTGTAATTGCGGAGAGCATTGAAGTTTCTGTGAAAAAGGGGATCCCTTTGTCTTCCGTGTTTAGGCCGGAAGGGGAAGAAAGGGTTTATGCGGCACTTTCTTTGGAAGAAAAAAATCGACTAAGTCATAGGGGTAAAGCCTTTTTACAATTAAAAAATTATGTTAAAGAACAAATTAAATAACAATTTGCGGAAAGTTTTGCGGAGAATTGAGGAGGAAGATAAAAAAGCGACCGTTTGGATTGTTGGTCCGGAAACGGGGCGGATTTTGTACCGTCTGGTGCGTGTTTTAAAGCCGGTTTGCGCACTTGAAATAGGGACAAGTGTTGGATATAGCGCTCTTTGGATTGCGGAGGCGCTTGCGGAAAATTGTGCAGAGGGTGAAGTTTTGGGGCGGCTTTGGACTGTTGAATCGCATGCAGAAAGGTTTGCACGTGCGGAAAAAAATATTGAAGAGGCGGGGATGGGAAATAGAATTTGCCAAATAAAAGGTCATGCCCCGGAAGTGTTTTCAGTGGAAGGGCTTTTGCCGGAAGAGTTGGATTTTGCTTTTTTTGATGCCACAAAACTGGAGCATCAATCGTACTTTGATTCCATTTTTCCACGAATGAAAAGTGGCGGGATGATAGTTGTTGACAATGTATTAAGTCACAGAACCGGAGAAATGGCAGAATTTATCAAAATGATGCATTGCCATAAAGGGCTTGAGACGGTTGAAATTCCAGTGGGAGACGGACTGCTAATTTCAAGAATCATCTGATCCATTGTCTGTTTTGGTAGAGACTCTAACCTCAATTGAGCTTTCTCCGGAGTATCCATATATGTCTACAGCTTTTGCAGTTATGTTTAAAATAGTGCCATCTATTGCTGAAGTTGGAATACGCATTTTCCCTAAGTATGGAGCCAGAGGAGCATGATATTGTACCATTCCGTTCATTAGAAAAACGACTTCTTCAATTCCGTTCCCTTCATTTTCTATTGAGACTTCAACTTCAATAAATTTGTCTTCCTTCTTTGCAGAGGAAAGAGAATTGGGACTCACAATTGTGATCTGCGGTGGGGTTGCGGCGGTTATGGAATTGTGAATATCCGATGCAAATTCCGTTGGAGGAAGGCTAAAAGAATCAGGATCTTTTTCCTTTTGGTTTGCCACCCATTGATCTATAGAGGCCTGCCAATTCGACCAGTCTTCGCGATAGATGCGGTAGACTTTTTCTTCAATAACATCTTTTGGAGAATATTCTGTTGCAAGACGGCCGGAAACAGTTTCAATTTTTACTTTAGAGTAAGCATTGTCGGGTTCAGTGGGGACGGCGAACGAAGCAAATACTTCGGTTCGAATCATGTCTGAGGGAGTTACTCCGTTAACAGGCAGACGACCGCTGGCCTTACTAATGGCGACGTCTTTAATTCCTTCAGGCCTGGCCCAGTCGGCCTTCTTCAGAGTGGATGCAATTTTTGTCATGTAAGACTTCCATATTGGTGCAATTGTGTAATAGGCTTCACCACTGGCGTTCATTGGGTCACCATTTGCGTTTCCGGACCAACCGATAGTTACAAGCGTGGGAGTATAGGCGGCTATCCAGCCGTTGTTTGCATAGCCGGTTTCGTCGTCCGTTGAAGTTCCTGTTTTTGCAGCATTATCCAGACTGTCCATGTAGACACCTTGTCCAATATTTACACTTGAATCTGAAAGGATGTCATTGATCAGATAAGCGACTTGAGGGTCTAAAACTTCCGTACGTTTAATGTCAGATTCACTCCACTCTTCCAGTGGAGCGCCACCATTTGCAGGTTCGACTTTTAAGATAGAAACGGGTTCAACTCGTATGCCACCATTTGCAAAAACACTGTAGGCCTCGGCAAATTCAAGTGGGGTAACTTCGCCGGCGCCAAGAGCTAACGGATAGCCATAAAAGTCGCCACTGCCATTAAGCGTTGTGACCCCAAATTTTTCAACAAAAGGGACAATCTCTTTTTCTTGTCCGGCAAGGAAATAGGCTTTTATGGCAGGGATGTTGCGGGATTGACCGAGTGCCTCACGTATTGTCATTGGGCCTTTAAAAGCTCCGTCGAAATTTTTTGGAGTATCAGAACCAAAACTTGTTGGCACGTCATACAAAACAGTGGCAGGCGTATATTGTTTTAAGAAGGCAAGTGCGTAAACAAAGGGTTTAAAAGAAGATCCCGGAGCACGAAGAGAAGTAATCATATTTACTTGTCCGTCAATGTCCGCATTTCCCCAGTCGGCGGAACCAACCATTGCCAAAATTTGTCCGTTTTGAGGATCAATTGAGATGAGTGCTTCATTGTTGCAGTTGTATGTTTTTGAATTATATTCAGCGTGTTCTTTAATGGCTTCTTCGGCTGCGGTTTGATAGGCGGGGTCTATGGTTGTTGTTACGCGGAGACCTCCCTGTTCAACAATTTCTTTTCCATATTTTTGTTCAAGTTGCGACTTAACCCACATTACAAAATGAGGGGCTTTAATGGTTTCCGGATATGGCGTGATAGCCATAGTTTGTATTTCCGCAAGGGCAGACGCTTTTTCAGTTTCAGTTATCATCTCAAGCGTTATCATGCGTTCCAAAACAAGATCGCTACGGCCACGGAGATATATGGAAGTTCCATTGGGGAGATCGTACGATTTTCCAACAAGTCCGCGAGTAAATTCTTCTGAGACAAGGTCTGCTTCGGAGACAATTTCTCTATTTCCTAAATATTCGGCAGTTGGTTCAAAATCAAGAGTTGTGTAAAGATGATTTCCGTATGGAGAATACCATGTTGGGGCGTTTGGAAGACTTGCCAAAAGTGCCGACTCGCCAAGCGTTAAGTCAGCCGCTTTTTTGCCAAAATATTTTTCTGCTGCAAGCTCAATGCCGTAAGCATTGTTCCCATATGGAATTTCATTTAAATACATGAGGAGAATTTCATCCTTGCTGAATTTAAGCTCCAATATAAGGGACATCATAATTTCCCTATATTTGCGGGTGTAAGAATGTTCCAAAGTTAAGAAACTATTACGTACAAATTGCTGAGTAATTGTGGATCCTCCGCGTGGAGTTCCAATTCCAAACTCAGATAAAACCGCCTTTGTAAGCGCAGGGATGTCTATTCCAATGTGGTGATAAAATTGGTCGTCCTCAATTGCCAGCGTTGCGTCAATTATTTTTGGCGAAACTTCACTTAGAGAATCCAGTGTTTTTCGATTTTCCTCTCCGTGAATTGTATAAAGTAATCCGCCGTTTTTATCTAAAATCAGAGTAGAATCACGTGGGATTCCATCAAGCGGATTAAATGTGAAAAGAAGCCAAATTGCATAAAATACCGTTATTAGAAAACCAAGTGCGATTGCGCCAATTGCACCGATAGCCACAATACGAATGGCTTTTTGCCATTTTCCCATCTCTTTGCGTGGACGTAAGTGGTGTGCGGTTTTACTAATATGTTTTATGGCCCAGTCTTTCATGGCAGATGGTGTTAATTACTTTATTCCTTGCAATTATTTGCGAATTTCTCCGCCGGATTTTTCAAGTGCTTTGAAAACGGATGACTGTAGTTCTTGGAATTCCGCATCCGTTAACGTGCGTTCTTTGTTGCGAAGTGAAACGGAAAATGATAACGACTTTTTGCCTGCGGGAATGTTTTTACCTTCGTAAATATCAAAAAGGGAAATGTCTACAATCAGCGAATTTTTGTCAGCCAGGCGGATGATTGTTTCCATTTCCGCAACCGTCTTGGTTTTTTCCGTAAGCACGGAAACGTCAAAACTCATTCCGGGGAAACGGGGAAGCGGTACAAATTTTTGAAGCTCTCTGCCGTGAGAGGAGAGCAAATTGAAATTAACGGAAAAAATGCTCACGGAAAGCGGTATGTCAAAATTTTTGAGGACGCCCGGATGTATGGAAAAAAGCACGCCGGCATTTTGCCCGTCAATTATCAAGTCAATGCTTTTGTTTGGGTGTGCATACGGCAGAAGTTCAGTCGATTTTTTGAGCTCGTAATTTTTAATGCGGAACGCCTCCAAGAAAGAGGTGAGAGCTCCTTTTGCAGAATAAAAAGTTTCGGATTTTTCAGCAACCACGGCGGTGAGGCGCTTTTGTTCAAGCGGCATAAAGTGACCAATATCTTTGTACGTTCGCCCAAATTCAAAAATTTTCATGGCAGCATTTTCTTTGCAATTTTGTGCAATAACTGCGAGCAAATTCGGGGTCATGCTGGTGCGCATGTGCGTTTGGTCGAGAGACAAATAATTTAAAACTTTAAAATGACCTTCTTCCGGAATAAAACATTTTTTAAAACGGTCGGCGCCATAAAAAGAGTAAGTCATTACTTCCGTAAATCCCAGTTGGCCGGCCATAATATTCCGAGAAAGATGTTTCAAAAATCTCTCCGGATTTTCTAATGGAAGTCGAGTTTCAAGCGCCGGCAGGACGGCTGGAATTTTTGCATAGCCGTGAATCCGCGCCACCTCTTCAATAAGGTCTTCTTCAATGGAAACATCACGCGTTGCGCGGTGGGAAGGCACAACCACGGAGAGCAGTTTCCCCTTTTTACCAACATCAAACTCCAAAGATTTCAAAATTCGGACGATTTCTTTTTCAGGTATGGAAATGCCAATTTTGCTGAGGAGATTTTTTACGTCTACCGTTATGTGACGCGGTTTTTCTTTCCATTCGCCGGCTGTTGTAATTGGTCCGGAAGCTGCGCTTGGACAAAGTTTTTCAATCAAATTTATTGCACGGCGGATTGCCGTTTCCGTAAGAAGCGGATCCAAACTTTTCTCAAATCTTTGAGAAGCGTCCGTACGTAAATTATTGCGCATTGCACTTTTGCGGACGGCTACGGGATCAAAATTTGCAGCCTCCAAAATAATTTCCGTTGTTTCATTTGTAATGCCGGATTTAAGTCCGCCTTTTACTCCCGCAATTCCAAGCGGTTCATTTTTCTCATTGCAAACAAGAGGGTCTTCCGCAGTTAATTCGTGTTCACCGCCCTCAAGCGTTAAGAGTTTTTCTTTTGCATGTGCAAATCGTACTTTTAGAGTGTCCGAACCAACAATTTTTCTGTCGTAAGCATGCATTGGCTCCCCAAGCTCAAGCATCACATAATTTGTAATGTCTACAATGTTGTTGTGCGGTTGCATGCCGGCGGAGCGGAGCCTGGCCTTAAGCCAATCCGGAGATTCAGTAACTGTGATGCCCGTCATTATACAAGAAGAAAATCTTGGACAAAGTTCGGCGGACTTGATGTCCACTTTGACACGTGCAGAGAGGCTTGTAGGCTTGCATTTCAAAAAAGTGTCCAGCTTTTTAAGTGGACGACCGAAAATTGCGGCAAATTCACGAGCAATTCCATAATGTCCCCAAAGATCAGGTCTGTGAGTCAGCGATTTATTGTCTACTTCAAGGATGGAATCGTCTTTACCAATGGCTTTTGCAAGTGGTGTCCCAACGGGGACTTTTAGCTCAGACAAATCACAAATGCGGACTTCTTTTGAGTCAGGAGTATTGTCCGGAGTTAGTCCAATTTCTTCGCCTGCACAGATCATGCCAAAACTTTTTTCGCCGCGAATTGTTGCTTCCGTAAGCTCAATAAGGTCGCCTTCACCATGCCATTTAACTTTTGATCCAGGAAGTGCAACCGGAACCAGCATCCCCGGATATAGATTCTGTCCGCCGCAAACAATTTGCACTTCTTTCCCATGGTCAATTTCAGTTTGTGCTATGACAAGCTTGTCTGCTCCCGGATGTTTTTTTATGGAAAGAATGTGTCCAACAACCATGCCTTTATATAATTCCTCCAAATCTTCAAAACCTTCCACTTCTGCCGTATGACGAGTGAGAGCATTTGCAATTTCCGCTGTTGAGAGAGCGGGCAAATCTACAAAATCGCGAATCCAGGAGAGAGAAATTTTCATAATTTAAAGTCAGAATTGTTGGTTAAAGCGCAAATCGCCACCTTGAAGATGGCGAATGTCATCAATGCCGTAGCGCATCATAACAAGGCGAGTCAGACCAAAACCAAAAGCCCAGCCTTGATATTTTTTGCTGTCTACTCCGCCCGCTTTTAATACGTTTGGATGGACCATTCCTGAGCCCATAAATTCAATCCAGCCGGTGTGTTTGCAAACTCGGCAGGCCACACCGCCGCAAAATGGACATGACATGTCCAGTTCAATTCCCGGTTCCACAAAAGGGAAGTACCCCGGGCGGAAGCGGACAGACATTTCTCTCTTGAAAAGCCGTGCCAAAAATTCTTGCATCACTCCTTTCAGGTGGGCAATTGAGATGTCTTTGTCTATTAGGAGTCCTTCAACTTGGTCGAAAGTGTGCTCGTGAGAGGCGTCTGTGGCCTCATTTCTGAATACGCGTCCCGGAACAATAATGCGGAGCGGTGCTCCATATTTTCTCATTGCGCGAACCTGATTTGGGGAAGTGTGTGTGCGCAGGACGAGCTTTCCTTCATCTTTATCCGCGGGTTTGTCTATAAAAAACGTGTCCTGCATGTCACGCGCAGGATGATAAGCGGGAATATTCAAACCTTCAAAATTGTAAAATTCACTTTCAATTTCAGGTCCGTCCACAACGGTGAATCCCATTTGTCCAAAAATTCTTTCAACTTCTTCCTGCGTTTGAGCAAGCGGGTGAATATGTCCGCGCGCAAATTTTTCTCCCGGAGCGGTGAGATCAAGAAATTCACCTGCAAGTGAAGACTCAATTTCCGTCTTTTGCAAAAGATTCATTTGCGCTGCGCAAAGTTCTTCAAGCTCGGTTTTAAGATCATTAACGGCCTTTCCAAAGATTTTTTTCTCTTCAATGGACAGGTCTTTAAGGCTTTTTAGAAGCTCCGTAACTTGCCCTGTTTTTCCAAGAAAGCCTCTTTTAACTTCTTCAAGAAGTGGCAGACTTTTTGCCGCTTTTATGGCGGATAGCGCGGCCGATTTTATTGATCCAATATCAAGTTGCATAAAGAATTTTGCCAATTTTTAATTTTGCCGGCGCATTATAAACTAATGGGAGGCAGAAGTTAAGGGCTAAAAAGCTTTGGAAAGAATTTTGAGAATTTCGACTTTTAATGCGGGGATATCACGAGTGGCGGTGATCCAAACTTGTTTTAAACGAGATTATTTTAGCCGAGATTACAATTTAGTACAAATTTTCAATAATCCTTCAGCAATTTAATGTGTCCCAAGCGCTTGGTTTTTTCGTAGTATTTTTTGTCACAGGTCAGAAAAGTGGCATTTTCACTGATGGCTAGGGCATGATATGAGGCTTCATAAAAGGAAACGGAGTGGTGCTTTTGCATGAGATGAAAGGCAAGAGAAGTTTCTTTTAAAGTTAGAAATCTTTCCGGCAATTTATAGTTTTTGAAAAGACCAAACAGAGAAGAAGCTTTCAGAGCATCAAATTTCCTTCCCAAATAGTTACACAGTTCCCAAGAAGTTAATGCCGGAATAATCAGAGTTACCGTGGATGATTTTGCGTCTTTTTCCAATGCTGCCGCCTGCTTAGCGTCTTCTTCTTCGTGGACGAACCATTTTATAAGAACAGATGCGTCCGGAATGTATTTGTCAGAGCAAGTTTTTGCGGCCATCATGAATTATTTTAAGAATTTCTTTAGTACTGGTTTTTAGATGATTCGTTTTTCTGAATTCAGCTAGGGCCTCAGATGCCTTTTGACGACTGACTTGAGTTAGCGCTTCTTCAAGCGTTTGGTTCACAAAATCACTTCTTTCTCCAAGAGGAATCAGCTCGGTTAGGCTGGTTAGAAGAGAAGTGCTGATCATAAAATTCACGCGTTTTCTTGCGGGCGTTTTTGTCTGAGATTGAGCGAGTGTGTACATAGAGTGTGTAAGATAGTTACACAATAAGTATACACACATGCGAAATTGTAGTCAATAAAAAGCCCCACTTTTTAGGTAGGGCTTTTAAAGTCGAGAAAATCTTTGTGCGCACGCACGCTATTTAGCGGACTGCATCCTTTAATGTCTTGCCGGCTTTGAAGGCGGGAAGAGTCATTGCAGGGATTTTGATCTTTTGATTTGGGTTGCGTGGGTTAACGCCGGTGCGAGATGCACGCTTGGAGATACGGAAAGTTCCGAATCCGGTTAAAGTAACGCTTTGGCCCTTTGAAAGGCTTTTAGTTACAGTGTCTAAAACAGCTTCAATAGCAATTGCGGCTGTTTTCTTGGTGATGTCGGCCTTTTTAGCGGCGATATCAATTAAGTCACCTTTTGTCATGGCGATGGAGTTTAGGAATAAATCGCAATAATTATATGCGACTTTTGTGTTTATACAAGGGAAAAGTGGCCTTGCGGAGGCGATTTTTAACTTAAAAGATTGACAAATGGCCCGCGAAGTTTTTAGCTTAGGCGCACGCACGCATTTATAAATTTGACTCTATGCCCGCAAAAAATTTAGTGATAGTTGAGTCTCCCGGAAAGATAAAAACCATCTCAAAATACTTGGGACCGGATTTCACCGTAATGGCTTCAATGGGCCATGTTCGGGACCTGCCCGTGTCCACAATGGGGATAGATACGGCGCACAATTTTGCGCCAAAATACATAATTCCAAAAGAGAAGAAAAAAGTTATCGACGGCCTGAGTGCAAAGATTGGAAAAGGAACGGCCGTCTACATTGCCACTGATGAGGACCGCGAAGGAGAAGCTATTGGGTGGCATTTGGTGGAGGCGCTTGAAATTGGAGACAGGAAAGATTTGAAGAGAATTGTGTTTCATGAGATTACAAAGTCGGCAATTTTGGAGGCAATGCAAAACCCGCGAGCAATAGACAAACATCTTGTGGATGCGCAACAAGCACGCAGAATTTTGGACAGGCTGGTTGGATATGAACTTTCACCGTTACTCTGGAAAAAAATAAAATACGGGCTTTCCGCGGGAAGAGTGCAGAGCGTTGCGGTGAGGCTCATTGTGGACAGAGAAAGGGAAATTTTGGCGTTTAAGGCTGAAGAATATTGGACAATTGAGGCGGAACTTTTGGGAGGCGCCGGCGCGAACGCAAAAAAAGAGCTCTTTAAGGCAAAATTAATGAAGAAAGCGGGGAAGGAAATTAAGCTTGGAAATAAGGCGGAGACGGATGAGGTTTTGGGCAATTTAAAAGGGGCGGAATTTGTGGTTTCCGAGGTTGAAGAAAAGGAAGTAATGAGAAATCCGGCTCCGCCGTTTATAACTTCAACACTTCAGCAAGAGGCCTCCAGAAAACTTGGATTTTCAGTGAAAAAAACCATGACGCTTGCGCAGAAACTTTATGAGGGTGTGGAACTTGAAAGCGGGCATGAAGGTCTTATAACTTATATGCGTACTGATTCGGTGAATTTGTCGTCTTTTGCATTGGGTGAGGCAAAGGAAACTATTGAAAAACTTTTTGGTCGTAATTTTGCGCTTTCCGTTCCGCGTTTTTACAAAGGAAGAAAAGGTGCGCAGGAGGCGCATGAGGCAATTCGTCCAACAAGCATTTTGCGTGAACCCGCTCGCGTGCAAAAATTTCTGGGAAAAGATGAATTTAGGCTTTATGAACTTATTTGGAAGCGCACGGTGGCTTGTCAAATGGCGGCTGCAATTTTGAGCCAGACGGGAGTGAATTTGGCCGCGCGCGAATACACTTTCCGAGCAACGGGCCAGACGGTGAAATTTCCCGGGTTTATGCAGGTTTATATGGAAGGTCACGATTATGAAGAAGAAGGTGAGGGCGACGGAGAAAAAAGATTGCCGGTTTTGCATGAAGGAGATGCTCCCGACTGCAAAGATTTGCTACCCGAACAACATTTTACAAAGCCGCCACCAAGATATACGGAAGCAAGTTTGGTGAAGAAACTTGAGGCTGAGGGAATTGGTCGTCCGTCAACTTATGCACCAACAATTTCCACAATTTTGGCACGCGAATATGTTAAAAGTGAGGCCAAACAACTAATGCCGACTGAAATTGGATCTCTTGTCACAGATTTTTTGGTGGAACATTTCCCGCGAATTATGGATTATCAGTTTACGGCGCATATGGAAGAAATGCTCGACGAAATTGAGGAGGGTAGTGAGAAATGGCAATCGGAAATCAAAGACTTTTACGGGCCGTTTCACGACTCTGTGGAAGAGAAAATGAAGTCGATAAAAAAGGACGACGTGATAACCGAAAAAAGCGATGAAATTTGCGAAAAATGCGGGGCACCAATGAATATTCGTCTTGGAAGATATGGGAAGTTTTTGTCTTGCTCAAACTTTCCGGAATGTAAAAATGCAAAACCGCTTGGAGGCGCCGATACCGCTGAACTTGAGAAAAAATTCAGTCACAAAAAATGTCCAAAATGCGGAAAACAAATGGAAATTAAGAGCGGAAGATTTGGTGAATATTTGGCCTGTGAAGATTATCCAAAGTGCAAAACCACCGAGACGATTTTGAATTTTATAGGAGTAAAATGTCCCGTCTGCGGAGGAGAATTGGTGGAGCGGCACACAAAGAAGGCGGGAAAGTCTTTTTATGGATGCAATAAATTTCCAAAGTGCCAATTTGCAATTTGGGACAAACCGAAAGACACGGAAGATGCTGCGGCAATAAAAGCCAAAGGTGATGCGCGGACGGAAAAATGGAAAGGAAAAGGCGGGGCAAAAAGCGTTGCCAAAGGCGGGGCAAAAAAAGCTAGCAAGAAAAAGTAGCCGTTTTTAGCGGCTTGTGTTAGACTTTTTGGCGACTTATTTCTTAGACTTTTTCCACCTACCTATGAGAAAAACCACACTGTTTCTTTTAGCCCTTGTTGTTTTAAGCGGCATTGGGCTTTACGGCATGCAAAATTATCCGGCGTCTCTTTTGAGAGGCGGGGATTTGCGAGCCGATGTGGGTGGGAGTGTGGAGTTGGCGTCTTCAGATGAGGCGGGGTATATGTATTCCGTGGGAGATCCTTGCGGATATGTTATGGGTACGCAAGCCATAAGTTGGAATTCTTTGAGGGTGGATTTTGATGGTGTGGATGACAAGTTTCAAGGTTGTGTGGATTCAGATGGGATTTTTTATACTTCCGCGCCGGACAGAGGTTCAAAATTTGATTTTTATTTGGATGGGAAGATTGTTCCTTTTGTTGTTGACCTTGCCTCTGATGATGGCACTTATGGGGCTTCAATGGATGCAGATGGTTATTGGGGGGGAATGGGGAAAATTATTAGCGGTCCTGTTTCAGCAGTGGTTGGACAGATGGTTCTGTTTGATTGGACTTGTCCTTCAGGTGAACCCAGTTGTGCAACAAAATTTCACGTAAAAACCAATTTGGAAACGGGTGTTGTTACCGGATATGCATGGAACAAAACGTTGGGAATGATGTGGTTTAAAGGGCTTACTCAGGAGCTTCCGCCCATTACCGTTACTCAAAATTTGTTTATTTATGCTAATGACACTACGAATGGACCCACAATGGTGGATAGTACAAACGCTCCACTTGCTGATGGAGACGAATATTGGAGGGTCAAGGTTACTTTTACGGATGAGAACGGAGACATAATCCCTGAGGAAAAATTTGACTTTAAGTTAGGCGGAATACAGGTTGAAGTTACAGATGATACTAATGTTTATTTAAATCAGGTTGAGAATAGCGGAGTTGCTTATAAAGCAACTGCTGCCAATTCAGTTTTGGGATGCAGTCTTGGACTATATTGCATTCTATATGAAGGTGATGAATGGAGTTTGAACACTTTTGTTTATAGCGGGGCGCCAACGTCGAATGTGCTTGGCGTAAATGATGACGAAGACTCAAGCCTAAATCATTATTCTGACAGAGATGGCTGCAGAGGGATTTATGATGACCAAACAGGTGGAGATTGTCTAAATCCGGATGGAAGTCCTTATGAAAAAAATGATGTTTTTTACAGCAGGTCAAATTCAAGAAATAAAATTGACATAAAGAATGTTTTGGTCAAAGGCGAATACAAGCTTATTGGGGCGGATAGAGCTCTTGAAGTTGTGTCCAGTGGGCGAGGTGTGCTTTCAGGAGATGGAAACGAAATTAGTTATAGGCATTATGTGAGCTATTTGGATGAAGGTGCCGGTAACCTAAGCTTTAGGCCACGCTTTCAGAATGAAAAGTTTGTTGTGAATTATGATGGGGAGGAGCATGACATGATTTCTTCTGAGGTAGGAAAGGAAATGACACTTGTGAGCAGTGCTAAAGTTGCGCCAAATGCAGACGGGGCATCTTATACGGTTTATTATCAAGCAGATACTACGCATACAAGTCCGGCGCCCGTTAATGACAATTATTTGCTTTTAGGCGGATGTTCAACAAAAACAGAGTCGTCATTGTCTGGGCCAGTTTATTCTACCGATGGCGCTGACTATGCTCTTTCATTTGGTCAAAAGTCGGATGATTCTTGTGATGTGAGTTATGACGTTACGGCGGAGGCTACAAATGAGGTTACAGGTCCAACCATTGAGCAGTGGGTGTGTGATGAGGCGCCGGCTGTAAAATTTGGCGGCCCCTCCTGTTATTACACAGGGTATTTGTCCATTCCAAGTCAATATGCCGATCCGGAAGATATGCTTGTAATGGGGGCAATAAATTCTTTTGTGGACCAAGGAGTTTTGAATACGGGGAGTGCGGATCTCTCGGTATTGGGGTCGACTGAAATTGGGAAAATGAGGAGTAAAATGCTTGCACAAATTTTGCGCTACACCCTTGGGAAGGATGTGCTTAAAAAGAGTAGTCCTGTGGAACTTGATAGCAGCTTTGTAATCCCTTTGCTTGGAGGAAAATTGCTGTATACGGAAAGCGATGTGGTTATTGATGGATTGGACGGGTTCAATTCGGAAACTTTGGTGCTTAACGGCGGGAATCTTTACATAAACGGAAATGTTACAGGTGGCAGGCTGGGGGTTGTTGCGCTTGAAAAAGACGGCGAAGGGGGAAATGTTTATATTGATCCCGGTGTTACGGATCTTTATGCGAATTTCTTCTTGGATGGCGGATTTTTCAGTAGCAGCGGGGAGCTTGATGGTGCGGGAGTGCCGGTTTGGGCAAATACGGATACTCGTACGGATGCACTTAGAAATCAGCTGTATTTGAATGGATCTTTGGTTTCAGAAAATACGGTTGGCGGGTCTGCTGACGGGGGCAATATTGAGAGCGACTTGAATCAGATGAGGACTTATACGCAGTGCTATCCTTTGGATGGGAATGGAGTGCCGGACACTGATGCCGACTTGGTTGCTTGTTCGGACATACTTCCGTCTTTTGAATATGACAGCGCCGCAAGCGGGCTTTATCCCCCATTTATTGTCGACTATTCTCCTGCGGATGGACTCCCGATTTTTGAGGTGGAGAACGGGCTGTTTAATTAAGGAGCGCTTATTAGCATCATCCCAAACGAGAACAGGCAGAACGCTATTATTAGTGCGCTTAGGCTTACAAAAATGACTGTAAGAGAAACCGTGCGGGCGCTTAAATAGCGGAAGCGGGCGGCGTGACGGATTGCGAGCCAGCTGTAAATGCCAAAAACGAGCAGTGAGATCAGGATTATTCCGCCAATAATGAGGGAAGTTTGCATGGCTTGGTTGTTGTTCAAGGCTACTTATACCTGTCCGCCCACCAGAGGTCAATTTCAGGATATTTTTTGAGCTCTTCGAGCATGAGGGCGACTATTTCTTTGAGGCGCTGAGGCGTTGGGGCCTCGAAGCGGATTGTAAGGTTTGGCGACGTGTTGCTGCATCTCACTGCGCCCCAGGAATTGTCATCAAAATTTACGCGGACGCCGTCCATGGTGATGCAAGGATATTTTTGGACAAATGCAGCGGTGATTTTTTCCACAATTTGGAATTTTTTGTCATCCGGACATGGCGACTTTAATTCCGGTGTGCAGGCGGTCTCCGGAATTCCTTTGAAGAGTGCGGAGAAAGGGCCGGGAGTGCGGGAGAGGAGGGAGAGGAGGCGCGCCGCGCCAAGGAAAGCATCATCAAAGCCATAATAGTTTTCTGCAAAAAAGAGGTGGCCGCTGATTTCGCCGGCAAGCGGCGCGCCTTCCTCCCGCATTTTCTTTTCTATAAACGAATGGCCGGTGGGGGACATCACAGGCACGCCGCCATGAGATATAATATCTTTTATTAGCACGCTCGAAGCTTTTGCATCAAAAACAATTTTTGACCCTGGGCGGCGTGCCAGCGTATCTCTGGCAAGCAGCAGAAGCAGGAGGTCCGCTGTATAATTTTTGCCATTTTCATCCACAATTCCAACCCTGTCGCCATCTCCATCAAAACCAAGGCCAACGTCCGCGTGTTCTTTTCTGACAAGGGCAATTAAGTCCGTCAAATTTTCGAGTTCCTCGGGGTTGGCTTCGTGATTGGGAAAATTTCCATCCGGTTCGCAGTAAAGAGGAGTAACTTGGCATCCCAAAGCCTCAAAAAAGCTCTTAACGTAGGGGCCCGCCGCACCGTTTCCAGCGTCTACAACAATCTTGAGCGGGCGCTCCAAGTGCACAATGTCCAGGAGTTTTTCCATGTATGCAGGGAAGACGTTGAGCGTTTCGCGTTTGCTCGAGCCGGTCGCGCTGCCGTCCGCGCTGCCGTCCGCCGTGCTCGCCGCGGTGGCATCCGCGGTTTCAAAGTCGTCATTTTCAATTAATTTGCGAATTTCTTGAAGTTCGTCGCCACAAATGGACCCTGCGTTTTTGCCAACCAATTTCACACCGTTGTACTGCTTGGGGTTGTGACTGGCCGTGATGGAGGCGCCGCCGTCAAAACCAAACCTGCAAACCGCAAAATAAAGCATGGGCGTTGGGACCATTCCAATCACCGTGACGCGGCAACCGGTTTCAAGCAGGCCCTTGATGAAACTTTCCGCAAGTTCGGGGTTACTCAGGCGGCAGTCGTAGGAGACGGCAATGTGTGGCTCGTTCGGGAGGGCGAGGCCACTTGTGCGTTTGAAGTGTGTTCCCGCGCCTTTTCCAATCTGAAAAATGGTCTCGGGGGTGAGGTCCGGCGCTACGTTTGTGGGGGTGGCGGGTTTGTGTGCTATCCCGCGGATGTCATAAGCGCGGAAAATTTGAGGGTTGATCATGAGTTTATTGATTTGGCTATGTGCGACTGCGCGTGCATTTTAGCAGATAAGCCGTAAGAGCGAACCCTCCACGGCCCATCGCGACTTGACAGATGGGAAAATGTTGCAGAAACAACCGCCAGCGGGCGATTAGACTATAAAAACTAAATTACGCAAGGTTAATAGAGGAACATGTCCGGAGAGGCATGGAAAAAGTCGACAAAAAGTGGTAAAATTAATAGATTTAAATAAGATTTACGTATGGCAGATCCTGTAAAAGCGCCGGAAAGTTCGAAAGAAGGGGGTCAAGAAGTTGTTCCCCAGGAAGAAGGAGTGGATCTTGATGATGCAAAGAAAGCATTGGAGGAGGCAAAGAAAGCACAGGAGGAAGAGGTAAAGGCTGGTACAAGACATGAGGTTGGAGCAGTAGGAGTTGATGTGAAGACAGGACAGGCAAAGGAAGATCTTAGGGCCAATGTAGGGAAAGACAATCCTGAAGAACCTGTGGGAGAAGAAGGAGTAGATCCCGAGCCTGATGCTGATGAAGATCCGGATGCCAATACCGGTATGGATTTGGAGGATAGTGAGGATAAGGACGGCATTATTGATAAGATAGTCAAACATTATGAGGCAATTAAGGGGAAAGATAGTTCTTTTAGACAAACATTGCTTGCTTTGGGTTCGAGTTTGGTATTTGCAATAACGGAAGGCGGGAGTTCAGTATGGAATTGGATTTCTAATTTGTGGGATAGAAAGAACAAAGAAGAAAAGCCGACTGTGCCAGACGAGGAAAAACCCCCTGAAAATACCACCTATGAAGCCAGTTTGGATGCTTTGTTGGTTGAATTTAAGGAGGAGAAAGAGTCTGATCCCAAAAAGAACTTTGTAAAAGTGGCAAAGCGTTTGGCTGAGGAAGTAGAGAAAAAATTTGGGATTCCATGGAAAGTATGTTTTGGACAGGCCTGTTTAGAGTCTGGATATGGACAAAGCGGATTAACGCAAGATGCATTAAATTGTTTTGGCATGAAGACCGGTAAAAGGTATACAGGTGAAAAAGTTACGATGATGACTTGGGAAGAAATTGATGGGAAAAGAGTCAAAATTCCTGCTGATTTCAGGAAGTACAGCGACATTAGGGCTTCTTTTATGAGTTATGGGAGAAATCTTACGGAAAATCCAGTTTATAAAGATGCTTTTCAATACAAGTATGACTCTCAAAAGTTTCTAGAGACTATAGCTTCACCTTATGCCACAGGTAGTGGATATGTAGCTTCTGTGAGTTCATTGCTAGAGAAAGAAGGCATATCTTTAGCTTAAAATTAATTTTTGTTTATGGGAGGTACAGATAATTCGGACAAAGCAAAAGTTGCAGAAGCGGTTGCGGATGCGCTTGTTCAAAATGTGAGTGTGGAAGATGCAAAAAAAGCGGCTGAGGAGGTTTTGAAAGTGAATAAGGATGTGGCAGCTGCAGATGTTAAATTAACTGCAGGGACAGCAATAGTTCAAACAAAGGCTGAGATTGAAGAGGCTCGTTTAAAAGGCGAATTTCCGGCAGTTCCCCCTGTTAGTGCAGGGACAAATCCGGACGCTGCTGCCGGTGCGGAATCAGGTGGGAATGCTCCAGTTACTCCAGCTCAAACACCTAGTTCAAAGGAGTGGTCGGTTTCAGGTTTGGTAGATAGTATAATTGCAGGAGCGGTTTCCTTTGGAGATAGTATTTCCGGTTTTTTAAAAAATGCAGTTTCTTCAATCAGTAAATGGCTTGGGATTAAGGGTGATGCAGCCGGAGATGCTGCTAAAAAAGCGGCGGAAAAAGTTGTTGATGGAGTTGAGAGGCTATTTAAAAAAACTAATGGATTTCAAGCTCCAAAAACCTTTAATGGGGCAGACTTAACGGGAACGGTAAATGTTACAAGTCCGTTTGGCCAGAGAGTTAACTCGGAAACTGGTGAGCTTGAAGGGCATGGAGGTATAGATTTAGATCTTCCGGAGGGGTGTCCAATTTATGCAACAGAGGATTGTGAGGTAATTTCTTCAGGTTTTGGTTCTAGAGGTGGAAATGCTGTGACAATAAAGCTTCAAAACGGGTATGAAAATCTTTTTTGTCATTTTCAAAAACCTGGTGCGAAAGTGGGCCCACTTAAAGCAGGCGATATTATAGGCTACATTGGACATACGGGAAGGTGTAGAAGTAGCAACGGTGGTTTAGGGACGCATTTACACTTTGAAGTTCACGATACAAATAAACACAAGGTTGATCCTAGGCCGTATCTTTCTGACGAAATTAGCTAATCCGTGTGCAGCCTAAGCACTCTTCGCTTCCGCTTCTCTGGCTTTTTTGATTGAGAGGGTGCGGGTGCTTACGGGAATAATGGTGAAGAGATTTTGGAGAGGGAGGTTTTGTTCCTTAAGGCGGGCCAAACGGTGGACAAGGAGGGGGTTTGCGCCTTTATCAATGAGGGTTTGCTGATCGGCAAAATCGTCAAGGGCGCGGAGAATTTCGTCGACTTTTTCCCAAGGAGCACCTATGTCTTCCGCATCTGTTTGATTTGGCTTCAAGTGGCGGGAAAAAGGGGTTTCCGTGAGTTCCTCGGGAAGTTCAAGGATTTCCGCAAGGCGGATAAGGTCCGTCTTGTATAAATCTCCAAAAGGGTGGAGGGCACCAATAAATTCGCCGTCGGGCGTGCCGAGGCCGAGTTGCAAGCCGCTATGATCTGCGGTGCCAATTAAAAGTGCGTGGTTTGACTCTGCAAAAAGCGTGAGTAAATTTGCGCGGATGCGAGCCTTCAAGTTTTCATTAGCTTCCTCGGTTTTGTCCCAGTGGACAAAATTATAGTCGACTAAAAAATTGTTGATGGGTTGGTGGTGAATTGCAACGCCAAGGTGTGCGGCAAGTGCTTTTGCGTGAGCAATTTCATCCGCGGGTGTGAGGCCAATCTCAGGGAGGAGGAGGGCGGTCACATTTTTTGCGCCAAAAGAGCGGACGGCCATAAGGAGGGCAAGGCTGCTATTTAAGCCGCCGGAAAGTCCCACAACTGCGCGTTGAAACTGGCGATTTTTTGCGTATTTGTAAAGTTCTTGAATAAGAGTGGAAAACGCGATTTGCATTGTGATTTACGGTTTGCGGCGAGGCCGCGGTTAGTAATCTTTTAACGATGTTTCAATTCGGCGCTTAATATCACGCTTTTTGATGTCCTCGCGCTTGTCATAGAGTTTTTTTCCGCGAGCGACTGCGATCTCGAGCTTTAAAAGGTGGTGATCTTCCAGAATTGAAAGTGGGATTACGGTAACACCTTTTGTGGAAAGTGCGGTAGCAATTTTTAAAATTTCGGCTTTACTAAGCAATAATTTGCGCGTGTGTTCGGGGTTATAGTCGTCTATGGTTGCTCTTTTGTATAGAGGGATGTGGAGGTGGTGGACATAAGCCTCGCCATTTTGGACTGCAATAAAAGTTCCGGTGAAGTGTCCGCCGCCGCTTTTTAACGATTTTACCTCGTGGCCGGCAAGCACAATTCCGCAAATATACTTATTTAGCACTTCAAATTCGTGGAATGCGCGCTTATTTTTGAGAATTAATTTTTGCATGCGTATAGGATATGCGGAAGATTAGTAGCCGTCAATTTTCGATTTTGCGCAAGAGATATAAAGGTAGAGCCTGTTTACAGGTTGCGCCTTAGTGCCTACACTGTGGCCATTATTTATTCATTAACCAAATAGGTTATGACACGCTTTATTCAAGCTCTTGTAATGCTTTCAGTAGTCGCTCTTTTTGCAGGTTGCCAAACCGCTACGGACGATGCTGTTACTACAGTTGTTGATGAGACAACTCCAGCTGTTGAGGAACCTGTTGTTCCAACTGATGTAGTTCCGGCTGATGATGCAGCTGTGACAGATGAGACTCCAGTAGTAGAAGAATAATTCATCTTCCCTCAAATCCTCTTTTATAAGAGGTAATTACTCCCCATTTTGCTTCCGGCGCAAGCTTGAGCGGATGGGGAGTTTTTTGTGAAAAAAGTTTTCGACTAAAAATCGTTGAGCTTGAGATGGTCTTATTCTTTGTACAGATCAGTGTCCACTTTTTGGGGTACAGATCAATGGCGGAAGGGGGGGGATTCGAACCCCCGATACCCTTACGGGTATACCCGCTTTCCAAGCGAGCGCACTCGGCCACTATGCGACCCTTCCTAAGTGGGCCTCCGCTTTAACGGAGTCCATCAGCGATGGCGGCATTATACCGCAGTTAAGCGCCAAAAAAAGCCCCGTTTTGCAAATGGAGCTCTTTTTGGTTGCTTATTCTGAAATGCGAATAGATATTAATTTATTTTTTTGAGTTTTTCAAGGCCTTTTTTACTGCCTTTTTTGCAATGGCGGTAATCTTACCGGCAAACTTTTTTGGATTTTTGTTAAGGGTTCTTAGTGCGCGTGCCGTGATTTTCAAATGCACCTTTGTTCCGGTCTTTGGGTCGAGGACGGTTTTCTTAATAAGATTTGGCAGAAAACGTCTGTTGGTTTTGCGGTTTGAATGAGAAACATTGTGTCCGCTGAGTGGTTTTGCACCTGTAAGTGCGCAAACTTTAGACATAAATTGTAGTCAAAAAATAAGATCGAATGCCGGCGTAGTTTAAGTGAAAAAAAGCTGTTTGGCAAGTGAATTTTTCCTGTTAGACTGAATACGGTTAATTTGTACGACTTTCCACAGGCATGTATCTATCCATTTTTTATTTTTTGGCACTGATTCCAATTTTGACACTGCATGAAGCGGCTCATGCCTTTGCAGCTTTGAAGCTTGGAGATCCCACTGCGGAAAGGGCAGGCAGGGTGTCTCTAAATCCGCTTAGACATCTGTCTTTGCTGGGGACAATCATGCTTTTTTTGGCCGGTTTTGGTTGGGGGAAGCCTGTGCCGGTGAACCCAAGAAATTTTGCTCATCCGCTTAGGGATAGTGCTTTGACTGCTTTGGCGGGGCCAATGGCAAATCTTTTAATTGCGATTTTGGCAGCGATTTTCTACGAATATTTGCCTGATGGAACAATTCTTTGGGCTGTTTCCAATGCGTTTCTTGAGTTAAGTTTGCTTCTTTTTCTGTTTAATATGCTGCCTTTCCCTCCGCTTGACGGCTCAAAATTCTGGATTTTGCTGCTTCCTGCTCAATATAGACAGAGTGTGCAGGACTTTTTTGAGAAGACAATGCCTTATTTTGTGGCTTTTGTGGTTATAGATGTCTACTTTTTTGAAAGAGCGTTCGGATTTTCTTTCATAAAAATGTTCATGGGTTGTGGGGTTTTTTCTCTTAGATCGGCGCTTTCACTCTTAGCGCAACTCATTGTCTAGTCGGTTGTCCAGTTGGCTTGTCCATCCGACTTTGTCCGCAAATGCAAAAATCAGTTGACTTTTAATGCCATCAGGTTTAAAGTCCTTGCAGACAAAAGATCGACCATGTTCGTGAGTCCCATCCAGACGGATTTTGGGCGCCTTCGGCGCCCACTGTGTGTCCCACAGAAACAAATAACGTCCGGGCAGACGGCATAGTCGTTCTTTGTTTGTACGAGTTAATATGAAATTGCTCTGGTAATAGGGGCGGTAATTTGCTTATATATGCGCGCCTAAGGGCCGCGGTAGCTCAGTTGGTAGAGCGCATCCATGGTAAGGATGTACTCCTCGGGTCGAAAGTTCTTCTATGGCTAGTTTATAAGCAAAATTGACAATTTAACCCTGCTCGACGGGGTCAACCCTCAGGGATTGGCTCCTCGGCGAAGAATGCCGTCATAGCTCAGTTGGTAGAGCGTGTCCATGGTAAGGACAAGGTCACCGGTTCAATTCCGGTTGACGGCTCCATTTTTAAGGAAACATGTCAGGCTGAGTATAGACAAGGATTAATATTTTAATCCCTTCTTCCATGCCAGAAATTTTACTTCAAGATTTATTCCAAAGGTTTCTTCAATATGGGGAGCTTTTTAGAAACTATTCGCCGTACACCTTGAAAGAATACAAGACAACATGTCTATGGTTTTTCAGAAAATCCGGTGTCAAAACTGTTGGAGAGTTAAACAAGGAAGTTTTTAAAGAATGGTTTTTTCACGGAAGACTAGATCACAAATGGAGTGCGTCGACCTTTAGACATAGACACAAACATTTGAACATGTTTATGAAATGGTTAATCCAAGAAGGTCATCTCCACGAAAATTATGTTGCCGACATTGAGAAGCCTCGCTTGGAACAACGATTACCCCGTACATTAACGCGGGAACAAGCACAATTGGTCTTAGACGCGTCTTTTCACATGAAAACGGTATATCGCTTTGAAAGGTACAGAAATCACGCCATAGTGGCTATAATGTTGCTTGCAGGGCTTAGGCGGAAGGAGGTCTTTCTTTTGAAAGTCCAAGATGTTTCATTTGAAACACGGACAATTTTTATTCAACAAGGTAAAGGGGCAAAAGACAGAATCGTACCAATGAATGCAAAACTTATGAGCATCCTTCTTGATTATTTGAAGGAGCGTAAACGGCTAAACAAACAGAGCATATATTTTTTTACAGGTGTGGCAAAGGATGAGCCGATTGCTCGTAAGTGTAATGCATGGATTTTCCGTAGGCTTCGTAAAGTGACAAAACTTAACTTCTCCGCGCATACGCTTCGCCATGCTTTTGCGCGCCTAATGCTTGAGGGCGGATGCGATATTTACACGCTCTCAAAAATCATGGGGCATACAAAAATTACTACTACAGCAATTTATCTTTCTTGTTCAAGTCAGCAGATGAGCAAGGCAGTTGAGATGCATTGTTTGAATTGATAAGGTTGTTTCTCGCCAGTTGTAATATTTTGTATAAGGTTGTCACGCTGTTTTCAGGAAAATGCTTTGACATGCACTCATGGTTTCAATATTTTACAGATGGTCAGGCTTGTTCTTTGAGATGACGGTGTAGGTCTGTAGTGCCTAATTATGTGTTTAATTAATTATCTACAAGAGTAGCCCCGCTAGGTCGTTTCCAGTCGAAACTGCTTAGCATGGGCTACATCTCTTGTAGTTTTTATTCTTTAACCCCATTTTTATGGCGCAAGTAGGATCTCCCGTTGTAATTCAATTACAACAATCAAGGGAGGTTTTCTGCCGTTACATAACGAGAAAAGGGAAACGCATTTATCCCAAAAAAGGAAAATGTTTTCACTTCTTTGTAAGTAATTGATAGATTCGGATCCTATGCCGTCATCTCAGGGTGCAAGCTTTTTGCTCATAATATCCATTCCTTTTTGGTTCAGCTCAGGAGAGTCTTGTATGTATCGGTAAGTTGTTTGAGGTCGTGTATGGCCTAAATATTTTGAGACAAGGTTTATGTTACCAGTTTGTTTGAAAAGAGTTGTAGCTACATATCTTCTGAAACCATAGCATTGCACGCGAAACTTTAATTTTTTGCTTAATGCTCTTGTAAATCTCCTTAGCCCTTTTTCAGTCCACCCGCTTCGTTTTGAGAGAGAAATAAATAACTTTTCTTCCCGCCATCTCCCCATTTGATTCTTGAGGTGTAAATAATTTTTAAGATCATCTTTTGCCTTGGGTGGTAAATTGTAATAACGTGGTTTGCCCTTTTGTTTGCGTCCGTTAATTCGAATTCTTCCATTGCTATCTATGTCAGAGTTTTTTAAATCGAGTAATTCACAAGGTCGTGCGCCTATTACCATGAGGAGAGAAATAAAGAGTCTATTTCGCGCTCTTTCGATGGCTGTTTTTCCTGTTTCACAAGCTGATGTCCAAATTTGATCCACTTGGTTTTCTGTGAGTGCTGTCATTTCAGGACTAAGTTCTTTACATCGTTCGATTTTCCTTATTTTGTTTTCTTTGATGAACTCTTTTTTCTCTAGCCAGATGAAATAAGTGTTTATGTTTTTTCTGTAGGTGTTGTAACTTGAATCGGACATTTTGCGATCTTCCTTTAAGTCCAACAGAATTTTTTCTACTTCGTTTGGATTGTCAAAATTTTCAATGCAAATTAAGTCAGTATGTCTCAATATCAACCGCATGGCATCACGCACACGTTCAACCGTTACACGACTTTTCCCAAGCGCTAAATATCTTTCAACAAATTCTGGCCAATATGTCCAAAGGGAGGTGTTTCCGGCAGGGATTTTTGAGATGAGTAATTCAAGTTCTTTTGGTGGCAATATCTCTTGGAGAGTTTTGATATTTAAAGCCATAAAAATGGGGATTAATTGTGCGTTTAAGAAATCACACCCCCAGTGCAAAACTGTGACGGTCAAATTGATTTGAATGTCACAAAGTGGCTTATGTCTTAAAATACTTTCGTATGCGTTTTTTTGCGCGCGATCTTTTTGCCCTGATTAAATTTTTGTTTTTTGACGCTCTTGTGGCAGAGTGCACCTCATCTCCTCTATTTTCATAAATTTCAGCGAAAATACTTTCATCAGATATGCAACCACTTTCTTTGAACGTGACGTTGTCTATAATTGGTTTTCCTTTAGATCTACTTTTGATGATGACTTTGATGTTTTCCATAATTTTTCTGGATGGTTTGAGGGAGCTGTCGATATGATTCAAGGCTTTTAATATCTTCATGGCTTCCATTAACTCCTTGTCAGAAGGGTTATTCTTTTCTTGTAATTCAAACGCAAAGCGACTTTCCAATTGTTTCTGATATGGTTTATTTGAATCTTTGATTTGGGTGAATTTAAAGCCAGAAGGAACGGCTAATAGTTTTCGGTATAGTATGACCCCCCGAATTGTCCATTCAGGAAACTCTTGAAGAGAATTTTTTTTGATAAAATCTTTTATTAGATTTAATTTTCCAGCCGGCGTGTCAGTTATTTTTGTGCCATTGTTCATTAGCCTTTCGGATTCTTCCTGTATTTGCTTTCCCCATGCGTCACATTCTCCATTTGTCTTAAATCCTTTTTGAGGGATGTTTAGAGCCCTCCTGATTTCTGATATTTGTTTAGGAATGCTTGGGTCAATGACACCGTTCAGGATGAAAAGAAGTCGTTCTCGATTTATTTGAGTTGATTGAGCCATAGTCGAATTCTAGCACCGGTTTTTACATCAGTCATGTTCGGAATTTTGAAGCTAGCTTTGTTAATATGTGAGGATGTTAGCGGGATGAATAAATAAGCTTAAATTTCCGCGATTTTTTGTCGTGTCGACAAAGTCAAAAATTAAGGTTAGATGGCGACTTTTTTATCGTGTCAGTAAAGTATGCCAAAAAACAATGTTTTTTCATCATGTCAATAAAGCTTTTTGCAGGTTCGTTGGCAAAAAAACGATTTATGCCGGTTTTTGGTTGTATTTTTTGTCGAAATCCTCGTCTTTCATTGAGAGGTAGCAAATGCCTTCAAGCAGACCCAAAACTGCCGGTACAAAAGTCCAAAAAAATAGGAGGTATAGAACTCCCATAAATGGTTGTCCGAGGTAAAATTTATGTAAACCTATATCCCCCAAAAGTATTGCCAAGAGAGAGGCTGTCAATTTTTCTTTTTTCTGAGGAGGCTCATCATTTGAGGATTGTCTCACCCCACATTTAGGGCAAATTTCAGCCTTTTTTAATATCGACGCACTGCATTCTATGCAGGATTTAGTTTCCTTTTCTGGTTTTGTTTGTCTAGTCAGTCTCTATGATTGCTTATTCACATTTGCTATTTATATCGTCTGCAATGCTTTTATCCTTGCAAAAGAAAATAACTTCACTCAGCAACAGATCGCCGTCCGGATTAGAAATTGAACAAATTAAATAGTTAACGTCCCTGTTGCTATAAAGGCAACTGTAAGCAACCGTTGCAAGAAAGGTTTTTGACTGTATTTTATTGTCTAGTATCACTTGTATTTCTCCGTAGACATCCATGCCAAATATGTCATAAAACATTGAACCATCTGCTCCAGTTATAGTTTTTATGTACTGGGTGGTTGTTGGCAACATTGTTCCTACTATAGCTGTAAGATATGCAGTTGCGAATATATTCTCTTCGTCAACTGTCATGCCAAGCTCTTCATAGAGGCGATCTTCAGGCCAAAGTGGATATTCTGATCCAGCGAGATATGAGTTTGAGAAAGTAGTTTCTGCTTTACTAATTTTTACGTCGACTGGTTTTTCATGCAAATATGTTATTTCAGATTTATTTATTAAATAGTTGTAGCATTCATCACTTGCATAGTAGTTCCTGTAATTGCAGTCTATGAATGTCGTCGTGAATTTAAATATGTTCTTTGGTATGTGATACAATGTCACGAGCGTTTGTTTTATACCAATAGACGCTATTACTACTGTAGTTATTAGGACAAACTTGTAAAGCAAGTCTTTTCTGAAGAAATTGGCGATTATTATAGTTGATGATGAAATGAAGTTATTAAAAACGTTACTGAAATACCCAGTCAGCTTTTTTGCTTTATTGTAATTCTGATCTATTTTCCTTTGTAAATTACTCATGTTCGATATCTTAAATGCCAGCGTTTAAAGCGAAAAGGGAAATGCTTAGGCATGTTTAGCGTTTGCCCTGTTGCAGTTTTGAATATGCGTATAGATTATACAATTAGACAGATCTGTTGCAATGTGATGTGTTGCAAATGATGGTATAATTGGCAATGTGTATTCATAATTTATGATCATGGTTAACTTGTTTGCCGTAATTTTCTTTCTGTCATTGCTTGCATTGCCACTGGGGCTTTTTAATCCAAAGTTTTTTCAACCGCTCATGGCAAAAGTGCTTGGCAGGGATGCAAGTAGAAAGAATGTGTTTGCCAGTTTCTTTGTTTTGGCCTTTGTGAGTTTTGTTGGGGTGGGCATTACAGCGCCAAAACAGGTGCAAACTAATGTTAGCGCTGATCAGGAGTTGGCAATTGACGGTGCAGAGAGTGCAACCGCTCCAATTCTTGAAAAATCAGTTCAAGACAGGCTTCCGACTGGGAAGGAACAAGAAACTGGGATTGAAATAGAGCAGTCGGAAAAACAAAATGAGGCGGGCAGTTCAATTCAAGATGTGGTAGAGCCGGAATTTCAAGAAGAAGTGCAAAAGCAAATTGAACCTGTGAAACAAGAACCCATATATTCTGTCCCTGTGCAGGTAGAACCTGTGCAAACGGCGCAATATAATTGCAGTGCAAACCTTTACAATTGTTCGGATTTTTCTACTCATGCGGAAGCTCAAACTGCGCATGACTTTTGTATGGCTCAGGTTGGATATGATGTGCACGCACTTGATGGCAATGATAACGACGGTTTGGCGTGCGAGAGCTTACCGTGAAATGGGGGTTGTTCACAGCCTAGATTTATATAGATCAAATTGGGGGGGTCTCAACGTCTTATAGTATTGATATTTCACATGTTGTATCCCCTGCACATGTGTATTCTATAGTGAAATCGTCTAGTATTCCGTATATGCCAGTTGCTACAAATGCACCAATATAATGTTTCTCGCTAGCATTTAATATCTCCATTACATTTAGCGGTGATGAATGTCCTGAAAGTGGTAAAGAGCTTAAATCATATTGTTTGTCTATGCCTCCAGTTGTAATGGTAAAATATCCTTCAGTGATAGATCCAGTTTTATCTTTTTGAGCATCAATGTGTCCTCCATTTGTTCCGCTGTCTATATAGAAATAAACCGAGTGTTTTCTGTTTGGGTCAGATCCGTACTCGCTGGGTTCTGCTTTAATTTTTAGGTTTGCTGTGGCAATTTTGCCAGTAATTTTTATTAGTTTCGAGTTTTCCATTATGGAAGTTGTGTCTATTGAGTCTTTGAAAATGAAATTTTTGTATAGGGTTATGGCCTTTGTGTTATTTGGTATTTGTGCATTTATATGTAGATCACCGTCTATACAGTCTTGATCTACTCCATCATCTGGTATTTCTATATTACTTGGGAATTCGTTCGGGTTGAAATCATTGCAGTCCACGACAAGACCAGCTTCGTCTAATGCAGGGAAGCCATCACGATCTTCATCAATAAGTTGAGAGTGATTCTTGTACCTTGAAAGTCCGAGGAATGTCCCTAGAGATATACCAGCGATAATTGCGATCAGGAAGGCTGCTACTATTGGAGCATAATAATTTTTATTCATATCTTGTAGAAGCTTGGTTAGTTTATGCAGTAATTATATTTGTTAGTTACATCTCGGCTGAGTGCGCTTAGGTGACGGTCTAGTCTCGCAAAATTGTTTAAGTCCAGATCGCTACACATAAAGAAAACATTGTTGATAGTAACATACCTTTTGTCGTATTTACATGTACTTTTTATGCTTTCAACACCGCTTGTGCACTGTTCGACTACGTCTTTCAGAGAAATTTTGCCTTCTCTTGTCACAAGCAATTTACAGATTTCTGGTATTTCAATGTCCTCTAAATTCCATGTTGAGCTTGTGCCGAACATAGTATGCATTGCTGTGAATTCAGAAGTTTTTTCAAAGGAGTCACTCAAAACATCTTGATCGGTGTCGAATGAGTAAGGGCGGGTCATATGTTTTACGTCCCAAATGGGGAGAGAATCCAAATTCGCATCTGTTAAAAACCTCTTGGGCATAAGTTCTTTGTATATATTTAAACCGTCAGTATCGGAAAGAAACCAAATCATGATGATTATAATTAGCATGAGTAATGTATGTATCCAACCGTTTATTCTAATCCATAACTTCCATAGTTTGGCTGTAAGATTTTTATATCCAGTTTGTTTTATGAAGAATCCTACAATTGCTAAAATTCCGCAACCGACTAATGTTCCAGCAAAATAAAGTAGGGTAGGCGTTAGAGTTAGGCTGATCAGGAAAAATACGATTAGAATTGTGTCAAGGATTCCAATCCAGTTTTTCTTCCGCATTTTTATATGATTAGCAAGTGACCTTCTCGGATTTTACTATTCGTGTTGTATTCTGTACAATCATTTTGCCTTGGTTGTGCTCCTCCTCGTGTTCCTTTACATATAGAGCCTGCTCTCATTCAAATGGCTGTGCTAAGCTGAAAAGACGGCATGGAACTACACGGGGATTCATGGTAAGGATGAGGTCTCGGGTTCAATTCCCGATCGTGGCTCCATTTTTGAAGGTTCTATTTTCTAGCCAAAAGTGCTTTTGCAATTTCCTTTCCCGAATGTCCTTTTTTGCTCAAAATTAAGATGTTTTCCGCTAAAGTTTGAACGGCTTGAACTACTTGAGGTCCATTTTCAGGGAGAACGGCTTTTACTTGGGTCAGAATGTCAGGAAGGGCTCTTTTTACGGCATTCAATCTTTCAGGTGCAAATGTCTCAGCCATACCGCGCATAAAATCGCCATCCCATGAGTCTGGATCGAAAAGATCAAATCCTTTTGACGGGAGTGGTGCTGTTGGGATGTCTCTGACAAATTGTTGCCTTAAAAACCTTTCAATTCCCGTCATCATTTCACTACCTGCGATTGATGCTTGGTCATCGTCCAAACCTGATGGTGGAAATTTTGAAGTGCGTAGCGCCCAGATAATTAAAGGGTACAGGTCCGGTTTAAATAGTTTTGATTTTCCTTGCCATTTCGCCGTTTCCATTTGGTCTAGAAGTCTTCTAATTTTTTCCTCAATCGGCACTTCTACTTTGCGGATTCTTCTTGGTTGAGGTTCTTCTTCCTCTTCTTCACTAAATAAGGAGCTGAGACTGGAGGCAAAACCCTCCGCAATATCAGATATGTCATCAAGAATATCTTCCACAGGGCTTTCTACCTCTTCATATCTTGGTTTTGCAACTGTTCTATACATGCGCGCCACTTCCGGTACGAATTGTTCTTTTGGTCTTTTAATTTGACCCAGTCCGTCCAGTACATTGCAGACGCTAAGAGCTGTTCTTTCAATGACATCGGCTACCTCTTTTTCAACAAATTTTCCAAATTTCGACTGCCAATTTAGCGAGATTCTTCCCAAAAGTTGATAAAAAACTTCCAACACCGGTTTTAGGGCGCGACTTTCTTCTTCATTTGGTGTGATAAAAGGTATTTCTTCATTGTAGTGATTGGCTATTGCGCTACTAACCAATGGGATTACGCCATAAAGTTCAGGGCTTAGGGCTTGAGCAAATTGCCTTCTGATATCAAAAGTTTCAAGCGGGACAGCTTGTAATTCGTTTATGGCAATACCAAGCTCAAGCAAAGCGTTCCAGTCGATTCCTAAATTGTAAATACTGATGTCATCAAGAGTTACTTCTCTATCTGGAAGCTCTGTTTTTGCTAAAATTTCAGCGGCAGTTTCTCTTGGCTGTGGGGCTACAGGCGGGGCTACATCTGCTCCTTGCTTCTTACCAAACAAACGACTCCATAGTGATCTGCGTGGGGCTACTTCGGCTTCAGGGGGTGGGGTTTCCGGCTTATCTGGCATAGTTCATGGTTTAGTAAGGGTGCTTCTAAATCCACCTCACTTGGTCCCAGCCTTCGTTCCATTTCCATTCATCAGTTCGGGAGTCAGCTTCTCGGGGAAGTTCATTTTCGCAGTCGCATGCGCCTCTGGAGGTATAGAAACGCCCAACAGTTTTTTCTTTACCGTCCTTGGTTAAGGTTACTCGATAGGGACCTCTTGCCAGATGCCAAATGTCTTGAGCAGGTGCGGTTTTTGGGTGGGATCTAAGTCCATATAACGGGAATAAAACACCAAGAGAGATAATAAAAACCCAATATGCATTTTTCCCTTGAAGGTCTAATCCTTCCGGCACAGGTCTCTCATCTTTTTCCGCCCCAAATATGTCGTCTACAAAGCAATCTGTTTCGTTTCTGATCTCATCGAGTGACACATCTGCAATAGGGGTTTGTTCTGATAGATCTAGCAAGTGAGAATGTCCGGCGTGGTCAGCCAATCCTACAGATGCGGCAAATACAGGCGGAAGCAATATGCTTGTGGGGATTTTGTCGACAATTCTTTGGGCGAGATTCATTTTTTTGAGGGTTGAATGGTTCAATCAAAACATAGAAAGCCAAATAAGTCAAATTGAAATTGACTGCCTCCGTTTTTTATAGTATAATTATTTTGTTTTAACAGCGAGAAACATGAAAAAATCAGACTGCGGATCGGAAGAGAAAGGTGAAAAACCTAGAGAGCTTCCTTCAATTGGTGATGAGGTTTTGGTTGGGGATCATTATAAGGCAAGAAATCTGAAAGGAGAGACATGGGTGATGTTGGGCGAGTACAAGTACAAGATGGGATCTGCCGATGCGGAGAAAGAACAAATTCTTCTTGGTTGTGTTCCAGAACAATTTGGTGGGATAGGCGCCTTTGTCCAACAGATTAAAGATGGTCGTTTTGGAAAAATCGAGCGGGCTGAAGATTATGTAAAGATTAAACGCGCCATTGTTGATGAGTTTAGAGGTGTTTATATTGGATGCGATTCGCATCAAGAATTTTTTGATATGCAAGATCGAGCAAAAGGAGAGATGGAGAGACAAGCTAATGATCTTGAGGCAGTATTAGCTCGGATTCGAGGAAAGTTAGGTCAATAGAGTTTTAGCCCACGATTGCCTACAAAACGAGTGCGGCACATGCAGATTTTGCTTTAACCTGTGAGCATGCTAAGCTTTCCACGGATGTACCCCACCTCCGTACTTTGAAAATTGGTGCCAGAGTCCCGCAAAATGGCTTGTGCAAGCCAAAAATGGGGGGAGGGGTGTAAGCTAATTTCATGGTAAGGATGAGGTCTCGGGTTCAATTCCCGATCGTGGCTCCAGAGTTGGAATGCTGATTTGGCTAGATTTCAATAGCCCATTTTGGAATAAAACTTTGGTCGCTTATTGAAACTGCGGTGATTTCATGTGTTTTAAAGCTTTTGGGTTGTTCCGATCTTGCGCCATCTTTTTCCACCTCCCAAACATGCAGTATTTCATTTCCTGTTGATGGGTAACGAAGGGAATATGCCTCTACTAAACTTTGAGAGCCTTTGTAGGAGACTAAAACCCGTAATTTATTTCGTGCAGCTTGCCGTATACGGTCCATGTTTGTGGAGCTCGTCTGCCATGTTCCGTTTGGGAAAAACGTGCGAGGAGAAAACACCCCTATTGCTTGAGGCATGGGTTTTAGGAGTGGCTTAGCGAGTTCCGGCTCGAGCCACCAAGCAATGGCATCTTCCAAATCATCAATAAAAGTTTCAAAGGGAGGCAGATTGCTTATTTGATGTGCGAGCTGTTCATCCCAGTTTGCTTTTAACGTTTTGAGATCAATTGCATTCATTATTTGTTTCACGGAGGGAGGTGGTAGGGCTTTGAATTTAAATTTTTTCTGTGCGATGCTTCTTGCTCGGTCTTTTTCTATTTCCTCTCTGAAATTACGACTAATATTTATAATATCGTAAACGTCTCGTGCTCTCCCATTTCTCTCTATCAATGCGCGGGTTTTTTCCGCAAGAAATTCATTGATTGTGTAACAGAGTACCTGTGGAGGCTCCTTTGCTTCGTCCGTGTAGTTGTGGTGAAGAGCGCGCGTTTCCGGAGCATCGACTATTATTTCATCTTGAGTTATATCAAATTTTATTCTTGGAAGGGATTTGGGTGCCCCGCCCAAAGGACCAAGGTAAGAAATCTTTACGTTGAATGAAGTATTGCCACGTGGATTTTTGTAAGCCTCTATTTTCCAGTCATTACGAGGGAAAGTAATGCCTGTATTTTTCTCTACCCAGGCTGTCACTTCTTCAAGGTTAGTCTCGATCGACGCTACATCAATTAATTCTTTGGAGGGGATAGTGAAGTCGAGATCTTCCGAAAACCTGTAGGTCTCGAAGTAACATTTTTTTAAACAGGTTCCGCCTTTGAAAACCCATTTAGACAGATGAGGATGTAGCGATATTGACCTGAGTATCCATCCCAACACATAGTCTTTTTGAACTGTAGTGGGCTGGAGTTGGTATTTTTTCGCCAGGGCTAAAAGTTGTGCTTTTGGTATCACTTTTACAAGGGGGTATTAATGCGAAGATTCCATTTGCTAATGATTTCACCTTTTTTTGATCCACTAGGGTCAAGGGTAGAAACCCCTTTTGTTATATTTTTTTGGCATTTTTCAATCCATTCTTGAGGTACCTCTACATTAAGTTTTTCCGCTAGGAATCCAAGCCGTTTGAATACGGTGCCTTTGTTATAACGAATGGCATATTGCAAGAGCAAGTCAGGATTGCAGAAATTAGAAGTCCAATATTTTTTAACTATATCGATGGTATGGCGCATTCCACCTCCAAAACCAGGTAAGTCCAAGATGTCAATTAATGTTCGACTAGGGTCTGCAATCTCAGCAGACTTACTGCCAAACCAAACTGCTTGTGTTCCAAAAAAACGATTTTTAGATAGTGTTCGTATTCTGAATGTACAATTGCCTAAAGTTTGGTCAATTTTTCGTTGAGGTGAGGATGTGACCACGGATATACTGTTAAATATTTGTTCAGTTAAGCCCCAGTGTTCTGCAGCAGACCAGCCAGATATAAATGCCGGCTTGAAAAGGTCCATTGCCAAGACTAAACCATTTTCAACAACAGGGGTGGAGGTTGAGGAAGATAGCGGAATGGTGGCATAAATCCCACGTTTCAATCTTTGTAGCCACCCCTTTTCGTTTAACCTTCTAAGTATTTGATTTGCGGTTTCTCGTTTGCAGGGATGTATTAAGATCATGTCCTTCACTTTTACCGTTACCATTTCATTCGCTGAAAAATAACTGACGATTTGGCGTTCTTTTGCGCTTAATCCTGCCAAATCCTGACTTTCATCATATATATTTCCTGTCATAAGTTACAGTTATAGGCTTTTGTGACACTAATAATATATCATGACTTATAGTTTGTATGCAAATAAAATCACGATTCATGATAAGGATGTACTTCTCGGGTTCAATTCCCGATCGTGGCTCCAGAAGTTTGTTTCTGCTAGACTGTATCCATGAAAGCAGAAAGGATTACATCGTACGATGCGTTCAGGGGGGTGCTTTTGGTGGCCATGGTGGTTTTTCATGTCATTGTAAATTTGACCAACCTCAAGTTTGATCAAAATTATTTTTATTGGGTGCCAGCGGGATTCATGCTTTTTTTGGGAGTGATTTTAGGCCGGTTTTTGAGAGGGAAAGATAGGAAAACCGTAATGCTTGGGGTGAAATTGATGGGAATTTTTTTGGTGTTGAATATTCCGAATTTTATAGAAAAAGATTATACTTTGATGCAATTAATTCTTGGCGACCAAAAAGTTTTTTCATTTGAAATATTGCTTCCCATGAGCATTGCGACTTTTGTGAGCATTTTATTGTGGAAGAGTGTGAAGGGGCGCGGGGCGGAGATTGCTTTGGGGTTGGTGCTCGTTTTCTTGCTCACATATTTGCATGCAGTCGGTTTTTATTCTTATAATTTGTGGTTCCTGATTTATGGAATAATAGGATGTCTGATTGGTGGGAGTTTGGATTTGGACGCTCTCTCCGAGAAAATGTCTGCGGGGGCTTTTTTAGTGGTTGTTTTGATGGCGATTGTGCCGGTTTTTGTGGTGGGCTCTTGGGGAATTACTGAAAGCATTATTATTTTACAAGTTTTGGCGCTATATTTTTTGACGGCAAAAATGTTTGGGAAAAATCGCGTTTTGATTGTGCTGGGGAGACAGTCGCTGGCTTTGTACGTTTTGCATATTGTGCTTATAAAGATACTGATGTAAAATTGCATTGTTAACCTCCCCGCTGTTGCGCTTCGGTGCAATGGCGGGTATTTTTGTGCCATGAAAAAAGAAAGATGTTATGTCTATATTGATGGCGGAAACCTATATAGAAATCTGAAGCAGTGTAATGCCGCAGGGATGGAGTTTAATTTCAAAAGTTTTGTTGAAAGTATTGTTGGCAATAGAAGACTGGAAGGAGTGAGGTACTATATAGGGCAAGTTAAGCCTGAAGAAGGTAATGCAAGGAGTTTGGAATTGCATAAAAACCAACAGAGATTGTTTGAAAAACTTAAGAAGCATGAATTTTACATTGTCAGAGGGAGGCTTAGAAGAATCGGTGATGTTTATACGGAAAAGGGGGTTGATGTAAGGATAGGGATTGATATTGTTGAAGGCGCTTATGAGAACCGTTATGATACGGCAATACTGATTAGTTCAGATGGTGATTTTGCTCCGGCACTTGAGATGACGAGAAGGAAAGGGAAAAAAGTCGAAGTTGTTGGGTTCTCTCACAAGCCATCGTTTTCCTTGGTGCAGAATTCCGATTTTTATCATAATTTATCCAAGGAAAGTTTGGTAGCGTTTATCCCACTTGTCGATAAAAATTGACGGCTTACGCAGGGAAAAGTAGACTGGCCCCGCTTTAAACTACAAAAATGAACAAAACAGGACGAAGTTTGGCACAGATGCTGAAGGGGGGCGTTATAATGGATGTCACAAATGCGGCGCAGGCGCTTGTTGCGGAGAAGGCGGGGGCATGTGCGGTGATGGCGCTTGAGAGAGTGCCGGCGGACATACGGGCGCAGGGGGGAGTTGCGCGTATGAGCGACCCAAAAATGATCAAGGAAATTCAAGCTGCGGTGACAATTCCGGTAATGGCAAAAGTGCGAATTGGACACACTGTTGAGGCCCAAATTTTAGAGGCGCTACACGTGGATTTTATAGATGAAAGCGAGGTTCTGACGCCCGCGGATCCGTTTGCACATGTGGAAAAATTAGGCTTTAAAATTCCGTTTGTGTGCGGGGCGCGAAATTTGGGTGAGGCTTTGCGTAGAATCAATGAGGGTGCGAGTATGATTCGTACAAAAGGCGAGGCGGGAACCGGGAATATTGTGGAGGCCGTGAGGCATATAAAGTCGATTAATGAGGAGATTTTGGCTTTGAAAAAAATGAGTGCGGCGGGGCTAAAAAAGGCGGCGCGGGAGATGAGAGTGCCGGTTACGCTTGTGATGGAGGTCAAAAAATTAGGACGACTTCCCGTGGTGAATTTTGCGGCGGGTGGCATTGCCACACCTGCGGATGCGGCGCTTTGCATGCAGATGGGCTGCGACGGAGTGTTTGTTGGAAGCGGAATTTTTAAATCCGGAAATCCGGAGGTGCGGGCGCGCGCAATTGTGGAAGCGGTGATACATTTTGACGATTCCGCGTGGCTTGCGAAGGTCTCGGAAGGGCTTGGGGAAGCCATGAGCGGGCTTGAAGTAGACAAGTTGGAAGTGCGCATGCAAGAGCGCGGGCAGTAATTTTTTCTGGGGTAAAATTAAGTTTTTATGATAGGAATTCTGGCAATTCAAGGAGGAGTTACGGAGCATGAGGCTATTTTGGATGAGCTTGGGATTTTGCATAAAAGGGTGGCTTCTTTGGGTGATACGGAGGGGCTTACGGGACTCATTTTGCCCGGGGGAGAAAGTACCGTGATGGATATGTTTATGAAAAAATATGGAATTGGGAAGTGGCTTTGTGCCACCGCCAAAGCGGGGCAAGCGCGCGCACAAGACGCAAGTTTTAAGGTGTTTGGGACGTGCGCGGGGCTGATTTTGTTGGCAAAATATGGACTGCTTGACGTTACAGTTGAGAGAAATGCTTACGGGCGGCAAATTGCTTCTTTTGCGGCGGAAATTCCTGTTAATTTGAGTGATGGCGAGGTTTTGGTGCGCGGAGAGTTTATCCGTGCGCCTAAGATTTTACGGGTTGGGGGAGGAGTTTCTGTGCTTGGGTGGCTTGATGGGAATGCTGTGCTTGTCCGGAGTGGAAATATTTGGGGGGCCACCTTTCATCCTGAGCTTGCGGGAGATGGCGCGCTGCATGCGGCAATTTTTAAGTGACGGCGTGGATTTTTGGTGCTAGGATTTTAGTCGATCTTTTAATAATTTTATCTATGTCTAAAAATATATTTGGAAATGCGAGGTTCGGGACTTTTCTTGCAGTGGGTTTGGTGGTTTTGGGACTTATTTTGAGCTCTTGCGGAGAAGGTGAAATTAAAGAGCAAAAAAGCGCGGAGGGACTTCTTCCGGAAGAATTTTTACCAAAGGATGCAGGGATTTTTGCAGGGTATTCCGTTATGAACGACGATCAATTTGCAGCTTTGCAAAATTTGAAGACAAAGGCTGATTTTGCCGGAGATATTTCAAAGAGTATTTCAGATAGAGTAGATTCTTCTTTGAGTGGGCTTGGGCTTAGTTATGAAACGGATTTAAAGCCTGCCCTTGGAGGGAAATTCAGGCTTGTTTATACGGAAAAACCCAAAGAAGCAATTAACGGTGAGGTTGCAGAAGAGTCTATAAGTGAAAAGTTTGCGGTTGTTACACTTATGGACCCAGCTAAAATGCAGACAATTTTGATTGCAATGGTTGATGGAGGCAGAATTATGAAACAGAATGTTTCAGGGATGGATGTGTACAAAGGGGAAGATGGTGTGAATTATATGGCGATTCATAAAGATTTACTTCTGATTGCGAGTGATCCGGAGAGTCTTATTGCCATGACAAAACTTGAGAAAGGAGAGAGTTTGTGGGATTCCGAGACTTATCAAGACTTTATGGAGAAAGGAGCTGATGAGAGTATTTTTTATGGGGCAGTTGATCCATCATCTTATACAGGTGGTTTATCCGCAGGACTTTCCGGGATAGCCACTTCAGGGGTAGCGGGAGTTATTAAATATGAGGGTGTTTTGGTTAAAGCCGAGGAATCCGGATTCAAATTTGATTTTTTTGTTGTTGCTGATGAAGAAAAGGCAAAAGAGACGGATGTTGTTTTTGATTCAATTCCCAAAATAAAGTCATATTTACTTTCAGAAGTCCCCAACCAAGGATTGGTTATTTATGTGGAGTCATATGGTTTAAAACAAAGCATGGAAGATCTTGAAAAATCTGCGGCAGAGGAGGATGAGGAGTCGTCATTTGCAGGGATTGAAGAATATGCACGTACATATTTTGGTATGGATCTGAAAGAGGACATTCTTGCGTTTTTGGATAAGGGTTATGTTTTTGCGTTTCATAAAAATGGAGAAGAAATAATCCCCGGTATAACAATTTATGCAGATGTTTCTTCTGCGCCGGACAAGGCCAGAACTTTTTTGGATAAATTGGACGGCCAGATCACCGGTCTTATGATTACGCTTGAGCAGGCCTTGCCCGGCGCAGTAAGTAAGGGCACGGTGGATGTTAACGGGGAGATTTTAAACATGGTTAGAGTGGATATGTCTAAGATTCCAAATACGGATGGATCGCCTTTGCCTGCGGTTGTGACAACATCCTCACTTGAAATTGTTTATGGAATCTTGGGGGATAGACTTTTGATTACAACCGCTCCAATTTGGCAAGGGGATGCGGTGGAAAAAGTCTCAGACGGCAGTTTGTATAAGAGCTTGGATCAGCATGTTTCCAATGGGGAAGGGCTTGTGCTTTTTGATTCCGGGAATGCCGGCGAGTTTTTTGCAGCTTTAAGAGCTCTCAGAGAACAATTACAATTGGAAATCTCCGAACCCATGCTTGCCGCTGAAGATGTTTTGAAAGTTTTTGAAGGTTTTATTGGCCGGTCCGAAACATCAAAGTATGAAGTTCATTCGAGTGGCTATCTTCTTATGGCAGAATAAAAAACAGTCGGATGAAAAAACTTTTAATAGGTCTTGCAAGCTATAATGATTTGGATTTTTTGAAAAAGAGTCTGCAAGATGCGGTTTGTTTGGCGGAGAATCTTTTACAGGAATGCCGTATGGATTTTTCCGTGAAAATTGTGGTTTTGGATAATGCATGGGATAACGGAGTGAGGGATTTTGTTGAAAATTTGGGAAAAGAGACTGGGAAAGAAGTGCCGGTTTTGTATATGCGTCATGCGGAAGGAAATTTGGGGTATGGGAGGGCTTACAATGAGATTCTAAGGACTCATGACGGTTACGATTTCTTTTTGGTTTTAACAAGTGACGTTTTGCTTGAGCCTAAAGTTTGCGCCAAGTTTTTGAGGCGGATGCAGAAAGATCCGGAAATTACAATGTGCGGTGGAAAACTTTATCATCTTGAAGGTTGCAAGAAGACAAGCCGTATAGATTCTCTTGGAATTTTTGCAGAAAAAAGACATCATTTTTACGACTTGGGACATGGTGAAGTTGACAGTGGACAGCATGACAAAGAAATGTCTACTGCACTTGGAGTTTCAGGTGCGGCGTTCCTCTTTAGAGTAGACAAAATTCATTTACTGCATGGAGACAGTGCGACTCTTTTTGATGAAAGGATGTGGATGTATAAAGAGGACATAGATTTGGCATATAGACTAAGATGGCTCAAAGAAAAAATTGTGATTTTCCCGGAAGTTTGGGGCTATCATGCGCGGAGTGTTTCCAATAAAGAAGGAAATGGGGTGCGTGGTCTTTTAAGTGCCGACAAAGGGAAAAAAGATTATGGACGCGCGCACTCGTATAAAAATCACTTTTTGCTGCTTAAAAATAATTTTTCTTGGAAGTTTGGGGTTGGGATTTGTGCGCGCGTTCTTGTATACGAAATTTTGAAAGGGATATACATGCTTTGCACGCATCCGGAGGTATTTTTTGCAGGGCTTAAAACTTTACTTTTTGTGAAAGGAAAGAGTAGTTTGAGGCGCGCTAGCCCAAAAGAAATGCTAAAGTTTTTTCACTAAAATTAAAAGAATTTAAAAAGTCGAAATTTTCATGGACCTTTCAATCATAATTTTGCATTATGGAACGCCCAAAGATGTTACAAAAAATTTGGCGGCTTTGAATGAAGCAATTTTGCCAAAAGAGACTGAAGTTATTGTTGTGAACAACGGACGCAGCGGGGCAAATAATGAGATTGAAAAGCCCAAAGGCTCAAAATTTGTCATTAAATTTTTTGAGATTGAAAACGAGGGGTATCCACAGGGGTGTAATTTTGGAGCGTTAAAGTCAAGTGGGAAAAATCTGGCTTTTTTAAGTCCGGATATTGAAATAAATAAAGAGACGTTTAAGGTTTTAGTCGATCATATTTCCTCTCATCCAAAATGTGGGATTTGTGCTCCGCGGCTCAGGTTCCCAAACGGCAAAATTCAAGATAACTTTAGAGTTTTTCCGTGTCCGGCGGATTTAATTATAAAAAGGACTTTTTTAAGGGCGTTTTTTGCAGGCCGTATGCACAAATATTTGATGTGGAACAAAGATCCGCAAAAAACCGAACAGGTTGATTGGCTTACCGGTGCGTTCCAAGTTTTTACTCGCGAGGCGTGGGATAAAGTTGGGCCAAATGATGGAAGGTATTTTCTTTTTATGTCCGATGTGGATATTTGCAGAATGGCTTGGGGATGCGGATTCACAGTCGATTTTATTGGAGAAACGGAAGCGCGGCACAATGAAACTCGTCTTTCCGCCGGTGGAATTATGGATTTATTTAGGAAAAAAGTCGTAAGAATTCATATTTTGGATGCCGTGAAGTATTATTTTAAATATTTTGGAGCGTGTTTGCCAAAAGATTGTCCTTCTATGCGCTCTCGGCTATAATCCACTGCGTTTTCCACATTTGCGGACAATTTATAGGGCTTTCGTATAGTGGTAGTACAGCGGTCTCCAAAACCGTTAGCGCGGGTTCGATTCCTGCAGGCCCTGCCAGACGAGAACGGAAGAATTACTGAGACTCAGTTCTTCTTTTTCCGTAGCCGTTCTGAGGCATTCGAACCGCTCTTTTTCAATTGCTTCAATTTGCTTTAGCCCATCACGGATAGCTTCAAAGGGTGGCTTTAGTTTGAATTCAATAGTGCCGTTTTTTAAGGTCAAAGATTCAAGAATACCGCGAAGGAGGTGCTTCTTTTCTTCCGAAGTACCACATTCGAACAGGGTGAGACACTTACTGGCAATTTCAAAGACTTCAAGATGAGCATCGACTGTTTTAGATATTGAGCGAGAAGATTTTATGTGTTCCAAGAGGTCTTGTTTCTCCTTTAGCAGTTCACCTTTCTGCTCCTTATATTCGTCATCGTTTAATAGGGCTCCGTCCAAATTCAGGGTGCTGATTTTTAGTTGTAGCAAGTTGTCCAACCTTTGCTCTATGGAATGAACCTCTTTTTGCAATCTTTGGATATTTGCTTCCCGTTCAGCCTCATCTTTGTGGCCAGCTTCCAAAAGTATTTCCCATGCCCACTCCTTGAAAGGTGTAGAAATGTAGATTGTCTTTAGTAATGCACGGATGGCATCCTCCATGTCCTTTTCGTTCATATGTTTGCGTTGTGAGCAGGGTTGTTCACGCCGAGAGTCGCGGCGATGTGTGCAGTGATAGTAGGTATAGGTGCGGACCCTGCTATTCGTTTTATTTCTCATTTCCCGTTTCTCTGCCGTGACCATGCATCCACATTCACCACATTGGATCAGACCAGTGAAAGGGAAGTGTATATTTTTGTCTTTGCGAATTCGTTTCTTTCCAATGAGTCCTTGTGCGGTATCAAATTCTTCTTTGGTGATCATTGGTTTATGGTTGCCCTGATGAAGCTCTCCTTTTAGTTCAAAAAACCCATAATAGAAAGGGTTTTGGAACATTTTGTATATCACAGATTCAGACATTGGATTGCCTCCAATCTTTCTTCTCCTTTTTGTTCGGAATCCCCATTCGCTGTTTGCTATATTTACGATTTTAGTCGGGTAGTATTTGCCACCAAGGAGCATGTCCCACATTTTACGCACCATATCCCAACGGTCCTCATCAGGAACGATTGTGTGATTCTCCAAGTCGTTCTTATAGCCAAGCGGAGGAATCCCAGGAAACCAGCCTTTGAGAACTTTGGAATCCAGCCCACGCCGTACATTTTTAGACAAGCTGTTTATGAATTCGTGGGCCATTCCAAATTCCAAAGTCATCATGAGTACATTATCTTGAGGAAAATAATCTCGTTCGGGAGTGACAATTTGTTTGATTACTCCTTGGTTCAATAACCAACCAACCCTGCCTCCACAAACAGGGTTACGAGCAAGACGATCCAATTTCCAACAGAGGAGCCCGTCTGCTTCGCCTTGCTCAATTCGGTCCATCATATCGTTGAATTTAGGACGACCAGGAGCTTTGGCAGAAGCAGATTCTTCGAATATTTTTACTATTTTGAATCCACGGATTAGTGCCAATTCAGAAAGAATTCGCTTTTGATCACTTATAGACTGCACTTGTCTATTTGAGTCCTCCGAGGATTTACGACAGTAGATAAAAAATTGCATAATTCGTTTTGATTCTGTTAAATTTTCTTTCCCCCTTATGGTTCTGCATGCAACTTGTTACATGCTGAGATGACCTCAGTGAAACTGAGGTTCATCTATTCTTCCTTGTCTTAAATTATCAATTATCCTTCCAAGTAATACATCACCGTTTAGACCAAACTTTTTCTGATTTCTCTTGCTTATGGAGTAAACTTTATTACCCTTCGCATTTGGGTATGCTTTGCGTACCGCATCATTTGGATCCCCACTTTTTAGGTATTCATCGACCCAGTGAGTTTCCCTGATACTCGAACTCATGTATTTATAGAGGTCTTTTTCTTTTGAAAATATTTGGAAAGGGTCCATTTGTTCGTAGGGATATAACTTTATTCTTTGCCATTTTCGGCATGTAGTTTTAGTAGTCATAAATAATAAGTTGTTATTGATAAATAGGGTTTACTTTCATGAAGTTTTCCAGCTCTTTTTTTGTGAGCTTGAACTTCCTTCGTGCATGCAGACTCAGCTGATACACGGAAGCTACTTTTGCAGTGGGGTAGGCAATGCGGGCAGAAAGATCAGAATCACCAGTACGAAGGAATTCATCGACCCACTTCCTTTGCTTGTCTGTTGCATTTTGATATTTCATCATTTGCTCGCTATCAAATATTTCCGAAACGGGAATGGGCTTTTCTGGTTTACGGTCCGTCTTGTGTCTTGCCCATTTGACACGAGGCTCAGGGATAGTTGTGAACTTGTTCATAAGAAATGTGTGTTAGGGGTAAATATTTTTGTCAGAATTTTGACAAAACCATATTTTATCACAGCGTAATTATTTGACACAATTGTCAACAGTGAGCGCGGTCTACATTTCTACATCTTTGGTTGTCACTTGGTTGTCACTTGTCTGACAGTGGTTGTCAGCTGTCTGTCAGTGTCTGACAGTGTCTGTCAGTGTCTGACAGTGTCTGTCAGTGTCTGACAGTGTCTGTCATTTGCCTGCATTGGCCTCTCTGATATATATTTCAGCGTATCAGACAACAAATCCTCTTCATTGTCAAATGTCCCAAGTTGGAAATTCTTCTTTTTCGGGCGAGACTTCGGTTGTCTTTATGGCTTGCGGCTCTTTTTTCTCTTCAGTCTCCTTCTTGTCAATCGGTTCATCATTCAAAAGCTTCACCCTGAAACTCAAGCCTCCACTGGTGTTTTCACTGTAGTTTTCGACCATTTGTAGATCTTCCATAGCTTCCAAGATATCTCTTAATTGAAACCCATAAATACCAGTGTCTGCCGAAAGCGCTCGTTTTGGGCAATCCTTGCCATGTTTCTTCAGAGCTTTTACGATTCGCTTCATGTCTGAATCAAAACGATTCAATTTCAATTCCTTGATCACCAACTCTTTTGCGCAATCTTGGAAATATAGACCAAATTGTACAGCAAGATTAATCGCAGGTTCGCTGATGGTTTCGACATTTTCGAATTTCTCTTTTTTCCTCACCTGCAACATGCCTTCCATCAGAAGTGCAATCTTCAGCACTGACTTTTCAATTCGGTCGAAGAAGCTAGCGACCTTTTCTAGCGTTGGATCGTTATCAAGTTCGGCATTTGTAGATTTGCACCAATCCTCATAGATCTGTAGTGCTTCTTTACTAAGGGTCTTTTCTCCCGTCCACCTCTCCATTAGTAGTTTGAAGTCTTCCACAATGGAATCTTTCAGAGTAGGGTCGGCTTTCTTAGGGAATATAATCTTCGTTTTTGTCGGCTTCTTCACATAGCTAAACAGGAATCGGGGGATCAAACCACTTGCAATGTCATCCATAGTGATCCCTTGTTGAAACCACTCAAGTGTTGAAGATCCCAGTATCGAAACACACGGCACTTCTACAACATTCACCTCGCCGTCTTTCTTGCCGCCCTTCAGCTCTTTCTGATACAGATCATTATCATAAAATTCAGTGATGAGTGGCTTAAATCCGTTTAAGTAACGAGTCGATTCCATCTTTTTGAAGCTCCCTCCAATCTCTGTGAATCTTAAAAGACAACTGGGACTGTTCTCCATCTTTGCTATTAATCTTTCAGGGGTGATGTCGTTTGGGAATACACGGTCTTTGCAAACCTCGTTCAGGAATTGAACCACGATGCGGTCCGAAGTTGTTTTACGAATTCTACTCGATTCACCAATTTTAATGATATATAAATTTGAATAAATAGAATTTGCCCCAAAAGGTGTCCAAACATTGCTACCAAGGGCTGTTGCCATAGCCGCAAGAGTACTGGTTAGGATGTACTCATCTGGTGCATCAGTGCATCCATCTACATACGCGAGAATTTTATCAAGTAGTGAGTTCGCAGGGATAATTTTGATTAAGCGTTCGATTTCCATATTATAAAAAAATTAAAGTAATAAAAAACTTGATGACCTAATGTTATTTCTTAAGGTGGCCCCTTGTTGAAAAGTTTCAACATTTCAATTAAATTCATAGCCAAACTCATTGCTCTTTCTTCGGAATATTTGACCCCGAATAGTGTAGCTAAGAGGGCTTGGAATTTTTGGATTTGGTCTTTTGATAGTTTCATGAGCGTATATCAAATACGCCTTTGTTTTACAGAGGTCGTGCAGGGATAAAAACACGAAAAAGTTTTAGGCTTTCAGGTTGTTTTTCGTATGTATTGTTGTGGCAAAATGAACCTATACCCTCCTTCAATTTGTTCGAATAGTGGTCTTTTCAGGTTTGTCATGCCCCACTCCGCTTTGAAGTCGTCTAATGACTTTCGGACAGTTTCTTTTAGCCATCTTTTCTCATGTGTCTCAGTCCCATTTTTTGGAATTCGAGCGGTCAATTTGCATATTTTTAAGATATCTTCATTGCTTAGTCCATTTGCTCCTGCCTTAATGAAAGCCTTGAGCAATTCCATTTTATATCCTTTTAACTTTGGCTTGAACTTTCCTTTCTCGTGAAACACCTGTCCCTTTTCAAAATTAGCATAAAAATAGGGCCACTCTATGCTAGGCGTGCTACTAAGGTAGGGGAGACATTTCTCTTTGATAAGTGTCAGGCTACGCTTGTAGTTTGGACCTTTCTCCATTTCATAAATTTGCACGAGAAATTTTTTCTTTCCTGTGTCTTCGAATTTGTGTACGCAGTCGTTGCCAATTTGAATATATTCGTCTTTGAGTTTGCACGATCTAATGAAGCCAGCTCTTTTTAGTGCAATTGAAATTTTGGGGATCCTTTCTTTTATACACGAATCACGATACATCTCAGAATTGCAAGCATTGAATCTTACAAATTTGTCCTTGCGATTTTTGTCCGCCCTGAGGAGTAAATTCAATAAGGTCAGTTTCTCACGCTCTTTTTCTGATAATTTCTCTGGAGCATAATAATACGGTTCAGGATAATCATTTCGATGTACTTGTTTGGTCTTTTTTCGGGCCATCTTCTGGTGTCAAAATAGTAGGAGTTATCATTGTACCCACAAAATGAGCCCAAATAGCAATACCCCCCCCACAAAAGGGGCTTGTTGAGTTTCATAGTAGTTTGGGCTACAGTTCCCGTGACACCCATGTCCGTTATAACTCTTTTTTTAAGCACGAGCTTTGTGTCTGATCAGCAAAAAAGCGGGGCTATCTCCCTGCCGCTGATCAGCTCGCAAGAGTTCGTGATGTGGGTGTCCAGGTGTAGGTAGCCCCACTTTCATGAAAAAAGCTCTTGGAATCGACCTCGGTATGCGGACCAAAACCGCCATGGCACTCCTGTCCATTGATGGGGGTCATGTAGTGCTTGAAGGCGGTGTTCGGCATGGTTTGACCGACCGCGACATCCTCAAGGCAGTATGGACTTTGGAGCCAGATGTTATTGTTTTTGATGCTCCTTTGAGCGGAGAGATGGGGGAACAGCGGGAGGCGGACCTTGAGCTCCGAAAACTTCTTCGTGCGTTCTCTGATGCCTTTTCTGCAGAAGGAAGCATAGGCTCGCCATTTGGTCGAATGCTTTTCCCTATTACTTATCGCGGTTTCTACCTTCGTGATCATTTGCAGGGGCATTTTCGACTTATGGAGACCCACCCTTTGGTCGACTTTGTATTTGCAGACAACAATCCAAAAAGGGCAAAGGTGTGGAGGTGTAGAAAGGCTGATAATGCCTGCCAATATCAACTGTTGCGCCAATATGTTGAAAATCTTCCTTCTGGTTTGGATGACGATCAATATGATGCGGTTATGTGTGCATTAACGGGTTGTGTGGAGGTGGCTGGCCATGCTTTTTTATCATTGAGAGATCTGGTTCCTCATGCAAAAGGGTTCCCGTCTTTCAAAGTTTTACAAGCCCCAAAATAACCCCATTTTTATGGCAAACCCACAATGCCCGCATTGCAAGTCGTACAAAACAGTCAGCCTTCGAATGCTTTGCGTGGCTACTGGTTTTAGTGCAGTTGGGTGTCTCGCGCCCATTTTTTTGATTGTATTCTTTCCTCTTATGCCAATTGCCTTTATAGGTGGCATTGTTGTTGTGGTCTTTGGTATTGCCCAAGGAAAAAAGAAGTTTGTGTGTCAGGAATGCAAGGAGAAATTTGAAGCCAGAAATGGCCAGATTTAGTAGAGTAGAGATCGACATCAAAGAGATTTCCTGCTATAGTCATTCCAAATAATTTCATTTGATGTATGTGGATATCCCAAGTTTCGATACAAAATTTTAGAAAAATTAAGCAGTCCAATGAAGCTACTTTTCGTTTCAAGGAAGGGGTGAATTTACTTGTTGGTGAGAATAATGTTGGTAAGACTACTTTAGTAGAGGCAATCGCCCTGTGTCTTTCTTTCGGTAAGAATGACAAGTACATTTTTTGGTCAGAGGAGGATTTCAATGACAAAAAGTATCCTATCCAGATCAAACTTCATTTCTCTGAATTGACCGAACCTCAACAAGCGAGATTTCATCAAGCATTGATTAATACTGAAGATCCTGATGTTTCGAAATGGGAATTGGTTTTGACGTTTAGGGTTTTTCTTGTGAAGGGACGGATTAATTCGCGTATTTCTTTGGGCAACGAAGAGGAAAAGTCATCAAATGCTTTTGACCTTCTTAATGACGTTTGTATCGCTTATTTGCCCGCATTGAGAGATGTCAAACTTGATTTTCAACCAGGCAAGAAAAATAGAGTTAGCAAGCTTTTAAGAAAAGATTTCAAAGAGACTGAAGCGACCCAAATCCTTGAAATTTTTAAGAAAGCGAACGAAGATGCAATGCAAGTTAGTGGAGCTACCAACCCCATGGTTGTTTTTAAGAGTAAGACAAATGAATATTTGACATCTCTCACAATCAAGGGACATGACAATAGGATTCTTTTACAGTTTGTTGAACATGAATTCGAGAAGATACTAGATAGTATCGCTGTCTATTTGGCTGAGTATGGGATTCCGATAGGAGCCAATGGATTGGGTTATAATAACCTTATTTATATTGCTGTTCTATTGTCTAAATTCAAACAAGAGCTCCCAAATAATCACCAATTCTATTGTTTGATCATAGAAGAGCCCGAAGCTCACCTTCATCCGCAGTTACAAACTTTACTGTTAGACTTTCTACAGAAAGAATACGGAGGCGTGCAAATTATTTTGACATCGCATTCACCTACCGTTACCGCGGCTCTTCACTTGGATAATTTGTTAGTCCTAAACGGAATCACCTCAGTTCTCATCAAAGAATCAGGTATCTCTGACAAGCATAAAAAGATTTTAGCGAAGTATTTGGATGTGACTAAGTCACAACTCTTCTTTGCTAGAAGGCTCGTTTTTGTTGAAGGGATAAGTGAGGCTTTTCTGATAAGAAGACTATGGGATCTTTTCTTTGTAGCTAATCCTGAAAATCAGTTCAACCGACAAGGGGTTGAGATCGTCAATATTGGGGGGGTCTCCTTCGCGCCATATGTAGAGCTTCTTAAGTATGTCTTCTCTCATTCATCAATACGATCAGCTCTTATCACTGATGACGACAGAGGCACTGGTAGAGATTGCCCTTCAGAGTATCGATTTTTGATCGACGAAAAGCTTAGGGACAGAGAGACGCTAGAGACTATTTTTGATAATGCGCCTTCATCTGCAAGATTTAGGGATTTGTACGAGTCGATTCATGCTTTGAGTTCGGATGGTATTGAGAACATAGGTATCTTTGCTGCAAGAAAAACCTTAGAAGTTGAACTTGGGATGTCAAATCCTGACAAAGTTAAAAGCATGTTGGGTCTTGTAGGTATTGATGTGCAAGTTTCTGATAATATTACGCCTTTGGCGGCTGGTTTAATGCTTTGGGACGAGTTGGATGCTCGTTCTAAAAAAGCAGATTTCTATATGAATCTTGTAGAGTCTAACCTTATTGAGCATCTGACGATTCCGCCTTACATTCAACAGGCTATTAATTTTTTGAATGAATCAACTAACTGATCTCCAGAGTCAGATTCTTCAGGCTAGAGGTCGTGTTGTTGTGACGGCATGCCCAGGCGCAGGTAAAACAAAAGTTGTTGCTCATCTTGTACGCCACCTGCTCAATGAGCAGACGCTCCATCCTTACCAGAACATAGTTGTAACTAGTTTTACGAATGTCGCGAATACGGCAATAGGAGCCGAGTTGGATAGTTTGGGTGTTTATGATGGTGACCGCATTACATTTGGAACAATTGATGCTTTCCTGAACAAGCAAGTTTTTATTCCTCATGTATCAAGATCGAATTTATTTGGAGCTCAACGTTGCACTCTCTTACCCCCGACTAGTGAAGATTTTATCTATCGACTTTCGCCTAGCCTTTTAAGATCTAAATTAAACCCGAATCATCTTGTTTACACTTCTAAGGGAGAAAGGAGATATCAAGATGGTAGGTCCCTTCTTGGCACTCCTATCGTTGACCTTGATAGAACGATAGATAAGCTTCATAGGGCAGGCTTTGTTTTACAAAATCAACTTACTTATTTGTGTTATCAGGTTCTATCTGATCGTCCTCAACTCGCTCGTACGATAGCAAGGCGATTCCCCATTTGGATCATTGATGAAGCACAAGACTGCTCTGAGCTTCAAATCGCTATTGTTGAGTTGCTTCAGGCGGCAGGCGTCCAAGACATATTCTTGGTTGGTGATCCGAATCAGTCTATTTATCAGTGGAGAGATGCCCACCCTCAGTTTATGCGTTTGAAGTGTGAAGACCCAAATTGGTATCATATACAGCTCAATAGTACTCATAGGTTTGGTGATGCCATTTGTCGCTTTGTTAATCGCTTTCACCCAGAGGCTCTCATCACAACTGTTTTGCCTTCCACTCAAGATGTCTCAGAATTTGAGGTCATGCATAATCCAAACCCAAAGGTTCTAGTTGAGTTGTTTTTAGATAAAGTGCGATCAAAAGGTATTCATATTTCTCCCCAGAATGTTGCAGTGCTATTTGGTGGGAGAAGTTCTCTCATCAACCCCGAAAAAGTTTATCAGTCCTATTTTGCTGGAGGCCCCAATGGCTTGCATAAAAGGATAGCTGATCATTTGTTGATGTCTTGTCTGGCGAAAAAACAAAACAAGATGAAAAGTGCTTTTTCTGAATTGAGAGATGCCACTTCTCTTCTTTGGGAGAGTAAAATGTTTCCATCTTTTTCCAGTGCTGAATTGGATCCAGACAGTATGGATTTTAATGGAATTGTTTTAGCCTTCTTTAAAGGCCTTCCCGCCTTGGACATTTCTTTATCTCATTGGGTGGGAGAGATTAATTCTTTGATAAGTTCGATTCACGAGTGTTCGTTCGAGGTGAAAATCAAAAGAAGGCAAGAAGAGGTCGGTAATCTTTTGAATGATCTTGTCCACTACCATTTGGATTACGAGATAACTGTTGAAAACATTCACCAGATTAAAGGTAGGACTTTTGAAGCGGTTCTGGTTTATCTAGATTCAGGACGTGGCAATTATAATACGTCTGTAACAAAAGCTCTTGGAGTATTGGCAAATGGAAAACTATTTGATTCCCAGTACGCAGAAGATGGTAGGCTTATTTATGTGGCTTGTACTAGGGCAAAAAAGCTACTTTGGGTATGCTCTGATTCAAGTGCCGTTGAGCAAGTTCTTGTTGGGCCACAGCCTATTGCTCAAGAAATTCAAGCATCACTGTTTTAGTTTGTGAATATGTTCGAACTACTTCCACGCTGGCCTCTGATTATAGGGGTGTTCAGAGTAGCAAAATGTGCCTTTGTTAATATGCCTCCAATCTGATAAAGGCGTTCGATTCCTGCAGGGGTGTCGACTCGTCTCCTTTTCAAAACAGAATTTGACATCCTCAAAAACACATGTATTATTCGCTCTTGTTTAACCCTTCTCATTATGTCGAGAAAAGGAACAAATACTCTCTTAAAAGAAGCAGACGCGTTGGCACGACGGTTGCCAGAGGCCGATAGAGGTAGTGTATTGGAAGTTTCCCTAGAAGGTTTCAGGGCACAATGTGAAAAGTGTAGGGCAAGAGTACAGGGTGTTGGGTTTCAAACTTGTGAAGTTCCTGCTGAAGGTGGACGATGGGTTTCTTGTGATTTGTGGGCAAATTTGATGAATGTTCCACATGCTAGACTTAGGAATCAATATCCAGAGCTTTCGGGTATGGAAGCCCCTTGCCTTCCTGTTCAAGAGATGTGTTTGCAAATCCCAGAGACATTTTCAACCTTGTGGATTACAAGAGAGGGGCGACCATTTACGGATACAGAACTCCGAAATGTTTCTATATTGCTGGGGAAAGCTCGAAGAACTGATACAGATGACATCATTAGCATAACAAGTGCAGACTTTATTCGAGCAACTGCATCAACTCCAAATGGTGATATTGAGTCTCTGTTATGCCGTTTCCTTGAGGTTGGTGGCACTATTAAATTCGAATGAGTTCGAACTACTTTTCCCAGCCCTTCAACCCCTCGTAGAATACGTTCGAACTACTTCCACGCTGGCCTGCCAAGTCATGTACGTGAAAATATCCTTAATCAATCAAATATAACCCCATAAGATATGAACTCTTATATAAAAGCGTTGGTTCTTGCAGTGTTCGCAACAGGTCTGTTTTCCGGTTTGGCTTTGGCTACGGTGAGTGCTGGTTGGCCGGCGTCGACAGAGGGAAAAAACATTGATGAAGGGCTTAATAAAGCCATTTTTGGAGTTGAGCCGAGCGGGCTTTATTGGGATACGGGCAACAGTCGACTACTTGGAGTTGGGGATGAAGGCGACGTTTTTGCAATTGATTTAAATGACACTTCAAAAGCAAAAACATGGCGGTTTAGTGGGGATTTGGAGGGGATTACAATGGCCGGCAATGCTCCATATTTGCTTGACGAAAACGGGTACATTTATAAGGTTGATTTGACTGATAGTGGAAAAAAATTACAGACATGGGATATAGGGGCTTTTGTTCCAGAGGTTGGTGGCGGTGCCGGTGGAGAAGGTCTCGCCTTTGCGCAAATTTCAGGGAATTGGTATTTTTTGGTGGGAAGTCAGGATGGTGGAGTGATTCATGTGTTTGATTTGAGCTGCACCGTGCCGGAGGAAAAAGGGACTTTTGTTTCAGGTTCAGGACGAACGGATGCCTCTGATATGTACTATGAAAACGGACTGCTTTATGTGCTTTATGATGGAAATCGTGCAGTGGAGGTCCTGAAGCTTGAAGGGGCTGCGGCAGACGTTAAGGCAACAATAGTTTACGAGTATACTTCTACGCCTGCAGATGATGCGGAGGGGTTTGCTTTAGCACCGTCAAGCGGTCCAACAAGAACGGTTTATTTGGCTTATGATTATGGGAATAGCGGAAGAGTGCTCTCATATAGTGAGTTCCCGAATTTGTCATATAGTGGCGGTAACACGAACGTTGAAGAGCCTAACAATCATGACAATCATAGTGATTATGATGACAATCAGGGCGTGGTAGTTGGAAATAGCGATTCCGACAGAAGGGAAGGCGAGATTGTAGTTATTGTGGAAAATGAGGAGCGTGAAGACGGCGTTGACTATCATTCTTTGGATCCATCAACGGATAGGGATGGAATTATTGTCGACTACTCTGGCGAGGATGATGGCGATTACTCCATAGAATATTCTGACGGGACTCACGAGATGTATTCGGCATTTTCTTTTGAGACAGACGAGCAAAGCAAAATAACTCCACTTTTGGATACGGGATATTTCTTGGTTACAAGCAAAAAGAATATTGCGGTTGTGAATGCTTATGCGGGTAAAACCGTGGCAAAAACAAGAATTGAAAAGATAAGCGAAAAGAAAGTTAAAAACTGGATTAAGTCGCTGGATTTGTGATAGGCTAGACGTTGTTAGCCCTTAATGTTTATAAAATGAAAACAATATTTAGACTTCTTTCTTTGTTTTGTGTGATGTCTTTTGTCCTTGTGCCGGCAGAAACTTTTGCGTTGACTTGGCCTGGGACTTTGGGAGTAAAGGATGTGGAGATTCAATCTTTGTACTCGGCAGGATTTGAGCCAAGCGGACTTATATTTAGTAAGAGCAGTAATACATTGTTTGCTGTTGGAGATGGGGGGCAAGTAGTCGAAATTCAGATAAACAAGGCAGGGTATCCAACTACTGTTTGGAATGTGGATGGAGATCTAGAGGGCATCACGATTGCGGACATATACTCTTCAGTGGTGTGGTTACTAGATGAGAATGGGCGCATTATAAAATACGATTTAAATGCCAAGCAGGTTTTGCAAACTTGGGATATCTCTGCGTGGGTTCCGGAAGTTGGAGGAACTGCAGGTGGGGAAGGAATTGCTTATATGAGTATTTCCGGTGTGAATTATTTTGCAATTGGCTCTCAGTATGATGGCAAAATTACTCTTTTTGATTTGTCAGGGACAAGTGCTGTGGTAAAAGGATCTTTTATGTCTCCACTGGGGAGCGATCTTTCAGATATGTACTTTGAAGATGGACTTCTTTATGTAATTCATGACAGTAAGCTGGCTTTGGAAGTTTTGAGTGTGAGCTGGGTTGAAGGGAGTTTCGCCGTTGAGACAAAGTCGAATGAATATACTTTGCCGGCATACAACGCAGAAGGTTTTACTTTAACGCCATCGAATGGTCCGAAAAGAGTTTCATATTTGGGCTTTGATAGTGGTGGGATTTTGTCTTATGCAAAGTTTCCAAATTATTCTTATGTAAGTGGAGGGAGTAGTGCTGGAGATGTTCCAAACGAAGGGGTGGAAATTTATAAAGATGGCATAGACAATAATGGAAATGGGCTTGTGGACGAAACGAATATTGGTTTCACACATCCTTATTACGGTAATTTAAATCCGTCCGAGCCCAGATATGGAAGAATTGCAAATTATTGGGGAAATTCTTTGGGGGATTATGGTGTTAAATACTCTGATAATTCAATCTTTAGGTATTCCGCTTTTGATATAAGAACATCGACTCCGGCAGTTATTATGCCGGTTTTGGACACAGCTTACTTTGTTGTTGTACTCAAAAGTTCAGTAGCCTTGGTGAATGGATATACGGGGGAGAAAATAGCTACTGTGGAGATGAGTGTTGTTAGCGAGGAAGCAGTCAAAACTTGGGTGGAGGCGCAAATTTAAATAATACGGCTTTTCAGTCTTTGTCCGGCGGGATTGAGTAGTAGTCGTAAAGGAAAGCCATTATTTGCTTGAGGACTTGTCCTGAAGTGGGTTCGGCGTATTCATTTGTGCGGGGGTGATCCATTTTAACAATTACTAAAAATTCAGGATCTTCAATGGGACCTATTCCCATGAAAGAAGCTTCCGTGGTTCCAACGCCGGAAAGTGCTTGACCATGTTTATAGGTTTGGGCTGTACCGGATTTGCCGGCAAAATAATGTCCCGGGATTGAGATACTTGCATAAGATTCCACAACATCCGTCATCATTGCGATTATTTTTTTGCTGGTTTCTTCCGAGATAACTTGCTTTACAACTTCGGGTTCAAACTCTTCGGTTCGGCCATCGGCATAGGTGATTTTTTTTACAATATAAGGTTTCATGACGGCACCATTGTTTGCGAGTGCCGTGTAAGCCTCCATAAGTTGAATGGGAGTCATGGAAATTCCTTGACCAAAGGCTTTTGTGACAAGTTCGGATTCGGTCCAAGTGCTGTAATGTGCCAAGCGGCCCATAACTTCATCCGTAAAGCCTATACCGGTGCGTTCTGTGAGACCAAAAGCTTTTATATATGAATAAAAAAGTTCCGGACCAAGAAGTTTTGCAACATATGACATTCCTACGTTGCAAGAATGTTCCAGAATTTGCGTCATGGTTTCAGGGCCGTGATATTGGCCGTTGTATGTTTCAATGTAGTAGTCGTATTCACCGGTGTTTTTATTGAAGTCCACGCCAAGAGGACCTGTGTCCATAAAAATTTGGTTTGGCGTAACTTCTCCCGCATCTATTGCGGCGGCCATTGTGAGAGGTTTAAACACCGAACCCGGCTCATAAACTTCTTGAGTGGTTTTATTTTTATAAACCTCGGGGCCAAAGAGATTTTCATAAGAGTACCATTTGCTTTCTTTTAGCGGATCTATAGTTTTGCCGGAGTCGGGGAAAATTTGTATGCGTACATCCGGGTCTACTTGGATGTAGTACCAGTAAATTGGTTCGTCTTCCGTGCCGGCCAGTATGATGCGGTCTTTTTTGTCCTCGGGAATTGCAATTTCGACTTTTTTGAAGACATCCGAATAAGAATTTGGATTAAATGTTGGGTACTGAGCCATTGCCAAAACGGCACCCGTTTTTGGATTCATCACAATGACTTGGCCGCTATCCGGTCTATAATCTTTCACGCCTTTTTCGAGAAGAGTTTCAATTTCGCTTTGTATTGCGCGGTCCAGCGTGAGAGTGATGTCCGCTCCATTTACACCCTCTTCAATCACGGTTTTCCCGACTGTAATTTGGTTGCCATAGGCGTCCACTTGCGATGTGAAAATTCCGTCTTGGCCGTGAAGGATGTCCTCAAATGTGCCCTCGATTCCATAGAGACCGGTCCCCGCGGAATTTGTGTATCCAAGTACTTGTGCGGCAAGCGACTGCTCCGGATAAAATCGGAAATATTCTTCTTTAAGGACTATTCCTAAAAAATTCGGATCGGTTTTTGTTTTTTCCGCTTGGGCACGGTCATCTTCAAGAATTTTTTCAATTTGTTCGGTAATTTCAGGGGCAAGGCGATGCTTCAATTCAACATAACGGTTTGTGCCAAGAAGAGTAGTTTCCAGTTCTTTTTTGTTAACATTAAAAATCTCAGAGATTTTTTCTGCGGCAGATGATTTATCCGCGATTTTTTCCGGATATAAATAAAAATTACCATTTTCAGTAAGCTCGGTTCCCTTGATGTTCGCGGTTTTAATTTTAGCTTGGGTTTCAGCATCTACATTTGTGGTATATAAAATTACGTCTTTGGTTCTTGTTGCAAGAGTTGTTTCGAGGCCCTGCGCGAAGGAGGCGGCAAGTTCTTCATCCGTTTTATATGCGAGCTTTGAGAGGGCTTCAGTGCGCAGGGCCTCATTTTCCATCTTTTGGATTGCCTCATAGTCGTCCTCGTAACGGATAGCGTCGAGCTCTTTTTCTTGGTCGAGATCAAAAAGGAGCGGAGACAAGGTGTCTGCAACCAGTTTGGGATCTTTTATGAGGGTTGGGTCGGCATAAATCATGCTGAGCGTGGTGTTTGCTGCAAGAGCATAGGATTCGCCGGAATGGTAGTCTTCAACCAAAATTTCACCACGGCGTGCAGGGAGTGTGGTGTAGCCCTGCTGTTCACTCTCGGAAATACCGGCGTAGTAGCCGTGGCGGATTACCTGTAAATAAAAAAGCCTCAAAATTACCGCTGCCGTTATCAGAATTAAAACGGCGAATACCACTGTAAATCTTGAAATTGTGAAACGTGAAGTCATATGATGATGAAAATTTATCACAGCTTAGCCGTGTTTAGAAGTATCTGCCTGTGTTTTTCTGCGCGCGCAGAGAGCAATGATGACACGGCGAGCGATGCCTCTTTCTGCGCGCGCAGAAAAGGCGGGAAATTGTGGCCGTGCAGTTGTTTTTGTGCGGATTTTCAAAGGGTGACTTTTGGGCTTACTTAAGCCATTTTCCGCGGTTGGCGATTCCGCAATAATTACCCCGCACCGTCCAGCAAAAACCGCCTATTTTGCCTTGAATTTTCCAGTGATTTCCTCTATCATTCTTCTACAATTCCTCACCAAATAATACTATGGATAATCTAAGTCAAATCCCAGACAACGAACTCCTCTCACTTTGCAAGCAGTACGGTTGTAATGCCCTCCTCTGGCGAAGAAAATTTGAAAGCCTACTCCCCGAGGTCTTTAGGAGAAGACTTTATGAAAAAGAAAACTGCTCAAATATTTATGAATTTGCTGCAAAGTTTGCAGGACTCTCAGAAGCACAAGTAAATACGGCACTTCATATTGAAAAGAGACTGCAAGGAAAACCAATACTTCTTGATTTATTC
>JBAZYV010000003.1:0-105543 GCA_041659165.1 Candidatus Altimarinota bacterium | reverse complement strand
ATAGACGCCGTCTTTATGCGCAAGAAGGCTTTTTGAGCATTTATCATTTTGCTGCAGTTCTTGGTGGAGTTTCCAGAGAACAGGTGAATAGAGTCATAAACACAGAAAAAACCTTAGAAGACAAACCAATTTGTAAAGCTCTCCTTGTTCAAGGCAAGGTAAGTATCAATAAGTTCTCTCGTGCCCCGGCAATCACTAAAGAGAATGATGTAGAGGTTGCAAAATTACTCCAAGTCCTTCCACAAAAAGCACTTGAAGCCATGAGAAAAGATGAAAAGGCTTGTGCGCGCGCACAAGCTCAGGAGCAAAAACCCCTTTTTGAGACCTCCGTGCCCGGGCACAAGTTTACCCTCTCCGAAGAGCTACTAAAAAAGCTCGATGAACTGCACGCTCAAGGCAAAGACGTAAGCAAAGTCCTTCTGGAATCACTGGAGCTCAGGGCAAAAGATATTCAGGAAAGAAAACATGAGGCCGCCAGCCGCCTACCCGAGGAAGAAGGAAGGTACATCATCAAAGAAACCCAAAACCTTCTTAATGAGGAATACGGAAATAAATGCGCCTACCATGGATGCACCAAACTGGCCGAGCAAGTGCATCATCAGGTTCGTTTTGGCCTGCAAAGCCTAAACAATCCACTTTATTTGGTTCCGCTTTGCGCGGAGCATCACAAAATTGCACATGCAATTGACCTTATTGTGGTGAGGAAGTGGAGGAGGTGAAGTCGCCTGGAAAAAAACGGTAAAAAACATGAAAAAGGCTTCCCTTTCACAATTTCCTTAAACCAAAAATCGCCTTGATCCCATACTTGCAATGTAACATCTCTCTCTCTCTGTCAACCCCTTCTTCCCACATAAGTGGTCAAAATTTGGTATAATTAGGGGAAAGTAAAAGTCGAAAGGAGAAAAATAAATATAAAAACAGATCAAATGAATACAAAAAAAATAAAAGCAATCAAGGGATCTCTGAAAAAGTCGGCATACTGTTTGGGGTTTTGCGCATATGTCATTTCGCTTTTGGGCGGAGCAGTTTGTGCGCGCGCACAAAGTGTGGATGAAGGTGGGGCGGTTACGGCGCCTTCTGATATGGAGGCATACTATACTGTGACAACCTTCACAATTACGGCGTATTATTCGCCGCTTTCCGGGCAAGAGCACTATTTAACGGGCTCGTATGAGGGGGACATCTATCTAAACGGTAATGGAACAAATGGGGCGGATGGGACGCAGGTTTATCCCGGAATGGTGGCGGCGCCAAAGAGTTATCCTTTTGGAACAAAAATGTATATTCCGGGGGTTGGGCTTGTGGCGGTGCATGACCGCGGAGGAGCAATTAAACATGCAGGAGAACGTGGAAACGAGTATGACAGGCTGGATATATGGATGGGCTCGGGCGATTCCGGTTTGAATCGTGCGCTTACTTGGGGAAAAAGAGTTGTGGATGTCCGGGTTTATGGGATTAACGAGTCGCTTACGGAGGAGGTTTATTTGGAGGCGTATACAGGGGCTGAGAACTTTTTGACGAGTACAATTTTATCTCCACTTGAGTTTCCGGAGGACATTTACTTTGGAGACAGCGGTGAGAGCGTTACAAAAATGCAAGAGTATTTGGTGACTTGGGGGTATTTGAGTGAAGCCAGTGGCTTTTACAGTTCAGATACCGCACAAGCAATCTTTGCCTTCCAAATTGATTTTGGGATAGTTTCAGGGCCGGATGAAATGGGGGCCGGTCACTTTGGCATAAATACCCGCAAAAAGTTTGATACTCTTATAAATGATGAGAATGCCAAAGATACTGTTAAGATCCAAAAAGGCAGTCTGCTTTTGAAGCGTTATCCGGATCTTTTTGAGGAAGAAGTCTTATTTGCTTCAGCCCTTGAACTTGGAGACAGCGGAGAGACTGTGAGAGCTCTTCAGGAGGAACTTCAGCGGCTCGGCTATCTTAGAATTGAAGCAACCGGGAACTTTGGAGAAACAACCGAGCATGCTCTCTTTAAATTTCAACAGTCGATAGGACTTGTAAATACTAAAGACGATTCCGGTGCCGGCTACCTTGGTCCCGGGACAAGGACTGCGCTAAACCGCATCATAGAGAATAGGTTTTCCACAAAGAGTATTATGGCCTATAGGCGTGATGAAATCTCAAGTGGGAAACACATAGTAAGGCTTCCTGACAGTATTTTGGCTTCCCTTAAAGAGGAGGAGTAACCGTAATTTGGCGCTCTTTGGAAGATTTGTGGGTGAAGGAGATTTTGACTACTTTAGCGGGGCAAGCATGCAGAAAAATTTCCGGCCACTCAATCGCCACAGTTTTGCCACTTAAAATATCCTCATTTATTTGCTCAAAAAGAAGTTCGTCCGGTTTTTCCAAGCGGTACAAGTCATAATGAGCTAAAATGCCGTGATCTGCACGGAAAGTGAAAGTGGGACTTTTAATTTTTGTTTCATCTATGCAGAGTGCCTTCCCCAGGCCTTTCACAAAAATTGTTTTGCCGGAGCCAAGATCTCCGGAAAGGAGCCAGATGCACCCGTGGCCGAACTCCTTTAAAAGTTCACCTGCAAAGTCGGCTGTCTCTTTAGCGGTTTCAGTCGTCCTTTTTAATGTCTTTTTTGCCGGTCTTTTCATTGAAATAAAATGAATTTTGCTGTATAATAATAAGATTAAATTCAAAGAAAAACAAACCCTATGATAAAAATCTCGAAGGATCTAAGGAGAAAAAATGTCAAACATTGGATTCAAATACTTGCTTTGATGGCTGTTTCAGTTACTTCCGTGACACTAAAATATGAGAGCGACTCTTTAATGACATCCGTTGCAGGGAGCTTAGTGCCGGCATTTGATGGTACGGTAATGCCAATTCAAGAAGTGCCCGACTGGGTTAATCTTGCAAACGGCGAAGGCGGTATGACTTATCAGGAAATTTCAGAGACGAAATTGATTCCAATTCCGGAGTACAGGTTGGATTATCTCACTTATCCTTCCTCAAGCTTGGTTTGGGGCAAGGGCGACTATAACATTATTACAAATACAAAAATCACTTATCCCGTGCCTTATGCCGGAAATTATCAGTTTGACGACTGTGGAGAAGGCTGTGGAAGCCACCCCGCGGTTGACATTAAAACCTTGGAAGGTACGCCTGTTCATGCAATTGCAAACGGACTTGTGACAAAGGCCGGAACTTCCAGCGGCTTTGGCAATACAATTGTTGTGGAACATTCCGCCGAGAGTACAGTCTACTCAAGTTATTCCCATTTATCGAAGATCCTTGTCCCTGAAGGTACCACAGTTACAAAAGGACAGGTTATTGGTGAGGTTGGAGACACAGGCACCGCCACAACTCCTCACTTGCACTTTCAAATTGATTCCGGCTCAGCTCCTTGGCACCCATATTGGCCATTTACCACCGCTGAAGCTTCGGCTGCAGGATATGGCTTCTGGGATGCTGTAGACCACAGTGTGGGTATGGAGAATTTGTACAAATATACTATAAATCCAATGGATTTTATTGCGGATAATTTGGACTCTTCAGTTATATACACGGAGACTACGGTTGAATCTGTTGAACCTTCAGAAGAAGTCGTAGTGACTACAGTAGAAGATACGGAAGTGGTGAGCAATATTACGGAAGAAGAATCTACTGCACCGGTAGTGGTAACAATGGGATTTGAATCCATAGCTATGGAAGTTCCATATTTCACGCAGCCGGGCCAAAATCCACAAATAAAATTGAAACTTACCGATAGTGCCGGGGAGATTCTTGAGGATGCCACTTTTGATGGTGAAATCATTGTTTCCGTATCCAATCCGGAAGTTGGCTCTTTAAATAGGAGCTCTATTACAAAGGCGGATTTTGATAACGGAGTAGTCGACCTTAATTTCTACGCCAATAAGGATGGCGAAATCACAATAAGTGCAGAGGTGGCAGGACAAGTTTATACCTCTTCCCCCATTTATGTTGTTTCTCAAATAGAGCCCTTTGCAAAGTTTGGGATCAGTCATGATGGGTATTTTGTCCCGGGTAAATCTGAAACAATTCGCATTGAGGCACTTGACTTGGAAGGAAATCCCACACCCGGATTTTACGGCAAAGGAACTGCCACAGTGACACTCATTGAAGGCTCCGGAGTTTTTTCAAAAGATAAGTTTACCAGCAAAGACTTTCCTACAGGAGTTGCCGAGTTCGCTTTCACTTCTGACAAAAATGTCTCTGAACTTTTATTCCGTGTAACGTACGGAACAAAAATCGCAGAAAGTAAAACTATGGAGTCACGCCTCTTTAATGATTTGGACTACGGCGATGACTACTATGACGCCATAAGCTACCTCTATAACAAAGGCACTGTTCAGGGTTATTCCGATGGGACTTTCCAATCTGAAAAGACTGTCTCACGCGTTGAAGCTCTTAAATTTATTTTCAGCGGTATGGATGAGAACTTAAGTTCCAATTCCACTTTAAGTTTTAGCGATACCGAATCCGGGCAATGGTATTCCGGCTACTTGGCCACAGCTTATAATCTTGGCATTGTTGAAGGTTATAGCGACGGTACTTTCAAACCCTCCCAAGGTGTTAACCGAGTTGAATTCTTAAAAATGTTGTTTAATACCGCCGGAGTTACGCTTGATTATCAGTTAAGCCGAGACCCGTATGTAGACGTTAGCGAGGATAATTGGTATGCCCCTTACGTGCTTTACGCCAAGGAAAATGATTTATTCCCATTGGAAGGAAATTACTTTAATCCCTCAGAACCAATGAGCAGGGGCGAAGTGGCGGAAGTCATTTACAGAATGATACTTTTGAGCAATAATTGAGCCCAATGATGAGGTTTAAATGCTCACTAAATTAAAATACTGTCAATAAAATTGACAACAGATAATTTAGGCTATGCCCTTTACAAAACTTGTATTTATTGATTATGCTTGGTTCGCGAAAAGAAAAAATTTATTTTTCAATTCGTCAACCCCATAATCCAAGTCAAAATGGTTAACACTAATTTCGTCTTTGATCGCAAGTTGAGCCCCAAAGAACTCAAATTACGTGATCTTGTTGAAAATCTTTTGATTGTTCTTTCTGATAAAGAGAAGTATATAATAGAAAGCCGTTTTGCTCTTTCCTCACCTGAGAAACTTACCCTTGAACAAATTGGTAAGCATTTTAATGTCACCCGTGAAAGAGTAAGACAGATAGAGAACACCGCGCTTAGGAAGCTTGAACGTAATGCTCAGAATACAAATCTTAAGATCCTGACGGAATTTGCAAAGGCGCTTCTTGAGAAGGAGGGTGGAATTGCCGGAGATGAGTATTTTAAAGGTTTATTGATGAAAACTTTGCCAAATATAACGGATAAAGAAATCCAAGATTTACATTTGGCACTCACTCTTGACAGTGAAATATCCTTTGAGCCGAACTCTTTCAAGTTTGATCCTTTTTGGAGACTTTCATCTCTGCCTTTTGATAAAGTTCAAAAAGCAAGTGCCAGCTCAATGAAACGCTTACAAAAAGCTCAACACGTGCTCAGCATAGAAAAGCTTACGGATAGTGCCAATGACGATCTTGAAGAAAATTTCAGCCAGAGTGCAATTGCAAACATTTTGCGAGTAACAAGAGATTGCAAATTTACCGAGCAAGGTGTTGGGCTTTATAGTTGGAGACACATCAATCCCCGTACGTTGAAGGATAAAATCTTGTTTACTTTCAAGAAAGAGAAGAAACCACTTCATTTTGGTAAGATTGCCGAACTCATCACGGCTGCAACATTTGACCAGAAGCGTATCAATATGCAGGCCGTCCACAATGAACTTATCCGCAATGAAGCTTTTATTCTGATCGGTCGTGGGATTTATGCGTTAAAAGACTGGGGGTACAAAACCGGAACCGTGTGTGACGTAATCACGGAAATTTTGGACGACGGGAAGCCACGCAGCCGCGAGGAAATAACAAAGGCCGTTTTGGAACAAAGACATGTAAAAACAATTACCATTTATTTGAATCTCAAAAACAAGTCGCAATTTGTACGTGTTGGACGTGACAAATACACTTTGACTAAGTTTGCGAATTAGACGGAAAAACTCAGGGCTAAAATTCCGGCGGCAATTATAAAAAACATTGTGAATACAATTTTTTTTCTGACTTCATTCGAAGCAAAAAAGATTACAATTAACGACTTTGAGGCCGTGTTTGTCATGGCTGCTATAACTATTGCAAGAGCTCCCGTGCTTGCCGTTATGGACCCTTCACGGCTTAAATTTGCCATTGAAACGGTAATGGCATCCACATCCGCAATCCCGGACAGAAAAGCTGTCAAATATATACCATTATTTCCAAAATACAGGCTGGCAAATTTTGAGATAAAGAGCATTGCTCCAAAAAGTAGGCCAAATTTGATGGCTGAACCCAATTGAAACGGACTTTTTAGGTGCATATCTTTTTCCGTGATATCGCCGGCGCTTTCACCTTGCTTGTGAGTGTAAAAAACAGCACAGATGAGAAAACCTGTAAACGCCATTGCGCTAAGCGGCGGATAGAGCGCCCCAAAAAGATTCTGATTTAGAACTGAAACCGCTAAAAGTATACGGGCAAACATTGCCGAGGCCGCCAGTAAGATTCCAATCACAAAAGGCCAAACTATTTTAGGATTTTTCTTGGAAAGGGCTGAGAAGCTCATTGCAACGGCAGTCGACGAGATTAAGCCGCCCAAGAAACCACTGAATGGCGTACCTCTTTTGGGGCCGGCGAGTTTAATTGCAATATAGCTTGCAAAGGAAATTGACGAAATCAAAACTACAACCAGCCAGATCTGATACGGATTGAGTACATCAAGTGGCCCGAATGTGCGGTTTGGCAAAAGTGGCAAAACCACAAAAACAATCGCTATAAATTTAATGGTGTCATAGAGCTCCACTTGTCCCATTTTGTGCGCAAATTTATGAAGAGGCTCCTTAAAGTAGAGAATCATTACAACAAGAAGCGTCACAACGGCTGCGTGGAGCGGTTTTCCCATTCCCACCAAAGTTCCTATAAGATATGAAAATAGGCCTGCTATTTCCGTTGTTGCCCCGGAATTACGATTTTGATAAGAAGAAACTATATAGGAAGCAATCAATAGAACCACATACCCCGCTGTCATGATGCCAAAAATGACTATTTGTTCGTAAAACAGACTGTAAATCAGATAGCCAAGGACACTTATAAGAGCCATTGTGCGAATTCCGCCAAATTCCGAAGGCTTTTTTTTGTCCCTATTCCTTTCACGCTCAAGACCAATCAGGCTACCCATAAGCAGGGCCAGTCCAAGGTTTTGGAGGAACAGTAAATCTTGATTCATTTTGGCGCGTTCGGTACGCCGCTAAGCGGCGCACAAAAGGCATTATATAAAAAAACTTGTGTTTTAAGCAAGGAGAGTTAAAATACCCACGCACTCTAAAAAGTGTGTTCTTTAAAAGTTCGGGCAAGTGGCGAAATGGTAGACGCGCTAGCTTGAGGGGCTAGTCCCATATTTTTTGGGGTGGAGGTTCAAGTCCTCTCTTGCCCACCACTCTCTGAACGGGACAAAGTCCCAGTTCAGAGTCACTTGTCTAAAATTAAGGGCGCTTAGCTCAGTTGGTTAGAGCATCTCGTTTACACCGAGAGGGTCGGGGGTTCGAATCCCTCAGCGCCCACCATTTTACTCCTCAGCCGTCTTCTCCGCCTCCGGACTCTCCGCAAGAGTGAGAGAGAGTTTTATAGTTTCGCCTTTGCGGTAAACTTCAAGGGTAACCGTATCGCCAACACTATATTCGGCAATGGCATTTTGTAGAGTGAAATTGCCGCTAAGTTCCGTATCATTAACGGAAAGAATAACATCACCCTCTTTAAGGCCGGCTTTTTCAGCGGGGCTATCTGCCAGAACGGCGGGGCCAGAGTTTTGGTCGCCAATAACATAAACTCCATGATCAACTCCAAGTTCCAGTTTTTTTGTCAGGATTGGTGTTACAGGAACATATCTCACCCCAACATAAGGTCGAATAATTTTACCATATTCTTGGTACGATTTAACTACGCTTGAAACATCATTCGACGGAATTGCAAAACCAATTCCACTCGCGGTTGTATCTATGGCCGTGTTCATACCAATCACCTCCCCCGCCAAATTAAGAAGCGGGCCACCACTATTTCCCGGATTTATTGCTGCATCCGTTTGGATCAAATTCACAAGACTTTCAGCGCCGAATCCCGTTCCGGAAGCCATAATTTGTCTATCCGTTGCAGAAACTATTCCGGCGGTTGTTGTATTTGCGTATTCACCAAGGGCGTTTCCTATGGCTATAACAGGGTCGCCAATTTTAAGAGCGCTTGAGTCTCCAAAAGTGAGAGCCGGAAGCGAGCCAATTCTGTCGTCGTCACCTGAAATTTGCAGGATTGCTATGTCGTTTAAAGTGTCCTTTGCAAGAACTTTTGCATCAAGGCTGGTGCCGTCGTCCAAGAAAATTACGTACTCGGCCTCCTCGTCCGAAACCACATGTTTATTTGTGACCACAAGGCCGTCCGCACTCACTATAAATCCGGTTCCGCTGGAGACTTCGGAGAGATTTTTTTCAGAGTCGTCAGAATTGTTTTGCGTGTTGTCTTCAGGCGTTTGTTGGTTTTGCATCCCCGGGAAAGAGAATCCAAAAGGGCCAAAGAGTAACTGCTGGTTGTATCCGCTTATATCTTTCATGGCCACCACGGAAACCACGGATGGAGCGGCCTTTGTGACCACCTCGTTATAGGATCCGTTTTCATAATTGATTGTTGTGTTGCCGGTATTGGCAATTTGTAACTGGGGCATTTCCGTCAAAACGGCCCAGCTTGTAAGACCGCCTCCGAGTGCGCCAAAAATGAGGCTTGTAAGAGAAGCTAATAAAACAGGTTTTTTGAGTGTTTCCATATGATATTTAGTTATATGCGCTAGAAAATTTTAGCACCAAATTTGGTCTTTACAAGAGGGCTCACTTTAGGGCAAACTTGACCGCGGTTTCACATGGAAAAAAATATTTTACGAGCTCACCTGCGCCAAAAGCGCGAGGCGTTTCAGCCCGCCCAAACGGCTGAAAAAAGCAAGAAAATTGCAAAGGCTTTCCTGAAATTAAAGGAAGTGGCGGATGCGAAAAGCATCCTTTTTTATGTGTCACGTGCGGGGGAAGTGGACACGCACGGGCTGATTGAAGTGTGTTTAAGAAACGGCAAAAAAGTTTTTGTGCCAAAAGTTTTTGGGGACAATTTGAAGATTTTCCCGCTCGAAGATTTTCAGGATCTTGAGGAGGGTGGGTTTGGCATCTTGGAGCCGGCTGGCGGACGCGAGAGTATGCGCAAAAAGTTTGATGTTATTGTTGTGCCCGGTCTTGGATTCAACCGCGCTGGGCATAGAATTGGGCATGGAGGCGGCTACTATGACCGGCTTCTTAAGAGGATCTCCGGGAAAAAGATTGGCTTGGCGTTTTCAGAGCAGTTTACAGATGAATTTGTGCATGAAGAGTATGATGTGCCCGTTAATTTAATTATTACCGAAAATTTTATTCATAACCCCATAAAAAATGGCTGACCAAAATGTTTCCGGCGCGGTTCTCAAAAATTGGGAACTACTCGCCCAAAATGACCCCGAAGTTTATAACGCAATTCGCGGTGAAGAAAAACGCGAGTTCGAAGGAATTGAGCTGATTCCATCTGAAAATTACACGTATCCCGAGGTTTTTGCGGCAAACGGGTCCGTTTTCACAAATAAATATGCCGAGGGGTATCCTGGAAAACGCTACTATGGCGGACAAACTTACACGGATATTATTGAGGCGCTGGCAATTGAACGCGCAAAGAAAGTTTTCCGTTGTGATCACGCAAATGTGCAGCCGCTTTCAGGGTCGCCAATGAATCAAGCCGTGTATTTTGCTTTCTTAAAACCCGGAGACACAGTGCTTGGAATGGATCTTTCACACGGCGGACATTTGACGCATGGTCATCCCGTTTCTCACATGGGGAAAATTTTCAATTTTGTAAGATATAAAACTCATCCTGAAGAGGAAGGCCGCATTGATGAGGCTGAGCTCCGCGCGCTCGCTCTGGAGCACAAGCCAAAAATTATTTTGTGCGGTTACACTTCTTATCCGCGTGATCTTGATTATGCCATGTTTAAACGCGTTGCTGATGAGGTTGGAGCAATCACAATGGCAGATGTTGCGCACATTGGCGGACTCATTGCCGGCGGAGTTATGAGGAATCCTTTCGACTACGGTTTTGATGTTGTCACAACCACCACGCATAAGAGTTTGCGCGGCCCGCGTGGAGGCATGATTTTGTGCAAGGCGGAGCATGCTTCGGTTATAGATAAATCGGTTTTTCCGGGACTCCAAGGCGGGCCGCATATGCAGACAATCGCAAGTATTGCAGTAATGCTTGGCAAGGCGCTTCAGCCGGAGTTTAAGGAGTACGCCGCGCAGATTTTGAAGAACTCAAAAGTGCTTGCTGAAACTTTGATGGCGGGCGGAATTAAGCTTATTACAAACGGAACGGACAATCATATGATGGTAATGAATACGGTTGAAAGTTTTGGGATTGATGGCACCGAAGCTGAACATCTCTTGGACAAGGTTGGAATCACCACAAATAAGCAAGTCATTCCTGACGACCCAAATCCGCCTTTAAAGCCTAGCGGAGTCCGATTAGGTACTCCTGCAGCCACCAGCCGTGGAATGAAAGAAGCCGAGCTAAAACAGATTGGAGAGTGGATAGTTGCAACATTCAAGAATCGCGCTGACGAGGCAATGCTTGCCGGCATCAAGGCTGATGTGATGGAGCTCTGTAAGAGGTTTCCGGTGCCCGGAGTGACTATTTAAGTGATTCTTCAATGTTCAGTCCAAGGTTGAGAATCCTTCGTACGGATCTCTGCTGCGAGGCACTGTATGGTGCGTTTTTTCTTGCGCATTCCGCAAGTGACTCGCAAACTTCAAGTCAATTGTATGTGCAATCTTGTGGTGTTCCTTGCAAAGTGGAACCATGAATGCCGGATCATTGTTTGCCTGCAGTCCAAAGCGGATTTTATGGTGAATTTCTTCGGCTTCATGAGTGCACCCGTGAATGGCGCACTTGTTTCCGTATTTTTCGTGAAGGAGGTCGCGCGTTTCTTTGTTTTTGTATCTTGCTGCAGGAGGATGGGTCTCTCCGCTCAAGCGCTCATGGGTCTCCTGTATCTTTTCCTCTGTCCTTTTGTTTCTTTGTTTTAAAAGTTTTAGAAGAATTTCATTAACGTCTTGTTTTTGTTCGTGGAGGCGGTTTAATTCCAGAATGACTTCCTTTGAAAGAGCGGGATTAAGTTTTGGCGTTTCTTCAAAAAATTCTTCTTGTTTGTTTTGTTCCCGGGAACAAAGTTTTTCATCTCTGGCCATAGTCTCCAAGACTTCTCTGGAATGAATCTCAGTAAGGGTTGCAAGCTCAGCTTGATTTTCTTTTGTTGCTATTGATGCCACCTTTGCAAGTTTACTTACACTTACCTTCCCTTCAACGAGTATCTTTTTAAGATCCGGTTTGTCTTCAAACGTTCTATCAAGAGATAAGACTCTTTTAACTTGGTCTTTGGAAACGCAGGCAAGGACTGCTGCAAAATGATAGATACTTTGGAAGCCTTCTTTCTCATAAAGACGTCTGCGATTCACCTCCGGCAGAAGGCCAATGAATTTGTTTCTCCACTCTCTTGCTTCTTTTCCATATCTTCGGCAGAGCGCTAACAAATCTTGGTCTGAAATTTGCATTTGAGTTTGCATAAGATTATAAGATTAGAAAGTATGTAAAAGAAAAATAGCAAAAATCGCAAGAAAATTCAATCAAAAAAGCACCACTTTCACTGGCGCGCTTACGAGAATTGTGGCGAAATCATTAGCCGCGGGAAATGGCTTGCGTAAGCCAAAAAACGCGCGTGAAAAAATCGCAAAAACCGGCAAAAAGTGCCAGGGAAACTGGGTTTGTTCCCGGGAACAAGTGTGGCAAACCCACAGTAGCCTCATAGGCTCCCGTGACCACAAGGTGAAAACAGCCACTGTACACTGCCACTGCACACTGCCACTGTACACTGCCACAGCCCACACCACCGCCCTCAGCCTCTCCTCTTCATCACCACCAGTGTAATGTCATCAAGGTGGTCACGGGAGCCTATGAACTGCATAACATCGGCAAAGATGGCGTTCTTGATGCCTTCGGCGGTGAGCAAATCGTCACCCGCCTGCTGAGCAATGCGCTTTAGGCGCTGCATGCCGTATTGTTCATCTTGGGCATTTCTGGCTTCTGGGATTCCGTCGCTATAAAGGACTATTATGTCATCTGCGGCGAGTGGGAAAGCGTGCTGCTCCAAATTTTTTATCTTATCAACAAGGCCAAGCGCCATTCCCTGCTTTTTTATTTCCGTGATTTTTTTCTCCTTTGCATTGTAAAAAAGCGGAGGCAAATGTCCCAAATTCACATAATTTAGCGACTTTGTGCGCGGACACCACTCGGTTAGAGCCATTGTCATAAACATTGTATTAGTCGACTTTTCCTGAATTACCGCGTTTAGCCTGTGCGCAATGGTCTTCAAGTCGGTTTCATTACGCATGGCGTAAAGCAGAGCGTTTGCAATTGAAGAAATTATTCCGGAAGGAACTCCGTGGCCACTTACATCGCCAAGATAAATCACATAGTCGCCATCTTCCATTTTGATAAAATCAAAGGCATCTCCTCCAATTTCCGTGGCTGCGTGAAGACCTCCGGAGACCTCCAAATCAGGAAGTTCAAGACGACTTTTTGGAAGAAGATCAAGCTGAATTTGGCCCGCAAGTTCAAGTTCTTTTGTGACGCGCTCCTTGTAAAGTTTAACCTCAATTGAGGCGGCCAAATCCTTGGCCATGCGGTTGAATGTTCCGGCAAGCGTGCCAATTTCATCTTTTGAGTCGGAATTAACTTGAGCTGTAAAATCTCCCGCGGCAATTTTTGCAGCGCCTTCCGTGAGGGCTTTCAATGGATTTGTGATGCTGGTTGCCAAAATGAAAGAGATCATCAGCACCAAAATAAGACCCACGCCGGCAATAATCCCTATCTGGACTTTTGCAGCAAAAAGACGGTCGTCCATAGTGTCATAAGAAACCGCATAAAGAACACTGTAAGCATTTTCACTTGGCACTATAATGCTTTTTATGCGTAAAATTACACTAGGGGCTTCTATAGGTGTCTCATTAAAATCTACGAAAATCGTATTTTTCTTTTCGTCGACTTTTGTATAGACCACCCTTCCGTCTTCATAAAGAATTGAGGTTTTTCCCGCTTGAATTCTTTCCATAAGAGCTTCATCCTCAACCAATCTTAAATTGCCGGAGTAGCGTTCACGGCCTTCATCTTCCGATGAATAGAGAATTTCACCTCCATAACTGAATATTTCAATTGCAGATACGCTGTCCGTTTTTTTGAGTGCCTCGGCTATATCCCTATTAAATGGGATAAAGTTTCCGGGTTCCAGATATTGGACATAACTTTGGATTATTTTTTTAACTGTAAGAGATGCAAAGCTTTGGGCCCCTTCGCTTATATCCGTTGAGAGTTCTTCCGTTTTTGCGTTCACTAAAAAAATGCCTAAGTTGGCAAAGAGGACAAGAAGTAGTGTCCCAAATGCGATAATGAATTTAGACTTAAGTGAATGTAACATTCTTTTTCTTCTTAAACTAATCTTATTATTCTAACACATTTTTCATTAAATCTACAGCCCAAATCTGCCCGTCAAGCCTGAGAACCCATGAAATGTCTGGACTTAAAGCATAAATATTTTGGGCCTCGAAAAGAGGATATACCGTTTTTTCTTCTTTGAACCTTGCGCTTAACCCCATCAAAGTAACGCTCCTATCTGTTTGCAGAAGTACATTTGAAAGATTTTCTATCTTTCCGTCCATTTCCGCATTTGAATAATTGAATCCGTTATATAAACCGAATTTCTCCGTCTTTGTATGAGTAACGTTTTCAAAGAATTCAGCAAGATCCGCCAAATCATATTTCCAACCAAAAAAGTAGATGTCTGCTGCAGTTCCATTTTCTATTTTTCCGGCCAATTCCTCCGAGGAAATTGTATTTACTTGGACAACAACATTTATGCGAGCAAGATCGTCTTTTATTGCATTCCCAAGCTCTGTAAGACCTTCCGGTACATCCAAAGTTAAAGTTACGTTACCGGGGTATTTGCTTCTATGTTCTTGAGCAGCCTCCAGATTGCCTGTATTATTTTTTACACTTTTTGAAGAGCCTAAAATCCCTGATGCGGCATATTGAAAAGTCGATTCAAGGTAGCCCCCTCCAAATTCGCCAGCATAATCCGAACCGATTGCATTCCAAACCGCAGTACGCAAAGATGTGTCTTTCAGTACTCCTCCTTGGTTCAGCATAAGGTAACTTACTTCAAGAGCCGGAAAAACTTCCACCGTCATACCGGCCGTTTTCAAAGTTTCAATTTCTTCGGGAGGAACTGAGGCCAAAAACTGTACTTGATTTGAGATAAGCGCACTTATACGCTCTTCCGGAGATGGAATGTAAATAAGTTTGGCAGTGTCAAAATATGGAAGAGGTCCCCAGTAAGGATTGAAACGCTCCAGAGTCAGAGTGTTATCCTTGAAATCCTTTGCTCCGTATGGGCCGGTTCCAATCGGCAAGTTAAAATCCGTATACCCGTCCGGGATCATGTAAATATATGTAAGTCTGTTTAAGAGAAGCGCATCCGGAATTAGCGTTTTTATTCTTATACGATCTGTGCCAACGGCTGTAGCCGACTCGATTCCGGAAAGCATACCATGCAAGTCAGAGTTCTTGTCCGAAGCGGCAAGATTCAAAGAGTAGACCGCATCAGCAGAGTCAAAAGTGGTGCCGTCATGAAAGAGCACATCTTTACGGAGGTGAAATTCCCAAGTGAGATCGTCAATGCGGCCCCAGGAAACCGCGAGAGCGGTTTCCGTACTGAAATTTCTGTTAAACTTAACAAGTGGCTCGTAAATATTTGAAAGATATTTTCTATTTATCGCCAGGTAGTTAAGTGGCGAATAATCCGTGATTGGCTCCGCATAAGCAATGGTCACGGTGCCGGCGGTAAGGTTGTCCGTGCCCTGATTGGTTTCTCCCGTTTGTGAAAGTTTTGTACAAGCAGATAAATTTGCAACTGTTAAAATTAAAAACATTAAAATACAAAGGGATTTTTGGATGCGAATATTTCTTCCTAAACTTGACATTTTATAAGATATCTTCAGGTCTGCCTGCGTGGGATAACAAATCGTACTTTAATTTACATTTATAAAAGCGAGACCTCAAGTGATTTTCCTGCGTTCTTTCTGACGTTTCGGTTTGTGCGCGCGCACAAACCGAAAACCAAAAACCGCCTGACCGCCTTATCCATCTTTCCTCAAAACTGCAAGAAATGCGGCTTGAGGGACTTCAACTTTGCCGAACATTTTCATGCGTTTTTTGCCGGCTTTTTGTTTGTTTAAAAGCTTGTCTTTACGAGTGCGATCTCCACCATAAAGATAACCCGTCACATCTTTTCTGTAAGCCGCAATAGTTTCACGCGCCAAAATTTTTGCTCCAATGGCGGCCTGAATTGGAATTTCAAACTGTGCACGGGGAATTATATCTTTGAGCCTTTTGCAAACCTGTCCGCCCGTGTAAAAAGCCTCGGATCTATGAACAATTGTTGCCAGCGCGTCGAGCTTTTCATGGTGAACCAAAATATCCAATTTGACCAAGTCGCCGGCACGGTAATCCAAAAATTCATAACTCATGGAGGCGTAGCCGGAAGACAGGCTTTTGAGTTCGTCGTAAAAATCTACAACAATCGACGCCATAGGAACTTCATAGTGAAGTGTGACACGTTTTTCGTCGAGATAAGTCATATTTTTTGAGATTCCGCGCCTATCTGAAAGCATCTGCATAATTGCACCCATATATTCTTTTGGCAGAAGAATTTCCACCTTCATCCACGGCTCGCGAACCTCGTCAATGTAGACCGGATCCGGCAAATCTGCAGGGCTCGAAATCAAGAAAACAGTTCCATCGCTCCTCTTGATTTCATAAGAAACGCTCGGAGCTGTGACTATCAAATCCAGATTATATTCGCGTTCAAGACGCTCCTGAACAATGTCCATGTGAAGCAGCCCCAAAAATCCGCATCTGAATCCATGCCCCAGCGCGCCCGACTGCTCGGGCTCAAACGTGAGCGCGCAGTCGTTCAAGGTTAATTTCTCAAGGGCGTCTCGTAAAAGCGGGTAATCGTCACCATCCGTGCAAAAAACGCCTGCAAAAACAAAAGGTACAACACGTTTATATCCGGGAAGCGGAACCGGACTCATTTCTTCGCGCAGGTGCCAATCCCTGTGACGCCAAATTGTATCTCCAACACGTGCGTCCAATACCGACTTCATCCCCGTCACAACATAACCCACTTCGCCGGCAAAAATTTCATCAAGCGGCATGTATTTTGGCTTGAAACAGCCCACTTCCGTAACCTCCGTTTCAGCCTTTGTATTCAAAAATTTAATTTTATCTCCGCGTTTTAAAGACCCTTGTTTTAGCCTTACATAAGCCACAATTCCTTTGTACGGATCGTAGACTGAGTCAAAAATCAGGGCTTTGGTTTCGTTCGCGCCCGGAAGCTCGCGAGGGGGCGGTACTTTTTCAATGACCCGTTCAAGAAGTTTTTCCACACCCGTGCCTTCTTTTGCAGAAATGCAAAGAATTTCCGCCCTAGGAATTCCTAAAGCATTTTCAATTTCTTTCATGCACTCTTCCACTTCCGCGGCCGGCAAGTCGATCTTATTTAAGACCGGAATTATCTCCAAATTATTTTCAATTGCCATGTAACAATTCGCCAGCGTTTGTGCCTGAATTCCCTGAGTTGCATCCACCACCAAAATCGCCCCCTCACATGCCGCGAGCGAACGCGAAACCTCGTAACTGAAATCCACATGTCCCGGAGTATCTATCAGGTTTAATTGATAGGTTTTTCCGTGAAGCGTGTAATTCATTCTGACCGGCTGAAGCTTGATTGTAATTCCGCGCTCTTGCTCAAGATCCATGGTATCCAGCATTTGCCCGTGCTTCATCTCACGCATTGTGAGCGTTTTTGTGACCTCAAGGAACCTGTCGGCCAGCGTGGATTTGCCGTGATCAATGTGAGCTATAATGCAGAAATTTCTTATGTTTTCCATTTTTGTCGACTTTTGTAGCGTGCCATTTCTGGCGCGGATGGAGCATACCAGTTTTGGCGGCTTGAAAAAAGAGGCTTTGTGTGATATAATTAACAGATATGCAATACAAAATTCCACAAAACGTACAGATAGAAGACAAAATAGTGTGGTTTCTCACCCTAAAACAACTCATCATTGTTGGAGTTGGTGGAGGAATCAGTTATGCGCTTTATATCACTTTGGCAAAGCTTTATGTTTGGCAGGTTTGGTTTCCGGCAACGGCAATTCCTGCAGGACTCACTCTCTTAATTGCCTTTCTAAAAGTGAATGGCATTCCGTTTGGCAAATGGGTTCTCCTCACCGTGGAATTTTTCAAAAATCCTCGCAAACGGACCTTTGTGATGGGTGGTGCGGAAAATTATATGGCTACAATCTTTGCGGAAAAACCAAAAGAGGTGCAAAATACCCTTGCCATTGATGCCGCCAGTAAGATTGAGCGCGACAAAGAAAAACTCAAAAAAATCGGTGAAATTTCCAAGGTTCTAGATTCTTACGGTGCCACGCCAAGCCCCAAACCACAAGCCGCATGACAACTCCTCCTCCGCCACCATCCACGCAAACTTCGGTTAAAACCGGATCAAAAAACAAACTCATAAGCACTCAGCTTTATCTTAAAGTTTCTGAAATCCGCGACGACACCGCCGTGCTCAAAAATGGAGGCCTCCGCGCTGTACTCAGGACTTCGAGCGTGAACCTAAATTTAAAGTCGGAAGAAGAACAAAATGCAGTGATTTATTCTTATCAAAACTTTTTAAACGCGCTCGAATTCCCAATTCAAATTGTGGTTCGCAGTAAAAAACTCGATCTTGAACATTACATTGAGAAATTGAAAAAAATCGGCGTTGCACAAGGCAATCCGCTTCTGCAAAAACAGACTTTTGAGTACATTGAATATGTTAGTCGCCTAGTTGAATACGCGGACATCATGCAGAAAGAATTTTATGTGATTGTGCCGCAAGATCCGTATGGCCAAGAAAAGAGAGGCTTCCTCAAAAGCTTTATTGAGATGATTTTCCCTGAGGATAACGTTGCAAAGATTCGTCAGCGCCACAGCCAATTTACAGAACTCAAAAAGCGACTTACTCAGCGCGTTAACACAGTTGTTTCCGGCCTTGAAAGTTGCGGGCTGCGCGTTGAACCCCTCACAACAGAAGAACTTATTGAAATTTTCTACGAAATCTACAACCCACTAACTTCCCGCAGTCAAAAAATCAAACCCGGCGACGAGCTCGCTCTTGAACAAGATGCGGAGGACAAAGTCGCGCTAAGCGCAGACACAAAAAAAGCGGCTTAATCTAGGCATCAACCTACTCTTCCACTACTCGCGTAGCAGTACTATCGGCGATGAAGGGCTTAACTTCTGTGTTCGGAATGGGAACAGGTGTACCCCCTTCTCAGTAAATGCCTAGAGCAAACCGCTTTTCGTTTTTTAGTCCTTTGTTGACTAGTCGATAAGTCGATTTTACTCGGTTTTCTATAGATATCAAACTTCTTATTTTCTCAAATTGCCATGAAAGAAACTGGAAGAAGACGTTAATAACATCAGTGACCTATTAGTACCACTCGGCTGAGCACATCACTGTGCTTACACCTGTGGCCTATCAACCTTGTAGTCTACAAGGAGGTTCATGGGGAAAATTTTCTTAGGACTGGCTTCCCACTTAGATGCTTTCAGCGGTTATCCAAGCCGAACATAGCTACCCTGCCATGCCGCTGACGCGACAACAGGTGCACTAGAGGTTCGTTCATCCCGGTCCTCTCGTACTAGGGACAAATTCCTTCAATTTTCCTTCAGATATGGCGGATAGAGGCCAAACTGTCTCACGACGTTTTGAACCCAGCTCGCGTGCCGCTTTAATTGGCGAACAGCCAAACCCTTGGGAGCTTCTCCACCCCCAGGATGCGACGAGCCGACATCGAGGTGCCGAACCTGGTCGTCGATGTGGACTCTTGGACCAGACTAGCCTGTTATCCCCGGCGTAACTTTTATCCGTTGAGCGATACCCCACCCACATGGTGGTACCGGATCATTTTCACCGACTTTCGTCCCTGCTCGGCTTGTAAGCCTTGCAGTCAAGCTCCCTTGTGCGAATACACGACGAGACCGGTTTCCATCCGGCCTTAGGGAACCAATTGCGCGCCTCCGTTACTCTTTAGGAGGCAACCGCCCCAGTTAAACTACCCATCAAACACTGTCATCCTGTTTTTCAGGAGTTAGATTCTAAACAAAACAAGGGTGGTATCTCACTTGTGACTCCACTCCACCTAACGGCAGAGCTTCAACGTCTCCCACCTATACTGCACAAGTCACGCCCAGAATCAATGTTAGACTATAGTAAAGCTGCACAGGGTCTTTTCGTCCTGCCATATCTAATGGGCATTTTTACCCGTATTGTAATTTCACCGGGTCTACGCTCGAGACAGTGCTCCCATCATTACTCCATTCGTGCGGGTCGGAACTTGCCCGACAAGGAATTTCGCTACCTTAGGACCGTTATAGTTACGGCCGCCGTTCACCAGGGCTTAGATTCGGAGCATACACCCCTCCTCTTGACCTTCTGGCACTGGGCAGGAGTCAGCCCGTATACTTCGTCTTACGACTTAGCACGGACCTGTGTTTTTGATAAACAGTTGCAGGAGCTCTTTAACTGCGACCTACACCTAGTTGATATAATCTCACGGTGCAGGCAAGGCTTATCCCGAAGTTACGCCTGTTTTTTTGCCGAGTTCCTTAAGCGTAGTTATCCCGATCACCTTGGTCTACTCGACCTGTCCACCAGCGTTGGTTTGCGGTACGGTATGATGCAATTCTCGAAACGAGGATTTTCTCGTCCGCTGAACTTGTTCGAATCAATCTCTTGCGAGACCCTTACGTAACACTTCGCGAATCCATGCGGATTTACCTACATGAACTTAAGCTGAGTGCTTGAACGCAAATTCAATAATGCGCTCGAACTATCCTGCGGCGTCCCCCCTTTTCTAGCGCCACCTTCGATTGGAAAATCTGAATTGTACCCCGAAGGGTACGCTCCAAATAAACCGCACTTAGGTCTTGCTTTTGCGACTTGCATCATGTCCAGGAATATTAACCTGAAATCCATCGGTTTGCAGCTTTCGCTTATACCTTAGGACCGACTAACCCCAAGTCGATTAACGTGGCTTGGGAACCCTTGGACTTTCGGTGTCAAAGTTTTTCACTATGATGACGTTACTTATGCCAACATTTGCACTTCCCAACGCTCCACCTCACTTCCCAGTGGGGCTTCACAGCAGGAGGGAACGCTCTTCTACCACTTTAGAACAACCCGAAGGTTGCTAAAAAATTCGTGACTTCGGTTAGAGGTATGAGACCCGTTACATCTTCGGCGCAAGAACGCATAGACCAGTGAGCTGTTACGCACTCTTTGAAGGAATGGCTGCTTCTAAGCCAACCTCCTGGTTGTATACGCATCCTCACATCCTTTACCACTGAACCTCTATTAGGGACCTTAGACGACGATCTGGGCTGTTACCCTTTTGACGATGGCACTTAGCTGTCACCGTCTGACTCCCATACAACTGACTGGTATTCGGAGTTTATCTAGGTTTGGTAGACGGATTTTGCCCCCTAGCCTAAATAGTGCTCTACCCCCAATCATTAAACGTATGAGGCTAGCCCTAAAGCTATTTCGAAGAGAACCAGCTATCTCGGAGTTCGATGAGAATTTCTCTCCTACCCACAAGTCATCCACCGTTCTTGCAACAACGGTTGGTTCGGACCTCCAATAGGTTTTACCCTATTTTCATCCTGCTCATGGGTAGCTCACCCCGTTTCGGGTCTAGTGCATGGTACTTGGCGCCTATTAAGACTCGCTTTCGCTACGCCTCCAGGTATAAAACCCCTTAAGCTTGCACCATACAGCTAACTCGTTGGCCCGTTCTACAAAAAGTAGGCTGTCACCCCGCTTGCGCGAGGCTCCAACTCATTTTTAGCAAAGAATTTCAGGTACTATTTCACTCCCCTTACCGGGGTGCTTTTCACCTTTCCCTCATGGTACTAGTTCGCTATCGATCTCAAAACCTATTTAGCCTTACCACGTGGTCGTGGTAGATTCAGGCCGGATTTCACGTGTCCGACCCTACTCAGGAAATCTCTGGAAAACTTCCCTATTTTCGTGTACGGGGCTATCACCCTCTATGGCCGCCCTTTCCAGGGTCGCTCCACTAATAGAAAAAGTTTTCGTATTGAGCTCCTACAACCCCCTATCCCGAAGGATAAGGTTTGGGCTGTTCCCGGTTCGCTCGCCACTACTACGGGAATCTCTGTGTTGATTTCTTTTATCCAGGGTACTGAGATGTTTCAGTTCCCCTAGTTTCCGTCTCTTTCGAGACTATTCAATATAACTTGAATAAGGTTTCCCTATTCGGAAATCTCCGGGTCAAAGCTCACTTAGCAGCTCGCCGAAGCTTATCGCAGCTGGTCGCGTCCTTCATCGGGGTTTTGAGTCAAGGCATCCATTCTTTGCTATTTTTACAATGTTTTAACGTCATCTTCCAGTATTTCTTTTATGGCAATCTGAAAGAATAAAAAATTGATACTATAGAAATGCGATCATATGAATTTGGTAATCATATGTATCGCCACCGAGTTTTCAAGGAACAAAAAGGGTGTATGTCTCCATACACCCCAGAAACTCAAACGGCTCTTATATAAGGAGCCTACGGTTTGAATCTTTGGAGTATACGGATACGAATCATTAAGTGAAGTTACAGTGTCTTAATTTCTTAAGGCCGCGTCATTATATGAGCCCACCCAAGGAGAGTCAATAGAATTTTTTGGGAATTTTTTAAGAGGGAGAAATGCGGACGACTTTTGGGGGTGCGGAAGGCTATTTGCCTGGGGTTGTTGCTCCTGCTGCGCCACTTGCCGAAGTTGTTGTCCCCGCGACGACAAGTGCTTCCTCTGCATCTGTTTTATTTCCAACAATACCCACTGTTACTTCACGACCAAGAACAAGATTTAGAAAATTTTTCCACACTTTGTTCCGATCATCAAAGATTCTAAGTCTAAATGTTGCAGCCTCTTGGTCAGAACTTAGTAATCTCCATTCACCTATTTCACCAGACTCAGCAACTGCAATATATCCCGTATATTCAGTTCCTGCCTCTCCAGACAATCCCCTGCACCATTCATAACTTCTTCCACCTATAAGCCCCAAAGAGGTGATGTCGTTTTCCCTATTAGGAACGTTAGCCTCAAGGTCTGCAATTCTTTTTGAGTGAGCTGATTGTCTCTCTACAGATTCACAAATCTTTTCATCCTGATCTCTGCGAGCCACTATTAAATTTGCATTTTTTGGATCTTTAAGTACTTCTGGGAATTCAGTTGCTGCTCTCCAGATTTCTCTAGAAAGCCCTAAAATTACCATAGCTACTGCTAAGACCGAAGTTGCTTTTGCGGGATGATTACCAGCCCAACCCGATAATCGTTCTATAGAAGATTTTGCCATACTTAAAAAGTTAAGTCGCAATTGTACTGCTTTTCTATTTTCTGTCAAGGGGATTTATTGTGCTGGTGGTTTATTCCGCCGGCTTGTGCGCGCGCACAAGAAAGTCGAGATGAGGGGCGAGAGGCTCTCAGAGTATAGAGTGGACAAAGTAGTCAAAGTGTACATGGATAAAGTCGCTTCTTATAAGAACTTCCCAAAAGTCGAAAACATGAAACCTTGAAGACTACCTAAGGCCCACATTAGGGAGACAATAAAGACGGCCACGCCAAGGAGGGCGTAGAAAGTCCAAGTGCCGCCTACGCCAAAGTAGCGCTCGGCAAAACCGATTGCGCCGGTGAGGTCTTTGAGCCTTGCGCGGAAGATTAAGATTAGGAAGCCGGCTGTCATTCCAATAAGTCCTTGAATTATTTGCATGTTGTGGCGCGGTGATGCGTTAATTGTGTTTATGGGCTAATTATCTTTTAAAAATGGCAAAAAGGCAAGATTGTCTTGATTTTGGCCGTGGCAAAATGCTAAAGTCGGGCGTATTCAAATTTTGGGGCTGTAGCTCAGTTGGCTAGAGCGCCTCGCTTGCACCGAGGAGGCCAAGGGTTCGACTCCCTTCAGCTCCACCACATTCAAAACGGAATGAAATTCCTGTTTTGAACCCGCATTTCATTTCTGTTTTTTTAGGGCGATTAGCTCAGCTGGTTAGAGCGCGACACTGATAATGTCGAGGTCCCAAGTTCAAGTCTTGGATCGCCCACCAGTTTTTGGTGTTTGGAGGGTTTGGGGTGGATTTTCTTATTCCAAAAATTATTAATTATTTTTATTGACAAACTTTTATTTATATTTATAGTTTTGGCTTAATTTTTAGCCAACCTGTAATTATGAGCGAGAGCGGAAAACCAAAAGTATTTATTACTACAGCTCCAGATGGACTTCACCTTGTTGATGCACTCCACGAGCTTTCTGGCGCAACCCCCATAACTGTTGAAGCACTTCGTGGCATAATGGAAGACAGGAAAAAAGAGCTGCTATTAGTGTTACCATGGGTGGATGGTCTAGATGGAAAAACTTATGAGACTGCAGCTGAATCTGCAAAACAAGTTCTGCCGAGTAGACGAGAGCTTCCATACGAACATGACGTTGATGCAATTGCCGGAGATTTCCGTGATGGAGATCGTATCTTGCGGGTACAAATAAATTGGGAACTAACTCCTCCTGTCATAGATGGGGTACAAAGTGTTATGGTTGGCGCAAAAAGGAAAAATGTGGAATAAATTGTCCATCATTTTTCGGAGTTAAACGGCAAGGACTCAGTCAGGCTATTGCTTTCGCCCATTTTGTGCTACTTTAGGGCTTCCTTAACCCAATTTTATGAAGAAGACCATGTACATTCTTGCAGTTACCTTAATTGCAGTTTTAGCGGTTTCTTGTAGCTACAGTGAAAAGTCGACTGAGCCCGCGTCTGACGCTGCCACCAATACCGAGACAAGCGCGCTAAGCGTACCTGATGACTCACAAGGATTTATTAGGCCGACTGAAGGGTTACTCACACAGGGTTACCACGATGGGCATCTTGCCGTTGATATTGCCAAGAAGGATGAAAGCGGCGTGGGTGTTAGCACTCCTATTTTGGCGGTCAAGAACGGTACGGTTATTGAGGTGAGCACCGGTACTTATGGTGGAGGCTATGGCAATCATATTACTCTTGATCACGGCAACGGCGTGCAAACCTTTTACGCGCACTGCGCGGAGGTTTATGTTGAGGTTGGAGACGCCGTAAGCCAAGGACAGGTCATTGCGAATACGGGAAACACCGGAAGAGTTTATGGCGTCACCGGAATTCACTTGCATTTTGAGCTTATTGTGAACGGTGAAAAAGTGAATCCATTCGACTATTTTGGAGGGGCACTATAAAGAAGCCTTAACTCTTCTCAAAACTTCCTCATAGAACCCTTTTGAAATTGAGCCGCAAGGGACTAAATTGCCTTCCGTTTTGGCGTAGCAAGGCTGAGTCACCGTGAGATTACCGCGCTCAATCAACTGTGCGCGCACAACAGATAAGAGCAGCGATTGCCCTTTTCCCAAACATTTTATATAATCCGTGTTGCGCAAGTTTGCGTGCAGAACTGTGCCGCAAGCGGATTAGTCGTCCCCAGTTCTTCAGTCGTCCAACCGCATTTCCTTATTTCCCCCCATGTCCGACCCATTCAAGAAAGATTCCGAAGGTTTAAGTTTTCATAACAGGCTTATGATGAAAGTCATAGACCTGATCCTTGGGAACGGTTATTTAAGAGAGGAATATGGGAAATATGCAAACGACTGGTTCAGCATTGATCGCTACAAAGTTTTGACACCTGAGAACAAGGAGGAGTTTGAGGCGGAGGAAAGCCGCTGTATGAACAGCTTCATTTTTGAGTTTGATTTTGCTACGGTTTATCCTCCACTTAACCTCATAATAGACAATTTTAAAAGTTCATTTTCCGAGAGAGAAATCGAGCACCTCAAAACCATGGGCAGAGGAACTCTTTATGCCGTTTTTGAGATTGAATATGTTGTAAAAGGAGTCGGATTTATTATGCGTGACATTTCAACCGGCCACCGTTACAGAGTGATGGAATTTACCGCCAGTTATCAGGTAAAGCCCGGCATGCTAAATCTTGCACGGATTCTGCAAACAAAGAAGGACGAATGGGTTATCATTTATAGCGACGGGGTTATTGTTGACCCTGATGAGAAAAAAGACTTTGAAAGCTTTTTCTCAAAATTCCATGAGAATTTCAGGCTTCATACCCTAAAATCACAGTTTGTTCATGAATACATTTGCAGAATGGATGACGACGGCGAGACTCAAACCATCAAGAAGTTGAAGTTGGCGAAGAAGGAGAGGAGGAATTCGAATTGAGCCGTCTGTATTTTGGGGGGAGAGAGGTGCATGAGGGGAGTATAGCAGAGAGCTAGAAAAAAATATTCGCGAAAAATTTAATGGGCAGAGAACTTGACGAGGCTATGGCATTTTATTCCTATATTTGATACAATTTCGACTGTAGTAGTGGTGAGACCCACCCAATAAATGTGGCTTTCGACCCATTACTATATCAAATAGACGCTCTGATAAGTTCCAGAGTGTTTTTTGTGAACTTCTTCGAAAAATGATTAAAACTATCCAACACTCTTAGTTTTGATTTATTTCAAACTTTCCTCACAAAGAGCAATCGCATCTTTGGCCATTTTCTTGGCTTCTTTCAGCGTTTTCCCATATGTTATGCACCCTGTGAGCGACGGAACTAAAACCGTATATCCGCCTTCCGGCTCTTCCTTCAAAATAATTTTACGACTGAGTGATTTTTCCATGCTTTTATGCTAAATTTGGATGCGATGAAAAACAATATGAAATTGGAGTGGGTGGAAAGACACGGCTGATCAATACACTTCTGTAAAGTCGACTGAGAAATTGCGTAAGTTGATGAATTTAGAGGTGAAAACTGAGTCTCATGTTAATTTCAAAAGAAATAATTAACATGACGCGCGGGATATGTTAATCCAGTTAACATGAAGGAGGGCGCAACAGGTTTGGAAAATTCGAATCTAGGACTTTGTCCTGATTCGAAGGTGGTACAGCAAACTGGAAGAAATACGAAGGTGGTTTGTAGAATGTTGTGCAAAACAAAATTGCCTCGTAATGGCGTAAGAGTCGTAAGAAGTTTTGCGAATATTGAGTGGACTTGCGCTATTTGACTTTTTCTATTTCTTCTTCTAATTCTCTCATTCGCTCTTCTTCGGTTTTTTGGGCTTTTCTTTCTTCACGAGAGGTTTTTAATCTTGAGGTTCTTTCCTTTGCCTTTTTAGCCCTCCATTCTTCGAAAGTTGGCATCCCAAATGGATTTTTTGTTGGACTTGACTCAAAAACTTTACCGCCATCTGCTAAACGCTTTAGCGTCTCATTGTTATTAAGTGCATCTTCAATTTCTTTTTCAGCTTCTCGCAATATTTCTTCTGGTAGTTGGGACCGCATAAGGTTCAATAATGTAAATGCACTGTCCACTGCTATATTATAGTTTAAATTGGCCGGATTAAGTTTATCCTTTGAATTTCCCATACCAGCGTTAAATCCGACAGAAATTATCTTTTCTATAAAAAATTCTCTTGAAGCTTTTTTCTGATCTGATGTCATACTCGGATATTGTTCCCTGACTCTTTTTGACATCTCGTCACTGTATTCTTTTTGCTCTTTTGTAAGATCCAATCCTTTCCTGATATCGGGCAAACCTTCTCCTGTTGAATTTTTTTCAAATAAATCACCCATATTGTTTTTATTTATTAAGATTTGAATCTTTTCATTGTATCATAAAAAACATAGATAATCTAGGGTGCTTGTTCAGATGAGGTTGAGTTCCAATTTACGATTTGGACTAAGCTGTGAACCTGATGGTACCCCGGGCAGGAATCGAACCTGCGACCAACAACTTAGAAGGCTGCTGCTCTATCCACTGAGCTACCGGGGCAAAAAAGTTATAATGCTGTCAAGAATCTGCGGGTGGAAATATAAGTACACTTCAAGACCAAAAGCAAGAGTGTTATTCAAACTGTGAAAAGCCATAGATGTCCAAATTGAGCCGGTTTTTTGATATGCATAGTTAAGTAAAAGGCCCAGAAAAATCAATGGGATTATGCTTTCAAACTGAAAATGCATCATGGCAAAAAGTACGGCTGTAATGGCGCTTGCAAGCCAAGCGGGCCAAGCGGCGGCAAAAGTGCGGTAGACAAAACCCCTGAAAAAAATCTCCTCCAAAAATGGAGCTAAAATGGAAACAAAAATAAAGCCGACTAAAAGGCCGCTCAAATCCGAACCAAAAAGCGGGATGTAAGATTCTTGGGTTCCATAACCGGGGAGATTGGTTCCAAATGAGGAAAGGATTGAGAGAATTATGATTGAAACCACTATGTAGAAAAGGTAACAGGCGAGAGAAGTTAAAATTACTTTCTTGAGTGGAACGGGAGTGAGAGCAAAATCTTTGAGGCTGGCGCGGCGCGGAGAGACCACAAAAAACCAAAGCGGAAAAAATAAGATTACAAACTGTACGGCGTATTCAAAAATGAAGCGAATGGCGGGGTGAATTCCGTCTAAAATGCCGGATGTGCCCGGCAAAAAATAAAATATGCCGGAAAAAATTGCGTAAAGGAGAATGCTTCCTGCAAATACTTTAAAGGCGTCACGCAGGGTGAAAAGTGGCGTGGTTGACGATGTAGCGGGTTTAGCGGTGGAATTCATAATCGCTCGCATTATATTTAAAATTTTGTTAGATTGGAAGGGCTTAAAATTCAGAAAAATGATTGATTCTTCTCAAATTGACGGCTTTTCCGCGGACGGCGCGGGAGACGGCGCGCGGGCTGTGCAGGCGGTGGCCACAACTGATGAGGTGCAAAGTGAAAATGTGCTCAGGCCCAAGATGCTGAACGACTATATTGGGCAAGATGAAGTAAAGAAGAATTTGAGCGTTTTTTTGCCGGCGGCAAAAAAACGCGGAGAACCCATGGAACATGTACTCCTTCATGGCTGCCCCGGACTTGGAAAAACAACGCTGGCCTTTATTTTGGCTCATGAAATGGGAGTGCAAATTCGCACAACCTGCGGGCCGGCCATAGAACGCCCCGGAGACCTTGCTGCACTCCTCACAAACCTCCAGCCAAACGACATTCTTTTCATAGATGAAATTCATCGCTTAAAACCTGTTGTTGAAGAAATTCTCTACAGTGCCATGGAAGATTTTTGCTTGGATCTTGTGGTGGGCAAAGGCCCTTCCGCCCGCAGTATGAGAATCGGCCTTCCCCGCTTTACTCTGATTGGGGCAACAACAAAAATGGCGTCGTTATCTTCCCCTCTCCGTGACCGTTTTGGGAATGTACTGAAGCTGGAATTTTACAATTTGACCGACATTGTGCAGATCATAAAACGCAGTGCCGGAATTTTGGGAGTGAAGATTGACGACCAAGCGGCCAAGCGCCTTGCCGAAAGTTCTCGCGGAACGCCGAGGGTGGCCAACAGGCTCCTCAGAAGAAGCAGGGACTTAACTCACGTAAAAAACAAGGACTTGATCACAAAAGAATTAGTGGAGGAAATTCTGACAATTTTAGGTGTTGATGAGATGGGCTTGGATGCAACGGACAGAAAAATCCTCTTTGCAATCGCAGAAAAATTTAACGGCGGACCGGTTGGACTTTCAACGCTTTCCGCAGCCACAAATGAGGAAGAAGAAACCGTGGAAGATGTTTACGAACCCTTTTTAATGCAACTAGGCTTTTTACAACGCACACAGCGTGGTAGAATCTTGACGCCCAAGGTGTATGAACACTTGGGACTTATCCACCCTAACACTTTAGTATGAAAATTCGTAAAACCTTAATAGCGGCGAGCCTTTGTCTCTGCCTTTTTTCTTCATTATTTTTGACTTCCTGTGGGCAGGAAGAGGACGACTTAAGTAACCCCCTCACCCGCACTGATGAAACACACATTGGGACTTTCATGCCCTTGGGGTCGATTAAAATTCATTCGAGTGTCACGCATCTTTTTGAAACTGATGACGGTGATGTTTTGTATGCTTTCTCAGACCGTTACGATTTGGATTCGTCGGAATATGCCGGAGTCCGCGTTGAAGCATACGGAACCGTGAGCACTTATGAAAGTTTGGATAAGCCACTTTATGAGGTAAAACGCATTACTGATGCACCTGCTATTGATGCACCGGAAGAAGTTACAAGTGTTGAATATAAAAACACTACTATTGGAGTTTCTTTCACTTATCCAAGCAACTGGAAAATGGAAGAAAAGTTAAATATGATTTCTTTGGCAGAACCTGAGAAAAAAGTGGAAAATGGTGATACTCTCCCACTTGATGAAGCAGAGACTGAGCATACTGTCAAAGCCATAACTGGAGAAACCGGCACTCCTGACTCAATTTGGGCGGTGAAAATTGAGGCAGGACTTACAAAAACTTCTACTGATGAGAATGGCTTAAGGTCTGAAGAAATTGCCACTTATGTTAAAAGTGAATATGCGGATTTGACTGCTTTAACCGGAGATCTCACTTACGTTGGTGCGGATGAACAATTCAGCCTTAGGTATAAGACCGAGAATGGGGATATTTACTATTTTATCCCACGTGAAACTTCCCTTTACGAGCTAAGTTATCAGCATACAAATAAGGACGACTCATTACTTCTCGACAACACAAACGTATTTTCAAACTTAGTCGCTACGTTTAGGTTCTTGCCTAAGGATGGGGAGACTACGGAAGTTATTCCGGGTACTTCCGCTGATGCTCAAGCTGATGCCGTTCCTATGACTGAAGGGCCGAGCGTTTCTCAGGTGGAAATCAGTAAATTTGCCCCTCTTACAAGTAATTTGGGCTTTTCAATGTCATATCCGGCAAGTTGGTATTATTTGGGATCTAATGCAAAATATATATTTACAGATCAAAAAATAGATTTTGCAACAGCCACAGTTGACAACACTACTCCCGTTTTGACTTTGACTTGGAGCTCTATTGAGGAAACAGGTATGAGTACCACTGGCACAATGCGAAATGGAGATAATGTTTCTGTAACTTTTATTGCCACACCTATGTTGTCATTCGGCACATTAACCGGTGATGCCAAATATGAGGAGCTGATGCAGAAAATGGCAGATTCTTATGCAGATGTACGCGAATAGAGGAAATATATAAGACAGCCTTTTTGATTTTAAGCAAAGCGGAATAGATGAAGGAGAGACAAAAATCTGGTAGAATTTATTGAACAATTAATTTACACAACTTAACGCCATACAATCTCTATGAGTGAACAAGACCAATTCAACAAATTTACCAGAGAAGCCAAGCAGGCTCTTATTGTTGCGCAAGACGTGGCAAAGAGAACCGGCACAAGTTATGTTGGCACGGAGCACCTTCTAATCGGCATACTTGCCCAGAGAGGATCCTTGGGAGCCAATATCTTGCAAGGTTTTGGGGTTACACTTGAAAATGTAAACTTGGTGCTTAAGACCGTGGGGCGCGCACAGGTGCCGCAGAAAAATGCCAAGAATCCCGGAGGCCTTAGCGGTTTTGCAAAAAAAGTTATTGAAGATGCTGTGCGCGCCGCGCATGAATTTGGGCATGCTTTTGTTGGAACCGAGCACCTTTTATATGCGCTTGTACTTCAGGAAAATACGGCCGCAACAGTCATTTTGGAAAACATGAAAATTTCTCCGGAAGATGTTAGACAAGAACTTCTTGCAAACTTTGAACGAATGAAAAACGGTCAGATGCCCAGACCCGGAGAAGAAGGTGTGCAAGGTAGTGGCGGCCAGATGGGCGGCATGGGACAAATGGGAGGTGGAATGCCAATCAATCCGCTCGAATTCTTCTTAAGCGGACTTCAGGGTGTTTTGGCGGGACAAGAAAATAAAGAGACAAATTTTGGGAAGAAAAAAGACAGTAAGTCGGCAACTCCGGCGCTCGACTATTTCACAAAAGATATGGTTGAAGAAGCGCGAAGCGGAAAAATGGACCCAATTATTGGTCGCGACGAAGAAATTGAAAGAGCAATCTCAATACTTCTCAGAAAAACTAAAAATAATCCTGTAATAATCGGCGAATCCGGCGTGGGAAAAACGGCGGTTGTGGAAGGCTTGGCGCAAAGGATAGTGGCCGAGCAGGTTCCGGACCCAATGCTGGATAAGAGAATCCTCAGCCTCTCAATGGCTTCCGTGGTTGCGGGCACAAAATACAGAGGGGAATTTGAGGAAAGAATTAAACAAATTTTGGAGGAGGCCACAAGTCAGCCAAATGTGATTTTGTTCATTGACGAGCTTCACACCGTTATTGGTGCGGGAAGCGCCGAAGGAAGTTTGGACGCCGCGAACATTTTGAAACCGGCACTTTCGAGGGGTCGTGTACAGGTTATTGGGGCCACAACAACAAACGAATACCGCAAACATGTGGAAACGGATCCGGCACTTGAGAGAAGATTCCAAGCCGTAATGGTTGAGGAGCCGAGCGAGGAAGAGGCTCTGCAAATTTTGCGCGGACTTAAAGAGTCGTTCGAAAACCATCATAATCTTGTGATAAATGACAGCGCTTTAACCGCCGCAGTAACTCTTTCAAAACGCTATATCAATGACAGATTTTTGCCGGACAAGGCAATAGATGTTATGGATGAGGCCGCCGCGCTTAAAGGCATGAATGCAAAGCGCGAAAACAACGCCGTTAAGGACTATCAGCGTGAGCTTAAAGAAATAAATCAAGAAAAGGAGAAGGCTGTGACCGCGCAAGATTATGAAAAAGCCGCGGACCTCCGCCAGCAAGAAATTATTTTGACCGACAAAATTGAAGAAGAAAAAAAGATCAAAACGCCGCGGGAAATGCGCGGAAGCATAGATGGAGAAGATGTTGCCAAGGTTATTTCCCGCATGACGGGAGTGCCTGTGACAAAACTTCTTAAAGAGGATGTGGAAAGGCTCAAAGACCTTGAAAAAATCATGAAAGCGCGCGTTTGCGGACAAGACGAGGCAATAGGGAAAGTTGCAACCGCAATCAGGCGTTCAAGAACCGGAATTTCGAGTTCAAAGCGGCCAATTGCGTCGTTCATTTTCTTGGGCCCAACAGGAGTTGGAAAAACCGAGCTTGTGAGGACAATTGCGCGCGAGGTTTATAACGACGAAGACGCTCTCATCAAGATAGACATGAGCGAATTTATGGAGCGCCACAACACTTCCCGCTTAACCGGAACCACGGCCGGATATGTTGGTTATGAGGAGGGCGGACAGCTCACTGAACGCGTTCGCAGGCACCCCTACTCCGTTATTTTGTTCGACGAAATTGAGAAGGCGCACACGGACGTATTCAACATTTTACTTCAAATTTTGGAAGATGGTTGCCTAACTGATGGAAAGGGCAGGAAAGTCGACTTTACCAATGCGATTATTGTGATGACTTCAAACATTGGCGCTCGCAAACTTACGGAAGGCGCGGCACCCATTGGATTTAAGCTTTCAAGCGAGGAAATTTCAAAGGCCCTTGCTTCCTTTGACCACAAAAAAGAGGAGGTTTTGAAAGAGATGAAGGACCACTTCAAACCCGAGTTTTTGAACCGTGTGGATAATATAATCGTCTTCAGACCGCTCACCCATGAAAGCATTAAGGAAATTGTAAAAATTCATGTTTCAGATTTGCAAAAACGCCTCGCCGAGAAGCGCCTTACCCTTGATATGACAGAGGGCGCACTCGAGCTCCTTGCCACTTTGAGTATGGATCCGGATTACGGCGCTCGTCCTGTTAGAAGGCGCGTTCAGGAGTACATTGAAGACAAGCTTGCCCAAGGCCTCCTTGATGGCGACTTTGGAGAGGGCGATACTGTAGTGATTGGGAAAGATGGAGAGGAAATTACGCTGAAAAATTCCGCCGCTTCCACGGTGAAAAAGCCTGTGAAGACGCGTGTGAGATCACAAGCAAAATCGGCCAAATTGCCTTAAAGTCCCGTGAGGAAGATCCATACTCGCTATGGAGAAGATTTTATTGACACTCTAAGCATTTAAATCATGCGGTCTCTTTAATCCAGCGTAGAAAATCCCTCGTATGGATCTCTGCTGCGCGGCGCGGTCTGGTGCGTCTTTTCCTGCGCGCTGTGCAGGTGACTCACAAATTTCAAGTCAATTGTATGTGCAATCTTGTGGTGTTCCTTGCAAAGTGGAACCATGAATGCAGGATCATTGTTTGCTTGCAGTCCAAAGCGGATTTTATGGTGAATTTCTTCGGCCGGTCTGTTGCACCCAAGATGGGCACACTTTTTGCCGTATTTTTCCTTGAGCAAATCGCGCGTTTCTTTGTTTTTGTATCTTGCTGCAGGAGGATGGGTCTCTCCGCTTAGGCGCTCATGGGTCTCCTGTATCTTTTCCTCTGTCCTTTGATCTCTTTGTTTTAAAAGATCAAGGAGAATTTCATTAACATCCTGTTTCTGTTCGTGTAGACGGTTTAGCTCATTCGTAAGTTCTTTTGAAAGTTCAAAATTCAGTTTTGGCATTTCTTCAAAAAATTCTTCTTGTTTGTTTTGTTCCCGGGAACAAAGTTTTTCATCTCTTGCCATGGTTTCTAAGACCTCTCTGGAATGAATCTCAGCAAGGGTTGCAAGCTCGGCTTGATTTTCCTTTGTTGCAATTGATGCCACCTTTGCAAGTTTACTTACACTTACCTTCCCTTCAACAAGTGCCTCTTTAAGATCCGGCTTATCTTCAAACGTTCTATCAAGAGATAAAACTCTTTTAACTTGGTCTTTACTCACTCCGCCAAGGACTGCTGCAAAATGATAGATACTTTGGAAGCCTTCCTTCTCATAAAGACGGCGCCTATTCACTTCGGGCAATAAGCCAATGAATTTATTTCTCCACTCTCTTGCTTCTTTTCCATATCTTCGGCAGAGCACTAACAAGTCTTTGTCTGAAATTTGCATTTGAGTTTGCATAAGATTATAAGATTAGAAAGTATGTAAAAGAAAAATAGCAGAAATCGCAGGAAAAATCAATCAAAAAAGAGCCACTTTTACTGGACGGCGCAGGCCAATTATTGCAGAGTCACCAGCCGCGAGAAATGGCTTGCGCAAGCCAAAAAGTCGTCCTATGAAATCTACGAACGGCCCTTGCTTTTTGTTCCCGGGAACAAATGAAGGAACGGGACCAGTCGTCCGAAAACTCGTCCGAAAAACCGTCCAAAAAACTCGTCCAAAAAACTGCCCAAAAAACTTCCTCTTTACACCACCCGTGAAATCGCTTAGAATTCGCGGGCTTACGGTTTCCGGACATTGTGAGTCACGGGCGTGACCTGGAAACGCAAGCTTATAACCTCTAATTCGTGCCCGTGCAAAATCCTTTATGGATGAACAAAAATTAGCCGGCGCTGATGGCGCCAATGCAGATGCTGACAACGGCGCGAGCACAGGTGCAAGCGCAGCGCAGGCACCAGTCGCTCCAAAGGCGCGTCAAACAACAGTGGTCCCAATGGACCAGCTTTTAGAAGATTCACCCGCTTTCAAACTGCCGGAACCCGGCACGATTGTTGAGGGGACGGTGGTTTATTTGGATAAGAAATGCATAATCGTGGACATTGGAGGCGTGCTTACGGGCATAATTTCCGGTCGCGAAATGAAAGATTCCTTCAATACAACAGATGAGCTCGCAATTGGCGCAATAGTTTCCGCGTGTGTGCTTGAAACTGAGAATGACGACGGGCTCACGGTGCTTTCTCTCCGCAGGGCCAGCCAAGATAAGACTTGGGACAAATTCATCAAGGCTTACAATAATAATCAAACTCTTAAGGTTAAGCCAAAGGAGGCGAACAAAGGAGGTTTACTTCTTGAAATCGATGGGATTAAGGGATTTATTCCGGTTTCACAGCTCGCACCTCTTCACTATCCGCGTGTTAACGGGGCTGACAGCGCTAAGATTTTGTCTAGACTTCAAGCGCTCATTGGCATCGAGTTCATGGTCAAAATTATCAGCATTGACAAGGAGAACGGCAAGTTGATTCTCTCTGAAAAGGCTGCGTTTGAGCGCGAGCGAAGCGATGCGCTCTCAAGTATTCATGTTGGTGACGCCATGGAAGGAACCGTGAGTGGGATTGTGAAGTTTGGAATATTTGTTGCATTCGACGGACTCGAAGGTCTTGTACACATCTCTGAAATTGCTTGGGGACATGTTAGTGATGCTCACGACTTTGCCCGTCTTGGAGACAAAGTTAAGGTTAAGATCATTGGCGTTGATGGCGACAAAATTTCTCTGTCAATGAAGCAACTTACTCCTGATCCATGGGCTGAGATTGGCAAAAAGTATCAAGTTGGAACCGTTATCAAGACCAAGATTTCCAGATTGGCTCAGTTTGGTGCATTTGTACAACTTGAGAATGACATTACAGGTCTGATTCACAACTCCGAGATCCCCGGAAATCCTGATGATGCGGCTAAGGTTCTTAGCGCCGGACAAGATGTTGAGGCTCGCGTAATTGAGATCAACAAAGATGAAAAACGCATAGGTTTGTCACTGCTTCCAGAGGGTGCAAAGCCGGCAAAGGCTGAAAAAGCTGAGAAGAAAGAAAAAGCAGACGATGCCAAGGATCCTGTGCCTGGGCACGCTGAAGCTGCTGAAGCTTCCGAGGAAAAAACCGAAAAACCTGCTAAGGCTAAGAAAAAGGAGGAAGAGTTTTAGTCGGATATGCCAGAAAATAAAACGACTTTTCCGCAAGTTGACCGCCACTCTGAAAACTAAAAAAGCCCTCGCAGTAAGCGGGGGTTTTTTGCTAGGCTATAGGCCGGCCTTAAGAAGGCTGGGCAATGAAGGTGTATCTGCCAGGAAATTGCCGGAGAGGGACCAATCCACGTATGGCAATGAAAGATGTAGCCACTCTCCAACAATTTTCCAGTAGATACTTGCGAGCCCCAAGCGCGAAGCGCGGGGCGAGCCTTACGCGCCGAGCGGCGCGAGGCGGACCAAGTTTTCAATGAACAAATCGTGTAAATCATTTAATTATAAAACAATTCTAACATAATGTCAACATGCAAATAGACTTTTTTTCCATTGTAGTGGTTGTTGGGGCGGTTGCAGGTCTCATTTACTTCATAAATAAGAAGTTTAACGCGCTCAGCGCGCCGCAAGACGAGAACGCCATGAAGCTCATGATGCAGGTTATTTCCGAGCTTAGGCGTGATATTGAGAATGGACACGGGAAAAACCGCGCGGAGATGGAAGGCAAGCTCAACCAGATGACGGCAATGCTCCAAAAACAGCACACCGCCACAACCGAGACCGTGCAAAAACAGCTCATGCAAAGTGCGGAGATTATTCAGCAAGTCACAAAAAGCCTTACCGGCCTTCAGGAGACCAATAAACAGGTTGTAGGCTTTGCCGAACAGATGAAAAGCCTTGAAAGTATACTTAAAAATCCAAAACAACGCGGGATTCTTGGCGAATATTTCCTTGAGACACTTCTTTCAAATGTGCTTCCGCCGGACCATTTTCAAATGCAATATAAGATGAAAAATGGGGAAATTGTGGATGCCGCAGTCTTTTATAACAAACTTGTAATTCCTATCGACGCCAAGTTTTCCTTGGAGAAATACAACCAAATGACCGAGGAAAACAACAAAGACAAGCGCGAAGAACTTGAAAAGTCATTCAAAAGCGATGTCAAAAAAAGAATCGACGAAACTAGCAAATACATCAGACCTGAGGAAGGAACCACCGAGTTTGCGTTTATGTTTATACCTGCGGAAGGCGTTTATTACAGTTTAATGGTGGCCGGGGTTGGCAGCGTAAATGTTGAAAATCTGATGGAATATGCGTTCGGGAAACGAGTCGTCATTGTCTCCCCGAGTTCATTTTTTGCTTATCTGCAAACTGTAATTCAGGGGATAAAAAATGTGAAAGCGGAGGAGTCGATTTTGGAAGTTTTGAAGAATATTGAGATGCTCGGCAAGCACGTGAATGCGTACGACGAATATATGCAGCGCCTCGGCAAACAGATTGGATCGACTGTGAACACATACAATTCCGCCTCCCGCGAGTTCAAAAAGATTGATAAAGATGTCTACAAAATCACCGACGGAAAGGTGGGCGGAAAAGTGGAGGTGATGATGATTGAGGAAGGAGGAAGAGAGGAGTAGATTTTGCTTTACTTTGAACCTTATTTAACCTAAAGTACTCCTGCTATGGGAATCAGTTTACAACAACTTGCGTCAAAACTCGGTCTCACCGAGAGTGAAATGGAGAAAGAAATCCTTGAAATGGGGTTTGAAATTGCTCCTGAATTTGATGATGAAACGGCGGCGCTGATTATTGATGAGGTGCTGGGAAAAGTCGACAAAAGTGCGGCGGAGGTTTATGACGAACTGGTGGAAGAAGAACATGAAAAAGAGATTGTAAAAAGCCAGAGGAAGCATACGGCAGGGAAAATTACGGCTAAAAAAACGGGGGCAAAGAAAATTGTGAAAAAAGTTGTGACAGGTGGTGGTGCGGCGGCTCAGAAAAGTGTGCTTACCGGAGAGACCGGGACTGCAGCTTCTGAGGAAAAGCTCGTGCCCGGGCACAAAAACTCTACAGAAATTCCGGAAAATATTACCGTTAAAGAGCTTGCGGAAAAGACTAATTTAAGTCCGGCGGTACTGATTGGAGCGCTTATGAAAAATGGGATTTTGGCAAATATAAATCAGGTTATTGATTATGACACGGCCGTGATTATTACGAGTGACAGTGGGATTACGCTCAGGAAGGCGCGAGCGCAAGCGAGCGCCGAGGATATCTTTAAGGGAGATTTGAGCAAATTACTTGCAGAAGAAGATAAGGCCGACTTAAAGAAGAGGCCACCGGTGGTTTGTGTTATGGGACATGTTGATCATGGGAAAACAACTCTGCTTGATGCAATAAGAAATACAAATGTGGTTGAAGGCGAAGCCGGCGGAATTACACAGCATATAGGTGCATATCAGGTTGTTTCCAAGGGGCGGAAAATAACTTTTTTGGATACTCCGGGACATGAGGCGTTTACGGCAATGCGCGCGCGAGGCGCGCGCGCAACAGATGTGGCAATTCTTGTTGTTGCCGCAGATGATGGGATCATGCCGCAAACCGTTGAGGCCATAAATCATGCAAAAGAGGCCGGTGTACCAATAGTTGTTGCAATAAATAAAATTGATAAACCCGGAGCCAACCTAAATAAAATCAAATCCGAACTTGTTGAGTACGGTCTTCAAAGCGAGGAATGGGGCGGACAAACCGTTATTGTGCCAATTTCCGCCAAGAAAAAAGAAGGAATCAATGAACTTCTTGAGAGTGTCCTTCTTGTTGCGGATATGCTTGAACTTAAGGCAAATCCAAATCGTCCCGCGGTTGCAACCGTGATTGAGTCGCACCTTGATCCAAACTTTGGGCCGGTTGCCACAATTTTGATAAACACCGGATCGATGAAAATTGGCGACAACTTTATTGTGGGAGACACTTTTGGCCGTGTAAAACTGCTTAGAGATCACACCGGAAAACATTTGCAGTCGATGGGGCCATCAGATACCGCTCAGCTTGCCGGACTTCATGACCCTGTTGAGAGCGGGCAGATTTTGCAGGTTACAGGAAATGAAAAAGTCGCAAGGCAACAGGCTGGACGTGTGCATGAAATGGTCAAGGAAGAAATGGTGAAATCCGGAATGGGTATGCAGGAAATTTTGCAGAGGATCAAAGAAGGGTCGCTAAAACTGCTCAAGGTGGTTTTGAAGGCTGACACACAAGGTTCGCTCGAAGCAATCAAACAGGCGCTCGCCAAGGTTAAAAATGACGACGTTGCAATCAAAATCATTCACAGCGGAGTTGGCGCAATTTCCGAATCGGACGTAATGATGGCTACCGCAAGCCGCGGAACGCTTGTGATTGGTTTCAACAACAACACGAGCCCACAGGTCAAAAAACTTGCCGAGCACATGGGAATTGAGGTGGTGACTTATAAGGTTATTTATGAACTTATTGACGACTTAAAGAAGATTCTCACAGGAATGCTGCAGCCATCGGTTGAACATTTTGAGCTCGGGAAATTTAAGGTGGTTAAAATTTTCTTCACCGGCAAAAATGAGATGGTGGTTGGAGGAGTTGTTACGGAAGGAATTATGCAAAAAATGGCGAATTTGCGTGTGATGAGAGGCGGCGTCCAGATTGGCGACGGCCGCACTGCCGGACTCAAACTTGTGAATGAAGACGTCCATGAAATAGAGAAAGGCGGTGAATGCGGAATAAAATATACCGGCAAGATTAAAATTGAGGTCGGTGATATTTTTGAGGCGTGGAAGGAAGAAAAAAAGATGAAGACCTTATAAGTTTTGGCTTATGCGCGTACTAATTACAGGAGGAGCGGGATTTATTGGCACTAACTATGTTTATACCCATTTAAAGCGCCATCCTGAGGACAAGATAACTATTTTGGATGCACTCACCTATTCCGGACATAGAGAAAATTTGGCAGAGGCTGAGAGGCGCGGAGTTAAATTCATTCACGGCAGGATTGAGGACAGAGAAAGTGTTTTTGAGCTTTTTAAGACAGGGAAATTCGACTTGGTTGTGCATTTTGCAGCGGAAACGCATGTGGATCATAGTATAAAAAACCCTCCCCTGTTTGTTTCCACTAATGTAGCCGGAACTCAAACGCTTCTTGATGCGGCGCGGGAATTTGGTGTGAAAAGATTTCATCACATCTCAACGGATGAGGTTTATGGCGACTTGGGGTTTGCCAATGGTGAGAATTCCGATGTGAAGTTTACCGAGAATTCGCCTATTCGTCCTTCCAGCCCATATTCCGCAAGCAAAGCTGCGTCCGACTTTCTGGTGATGGCTTACCACAGAACTTACGGTTTGCCGGTCACTATAAGCCGCTGTTCAAATAATTTTGGGCCGTATCAAAGTCTTGAAAATTTGATTCCACTCCTTATTGCACGTGCAAGTAAAGGCGAAAAATTGCCAATTTACGGAACCGGAAAAAATGTGCGCGACTGGCTTTTTGTTGAAGATCATTGCGAAGCTATTTTGGAGATTTTGGAGAAAGGAAAAATTGGGCAAATTTACAATATTGGAGGTGGAAACTGCCTTGAAAATCTTGAGGTTGCAAAAGTAATTTTGGATTTAATAGGTGCGCCTGAGACTTTAATCGACTTTGTGCCGGACAGAAAGGGTCATGATGAAAGATATGCAGTGGACTATTCGCGGCTTACCAAAGAGACACTTTGGAAGCCAAAAACTTCTTTCAAAGAAGGGATTTTAAAAACCGTGGAATGGTATAAAATGCGCTTATATGAAAGGAGTCATACTAGCGGGCGGCACGGGAACGCGCCTACTACCGCTCACACGAGTCACAAACAAACACTTATTGCCGATTTATGATCGGCCAATGATCTATTACCCCCTTCAGAAGTTTAAAGAGATGGGCGTCACATCTATTTTGCTTGTCTCGGGACGTGCACATATTGGCGACTTTTTGGATTTGCTTGGCGGCGGGAAAGAACTTGGCGTACAGATTTCTTATGAGGTTCAAGAGGAAGCGGGAGGGATCGCGCAAGCGCTTGCGCTTGCGCGTAACTTTGTTGGCCAAGACAATATGGTTGTTATGCTGGGAGACAATGTTTTTGAAGATGATTTAAGGCCTGCAAAAGAGGCGTTTGAAACCGGATGTACAAATGGAACTGTAAAAGCTCATGTGCTTCTTAAAAAAGTCGCAAATCCAAAAAGTTATGGGGTGCCGCGGTTTGAAGGTTCGCAGGACGGAAGCGCGGACACGGCGGGTGGAAAAATAGTCGAAATTCTTGAAAAACCTGCAGAGCCACCAAGTTCTTATGCAGTTACGGGATGCTACTTCTACACACCTGAAGTTTTTAACATTATTGGCTCGCTTAAGCCATCCGCGCGTGGAGAGCTTGAAATTACGGACGTAAACCACTACTATGTTCGCAGTGGCAGTCTCACTTACAGTGTTTTAGATGGATTTTGGGGGGACTGCGGCGAGTCGATTGACGGAATGTTCTCGGTTTCCAATTATATAAAGCAAAACTTTCATTGAATATTTACCTAATTGGATCTCTGGCGTTTGATGAAATAGGTCATTATAACGGACGTTTTGTTGAGCTCTTTAAAGAAGATCGTCTTGAGAATTTGAGTGTTTCTTTTGTAGTTGAAGATACTATGAGATTTTTTGGCGGTTGTATGGGAAATGTGGCATATTCGCTCGGACTTTTGCACACTCCGGCGGTACTTTGTTCTTTACTTGGTCAAGACGGACATTTTTACAGTGAGGCGCTTAAAAGCTCCGGTATGGACATAAAAAACTTAAAAGTTGTGCCTGGTGGGAGTACGGCTCATGCCATGATTGCAACTGATCTCTCAGAGAACCAAATAACACAATTTGCCCCCGGAGTCATAGGTTCGGATGCGCCCGACTTTATTCTACCGCAAACTGCCAAAGCCGGTGACATTCTCCTTGTTGGACCGGAAAACAGGGACAGAATGTTCTCAGCTGTTAAACAGGGTGCCGAGCGAGGTATGAGGGTCTTTTTTGATCCGGGACAACTTATCCATACTTTTACGCCAAAAGAAATTCTACAAATGCTTGAACTTTCAGAAGCACTTTTTGTGAACGACTATGAATTTAATTTACTCCTTGATATTTGTGACATTCCACAGAAGGAATTATTTGCACGTGTCCCTCTTGTTTTTGTAACACATGGAGACAAAGGAGTTAATTGGTATGAGAAAAGTGTGGGAAAATTTCTTCCGGCAGTGCCCGCTCAGCTTGTTGATCCAACAGGTGCCGGCGACGCTTTCCGCGCAGGTGTCCTTGCAGGCATTAAAAAAGGCCTCCCGCTTGAGAATTCAGTGCAAGTCGGGGCCATCTTGGGAGCCGCATGTGTTGAATACAACAAAACCCAAGGACACAAAATTACAGAGTCTCAAATACCCGTCTTAAGAAAGCTTGGTTTTGAAGTGTAGCAGTATTGTGGTTTTTCAAGAATCCTTCCACTTTTGGACTGTATGGGATTGCCACATAGGATGTTCCCGCGCAGGTGGCCATGATTATTGAATGCAAGCGCATTCCAATTAGCATTTTTGCTTTAGCTATTCCTTCATAGGCACTGCGGGCAGAAACAGGTTCAAAAACCTCAAAATCATTTTTACGCGCCACGTCCCGCAAAAGTGAAATTTCCTTTTCATTTTTTGTATCCATCCCGAGTAGTACCGGCTTCAAATTTTGTTCTTCCGCAATATTTTTTGCCGTTTGCACGTGCAAATTCCACTCCTTTTCCGAAAATTTTGGCCAGAGGCGCAAAGAGAGCAAGAGTATGTCAGACTTTTTTGCTGCTTTTTCCCCTACTCCTTTTCCCGCTTCTGCCACCGCCAAGGCGGGGCAAGCGCGTGCATTTTCTTCTGAAATTTCCTTGGAAATTTCTTTAAAATATGAGATTGCAGGATCAATGCCCACCGTTACCTTTTTACCTTCTATTCCCAGTTTTTCCAACAATTTTGCAGACTCATGATCACGGACATGCACGGCCAAAGCGCGAGAAAAAACCAGCTTTGTGAGATACCTGTTCCACCAAGATTTTAGTGCCCCCACGCTTTGGCCGTAACAGATGTACGGTTTGTGCGCGCGCACAAACGCCGAGGCTTGCTTGTACCAAATTAGTGGAGCAAAAAAACTTTCTTCATCTGTAAAAAGTCCTCCACCACCCAAAATTATTAAGTCGGCATCGCGGATGGCGCGCATTGCTTCGTCCCGCCGCGTTGCCCCTCCCCTTCCAAACCGGCTTCTCAGACCCGCAGGTACGAAAGGAACCTTATTCAGGCCTTTGTAAATATCCGTACTCGAATGAACTCCGCCAAAAGTAACAGAGATTTTGCCAGCAAATCCAATTGCTTTCAGGTCTTCCAAAATACCACCCAAAATAGAGTCGTCACCAAGATTGCCGGCACCATAATTTCCGACTATGAGAATGTTATTTACTCGCATGTGGCGTAACTGCCGAGATTATTTACTCTCTTCTGCAACAGGTTCTGTGGCAGCCGGTTCAGCGGCGGGTTCTACTGTTGCGGCCTCGGTAGCTGCGGCCTCGGCGGCTGCGGCTTCTTTAGCCTCAGCGGCGGCGGCAAGCTCTTTTGCTTTTTCGTCGTTTTTTCTTTTCTTCTCATTTGTGGCTGCCTCTCTCAATTCCTCGGCAACGTCTGCATCCTCCTGAAGACGAGTCGACTTACCTTCAAGATCACGCATGTAGTAAAGTTTTGCTCTGCGAACCTTACCCTGCTTCACAACCTCTATTTTTTCAACCATTTTGCTGTAAATTGGGAAGATTTTTTCCACTCCAACTCCTTCAACAACCTTGCGAACCGTCAAAGTTTTGTCAGCCTTTGCATTTCCCGCATTCATGGAAATCACAAGTCCTTCAAAAATCTGTACGCGCTCTTTTTCTCCTTCAACAATTTTTTGGTAAACTTTTACCACCATACCCGGACGAATTACCGGCATTTCCTTTGTGATAACCGAGTTTGAAACGTGTGAAAGTATTGCTTGAGACATATGAAATTCTATTCGTTAAATCGTAGCCCACGCACTATAAGCATGCTTTAATCTATTTGCAAGCCGATTTTATCCACTCCCACAAGATTCGCCGTGTCCTCAATTAAGCCAACAATGAAGCGGTCGGCACATTTTATTCTGTAAAGGAAGTCGTCTTTCTTAAGGAGACTGAACCTGATTGGATCTTTTGTCTCAAGAGTGTCCAAGTATTTCGACAAATTTTCTTTGTCTATATTTCCAACCACAAGCAAATCCACAGGCGCATCTTTTTGCAAAAACACGCCGGAGATCAGGAGAAAGTCGACTTGTCCGACTTTTTGTATACTCTTAACAAGGCTATCCGTGGAATTTTGAGCCTTGAGGATTATGTTTCTCAGATCATTAAAAAGAACAAAATTCTTATTTACCGCATAGTATTTTTTGCGATTTTTAGTGTGGCACTTAAGAAGACCGAGTTTTTTAAGGTTATCAAGCTCGCGCCTAATTGAGTTTATTTGCTCGGAAAGCTTACGCGTTAATTCGCGCACAAAGTATTCACCTTCAGGATTGAGCAAGAAAGTTTCTAAAAGCTTTACGCGAGTCTGAGATGTGAATAGATGACTAAGCATGTACACATATTTTATACAAGCTGGGGGCAACTGTATAATTTTTTAATTCAAAAAGCAAGCGAAATAGTGAGCAGCAGGCGGCTTTCTGTCAGGCACTTTGTTTTTGTCGACTTGTCTCTGTCCGCATCTCACTTTTTCCAGTGCCGAGCCACTTTCAAGTCAATTGCATGTGCAATGCGGTGGTGGATTTCTTCGGCAGGTTTAGTGCAGCCGCTCACGGCGCACTTGGTACCATATTTTTCATGAAGAAAATCACGGATAGCTTTTTTGTAGTAATTCCGCGAAGGGAGATGCATCTCTTCGCGGGCGCTCTCGGAAAGTTCCTGTTCTTTTTGCTCGGTTTCTTGATCTTTTTGATTAAGAAATTCTTTCAAGAGTTTGTTGATGTCCTTCCCCTGCGCATGAATAAGATTGAGCTTATCTGTGACCTCATCTGAAAGAATAAAATCAAGTTTCTTCTGCGCGCGCAGAAGGTTTGTGCCTAGAAAAAGGTTTGGAGAGTTTTTTCTCTCAAGTTCTTTTGCTTCATTTTGTTCTCTCTTCAAATCCCTTACATATATCTCCATAGTCTTTTGAGAAAAAATTTTAAGTTTTTGAGCAAGATTTTCTTGGTTAGCCTCTGTTGCAACGGTTAGTACTCTTACCAGTTTGTTTGTACTTACCTCAGCCTTATGGAATAAATCAAGAAGTATTGGTTTTCCTTGCAGTCTCTTTTCAATATGAAGTGCCGTATTTACTTGTGCTTCTGAGAGTCCTGCAAACTTTGCAGCAAATTCATAAATATTTGAGCAGTTTTCTTTTCCATAGAGCCTTCTTCTAAAGACCTCTGGGAGTAAGCTTTCAAATTTTCTTCGCCAGAGGAGGGCATTTCCGCCGTACTGCCGGCAAAGGGAGAGGAGTTCATTGTCCGGGATTTGAGATAGATTATCCATAGTATTATTTGGTGAGGAATTGTAGAAGAATGATAGATGAAATCACTGGAAAATTCAAGGCAAAATAGGCGGTTTTTGCTGGACGGTGCAGGGCAATTATTGCGGAATCGCCAACCGCGGAAAACGGCTTAAGTAAGCCCAAAAGTCACCCTTTGAAAATCCGCACAAAAACAACTGCACGGCCACAATTTCCCGCCTTTTCTGCGCGCGCAGAAAGAGGCATCGCTCGCCGTGTCATCATTGCTCTCTGCGCGCGCAGAAAACGCACTCCTCTCCTACTTTGTATGTGCCTCGACTATCTTTTTGAGCCTTAGACCGCTTTTCAGGTATTCCCTGCCGTCTGAGCCCTCAGCGTAATTTTTGGCCGCGTTTTCTCTGAGGTAAACAGGATAGTGAGAAAGGACGTGCTCAATTTCCGCGGTGACATCAGCCTCGGAAACCTCGGGATTTTCCGTTTCATAAAGTTTTTCAAGACCAAGACGCATCAAAAGTTGCTCGTTTGCAGGTTTATGCAACTCCTTGCGAATGTGCTCCTCACCTTTACCCTCGTCCTTGCCCTCCTTCTTAAGCTCTTCCAAGTAGGCCTCCCAAGTTTTACCACTGCGCTGGAGGTCTTTTTTAAGCCTCTCAACCATAAAGTCGATCTCTTTTTCTATTAACGACTCGGGAATTTCAGCCTCCGTAAGCGCCAAAAGTTCCTTCAAAAACTCATTCTCAAGGCGAGTGGTTTCGTCGTGTTCTTTTTGGTGGAGTAATTCCGTGCGAATTTCCTTGTCCAAATCCGCAAAAGTCTTTTCTTTGTCTCCTGTGACATCGCGAGCCAGTTCGTCGTCAGCTTTGCGGTCTTCAGACTCTTCCACAAGGTTCAATTTCACGTGAAATTTCATCTTTTTGCCTTGGAACGACTTTTTGTGATAGTCCTCCGGAAAAGTGATGTCAAAATCCTTCTCCTCTCCTTTTTTCATGCCCACAATTTCCTCCTCAAATCCCGGGATCAAGGTCTTTGAGCCGAGCACAAGCGGATGATTTTTGCTGGAAGTACCTTCAACCGGCGCGCCACCTTCGTCGAATCCGTCAAAGTCGATCTCAACTTTGTGATCCATTTTGACCGCTCCGGAAACTTCTTTCCACTTTTTGAACCTCTCAAGCAGATTTTTGACTACTTCTTTGACCTCCTCCTCTGTAACTTCCGGTTTTTTACGTTTCACCGTGACGGTTGCCGGCTCTTTTTTGAAAGAAACCTCAGGCACAACCGGCAAAACGGCCTCGTATTTTAGAGGCATGTGCGCGAGCACGTTCACGCGCGGATAGTCGATTGGGTGGAGTCCCTTCTCTTTGACAGCCTTTGTGTAAGAATCAGATATGGCAATGTCCAGAACTTGGCCCAAGAAGGCTTGGTCGCCAACATGCTGCTTTAAGATTTCAAAAGGCACGTGGCCCTTTCTGAAACCTTCAACCGTGACCTTGTCCTGAAGCTCTGTGGCGGCCTGTTTTTCATAAGGGACCATTTCTTCTTGGGTAAGCTCAACTAAGAGCTTTATTTCCGACTTTTCAAGGCGAGTGAGTTGTATATTCATTTTGCTAAATTGAACAAATAAAGTGCGCCAAGAATACTTGAGGAGGGCCTCTATTGCAATTCTTTCTCACTTTTGGTATACTTATAGGATTTAAAATTCACGTATGGCAAAAAACGGAGGCATATCCGAACGTAAAGAAACCCGTGGTGGGATTGAAGAAACAGGTTATGTTTTGTATTGCCGAAAGATGGATTTGGAGCAAAGGATCCGTGACATTAAAGCTTCTTCACCAGACTTTAATGTAGAAGGTCTCCAGGCTGAGGTAACTCAAAAGAAGACAGCAATAGATGAGCTTGCCAAGGACTGGGCAAAAGAGAATAAATTGCCTCTTTGGAATAGTGCTCAAGAAACGAATTTTGAGCACATGCTTGCAGAACGTTATCTTGAAAAACATTTGGTGGAAACGCGTAAAGAAAAAGAGGCAGCTATCAACGCGGGAACAGACAAAGGCTTAATTTCTTTATCTACCAGTGTTAAGGGAGCTGGAGTTGCAAAGGATGCCGAGGGAAGTCTTGTAATGGCAGCAGACAATCTTTTGAGAGCACCACGTCCATTCAACTTGGATGATTTAATAAGTGGGAACAGAAGAGAAGATGCTATCCGTGCCGTATACCCAAAGGAAACAGCTGATGCCTTGATTAATAATTTATCCGATCCTGTCTCTCCTAAATATCAAGAGACCTTGAGAACGCTTGTTGCATTTAAAGCTACATTGGCAGGGACTTATAATGATTTGAAAGAGCTTTATATGGCTTCCGATCAAGTTACCAATTCAACTATTGACGGATATGCAAAAGGGAAATTGAGTTCAGTTCTTGAAGAAGTGAAAAGCCATCCGGGGCAATCTTGGACAGCCGGTATTTGTATTTTAGCTGCTATTGGATGGACTATGTGGAAGGGTGATAAAAAAAGTGATGACGGGAAAAGAGGATTTCTAAGTAAGGCACTACCTTGGTTCTTGGGTATAACAGGAGTTGCTTTTGGTGCCGACTTAGTTTCAAAAGGAGCTTTGCGAAGCGGACTTGGACTCTCGGACGGATTTGAAAAGTTGTTTGGTACTCGTCCGGATGTACTTATTACTCCGGAAATTCTTGAAAAAATTAGAGCTTCCTTTAAGGAAGAAAAATTAAATAATGATGCCGTTGATGATCTTTTAACCATAATTCCTGTTCCCGCAGTAACGGTGGCTGAAGCTTTTGAGCTTTCCGTTCCCAATGGGAAGAAAATCGATAAAAGTAAATTTACCGGACAGGTTGGAGTTAAGGCTATGAATCAACTGGAAGGTGATGATCTTTATATGGCATGTGATTGGGGCTTTTATGAATGCGGGAAAATAGCACTTGCAGAGGACGGAGCCCCACCTTCTGCAGGGATGAGTCATGATGACATTGCTTTGGAGGGAGCCAAGTATGTTGAGAGATGCTTCCCTGGACGTTCTTTTGGTGCACTTCTCATTGAGTTAAAACTTTTGATTGATACCAAAGCTGCTCAAAAAGGCAAGGAAGCTGTAAAAGCAAGAAATGAAAACAGAATTACGGATACCCATTTGGCAGGTCTTGCGGAACAATTCCCATCATTCAGAAGCGTTTTACGCTCAACAGGCGAGCCGGAAGTTTATAGAGTTAAAGGTTATCCGTTCAAATACTATTATAACGAGAGGGGTGAACATGAATTTAAAGACTGTCTTAACAGTAACGTTACTCCTATTGTCCTCCCGGGAGATTCATCAAGGGACACTTTAAGCATTACCCTTACAATGTTAGCAGAGAAAAGTGAAGACAAAATGGTAGAAAAGTTTAAGACTTTCAATGATAGTGACTCTAATACGCCTAACAATTTTGAAGACAAAGGGCTCTTATACGTTGAGGAAGGGGGCTTTTATAAGTTAGTCCCCCCTCTTGACAGTGCAGGACACAAAGGACTGCCCGGTTACAAACCAGAACCTATGCCTGTTGTTGTTTATGCAGACTCAAAAGGCGTTTATTTGGGACTGGATACATTTAAAGACTTTGAACCTGATGCAACAGAAACTCCTTATAAAACTTTGAAACAACTTCAAGAGGCATATGACAAACAAGCTACAATCAAGAATCTTGTTAAAGAAACTACAGGGCATCTTCTATTCGGCTCACTTGGAACGGATTATGAAGTCACGGATGTTAAAGAATTTGAGGCAGTTGCTGGGACTCCTGGGACTCCTGAAAGGACAGTCGTTACAATCTCTTATGGACGGGGTAGCCTTAGTACGGCTAAGCTCGAATATTCGAATGATGAACTTACAAAAGTTGTTAGTCTTGCCGAGACCCCCGAACTTACTGCGCTTTGGAAGGCGCAGGCGGATGCCAAAGTTAAGGAATTCATCGAGAGCGAAGATGTGCGCAGAGAAATTGAGAAGATTACACCTGAATTCGGCTCTTGGATTGGTAAAACAGGCGACTTTTTTGTGGATATCTACAAGTGGTTTGCTGAAGATTCCACTCAAATCAGAGTCCGCAACAGGCAAGAACAACAGGTGGTAGATGCCATTCGTGAAATGTTAAAAGATATTAAAGATGACTATGTAAAGGAAGTATTTAGAGGTGGAGTGGTGCCTCCAGCCATACCTCTACCTTCCCTATCCGCACAAGACTTTGAAAACCGAGAGAAAACATTCTTTGATACTAAACTTAAGGCCATTAAAGGATACTCTACCGCTCCAATTACTAAAGGTCCTGACAAACCCACTTATGAATTTGCAGATGATGGAGGTAAGGAATTTATGAATGCTTTACAAAATGAACAATACCGTCTTGAGGGTCTCCTTAAGGCGTTCTCATATAGGGATCCAACAACGGATAAAGCTTGGTACAAGGCCGCATTTCTTGCTCCTTGGAATGTAGCTACAGCAAGTTCCGTTAAAAAAACTCTTGCCCAAGAAAAAGTCGAACAATATGTGGCTGAACTTAGAACTAGATGTGTGCCACTTTGGACGGACCGGGCAACGGAAGGGAAATGGCCAACGAATGCGACTTTGAAGATAGAGGCTGATAAAGTGCTTGACAAGGCGCGCACCGAAGCCGCAGGAGTTTGGGGCAAGGATGATGTGGAGGCCGTTCAAGATATGATGCTGGATCCTATTAGAGTCGATACAGCCAACTTCCCCAAATGGGAGGAGGCTACGAAACTTGTTGCAGAGTATCTCACTCGCAATCTCAAGTGGGAGAAATATGCGTTTTTGCCGGCGCCGGAAAATATGGTTCAAGTTATGCAACTTTGGTACAAAAACATCAGAGTTGATGATAAAACTTTAATGGACCCTGCCGAGGGTACGGCCAAGGACTATGCCGACTATTTCATCTGGAATGTGTACAAGCAATTTGGAACGAATAAAGATTTTTCTGTGGACAGACTGTATAGCGATGACATTTCTTCCGTTAGCGGTGGGCAATTCAATGACAGTTTCAGACCGTTCAGTGAAAGCATTGAGAATTATGACAAATTTTTTAAGCTTAAGCGTGCAGCACCACAGACTCCGGATATGGATCCTGCCAATCCGAGTGAAGATCTTGACATGTACTGTGAATCAATTCAGAAGAATTTCTGGGCTTGGTACGAAAAAGATGTTGACTGTGGCTCTTCATGGAAACGTGATCATGAATGGCCAAAAATTCAAAGAAATAATGTTGCAAGGCGCCTAAGTGATTTGTTGGCCAGAGATAAGGCTGCAGGTAAATCGCCTAAGGACATCAAAGAGGATGCACATGATTTTGGAGAATTTGTTGCAGCTGAGAGATGGAGTGTTTTTGAACCTCTGATACAACACGGCATTGAGCCAAAAGATCACGGAGACACCATTGAGCGCAAGGTGATTGACGTATATTTCCCAATGGATTTTGGTTTAACTATTGATCCTGCTACAAATTCAGCCTACCAGCGTGATTTGAGCAAGTATGTTGACGATATTTTCAACAAAATCACAGACATAACAGGTGAAGCTCATGATGGGTGGATTCCTTCTCCACTTCCTCACGGAGTTCCGTATTTTTAGTGGGTCTTATTTCCCTTCATACATCACGCTCTCTTCGCCATCAATTGGGCAGGAGCTCCAAGTGCTTAGGTCTTCGAGTTTTTGAGTGCCAATTTTTTTGGTGCCGTCAGGGAATCTCCAGTCCGGGATACTGGTGACTCCAGCCTCATCACAGAGGGAAGCCTCATTATCTTTTGCATTTGGATTACACTCAATGTAAGGCAAGTACTCCGCGGAATCGCCAAACATTTTTTTCTGATTTGTGCAATTATGGCAATTATATGAACCGTAAAATTTTACGCCTGAGCGTGTCATGCACTTGGCAAGATAGTCGTAAGTGGTGTCACGGGTACCGCAAGAAAGCAAAAATAGGGCTGCGAATGCGAGAATGAAAAGCCTTTTTGGAAGTTTTTTTGACATATTTGCTTGTTAGAATTTATTTAGTGGAATTTATTTAGTCGCCCGGCTTAACTTGCGTGAATATAACAAAAGGCACAAGTCGACAAAAATTATTATCTGCTGGAAAACACAAAAAATGCAATATGTTTTTAGGATGAAGGTCTCCACCCCTGTTAAGTAAAGCGCAAAAAGGAAGCCGGCGGAGACAAAAGCGGTCATATATGGCAGAAGTTTGCTCTGATCTTTGTAGAGGCCGCGAATGGCAAAAATTGTAATTATGATGTAGGCAAAGAGGCCCAGAAGCGCCACAGGAACGCCAAAAATTTCAGAGTAAATGCTTTTGTTTACTACGTCACAATTGAGCGTGTCTGCAAGATTGCAGAAGCCGGTCAAATCAGGTTTGAAATGCAAGTAAAGAAGAAATGCGGACAGCCCGACTGCAATAAGGTTGTAGGCGGTTAGCCATGCATAGAGGCGGCGAATGGATTTCATAGGCGTTTTGTGAGGGTTATATTGTGCGCTGACAGGCTGATACTTGTGCGCGCGCACAAGTTTAGTCTGAGTTTAGCATTTTGGGTTTGCTCTTTAAAGAAGAAAATCATAGAATAGGCGCGCTCCTTATTGGGGCGGCAGGTTACGGTGGGTGTAGCTCAGTTGGTTAGAGCGCCAGGTTGTGGCCCTGGAGGTCGTGGGTTCGAAACCCATCACTCACCCCATAAGTTTTACGAGGTTAGAATTTAGTGCTACTGAATTATGGCTCGGACTTTTTGAGGTTATGACTAATTTTTTCTGCAACCCAAAAGTGAACTTCATAGACTTGGTGAATTTCACTAAATAAAACATCTGTCCCCTGTCACAAACTTTAGGATGCTATCAAAAAATATACACATCATCTTCTATATTGATACATCTCTGTATGCTTATCATCACCTAAAAGAAAACCTAATGCTAGTGAGACTTCTGTGGGCAAAAAAATACGTGGATTTGCGTAATCTAAAATGTTTGCTCCCGTGTCACCACCTTCTAAAACATCAATCATAGTGTTACCGAAAACATCATCCTTTGTTCCATCTGAAACACGTAGTCCTCGCCTAAGATGCAACATCCTATCACCAACCTGAATGGCTCCCCACGAGTGCTGAGAGGCCTGAACCTCTACACCACGATCTCTTAATTGAGCAACTAAAGACTGCATGGCTTGAATACATTCGTGAGATATTCCTTTTAGCCAATCGTCATCCGGTGTATCTTTTTCAAAATCTGGCAAAACTCTTGCAACAATTGGGGCGCGAACATCTGCAATAGCGTCTTTACTATCACCCGACATTCCAGCTATCCTTTCTTCAAATCCTTTTGTATCATCTGATCCTGCTGTTTCTGTTACAGGTGAAGAAGCGTGATCCACATTATCTTGAGAACTTGTTTGCATATCGTCTTTATCAGGAGTAGACATATCTGAAATTTATTATATTATAAAATAAATACAATTTTAGTATACCCCCCCCGTAAATTTTGTCAAAAATTTTGTATTTTGTACTCGGCAAAAACCGCATCCACAAGCCAAAATGAACTTCATGCACTTAGTGAACTTGCTTAGCCGCTTCTTCAAGAGCCAAGTGGATGATTTTTTCAAGGGGGACAAAGTCGCCAACATCAGCTTTGGCGAGAGCATCAACATATTTTGTACGACCGGTTTTTGTTTCCACATGGAGCTCTGCCGGAGGTAAATTGAGATTCATCAAAATCATACTGATGAGGAGCCTGCCAATTCGTCCATTGTAGTCGAAGAAAGGATGAATCCATAGAAATCGATGATGTGCCCAAGCCAAAAGGCTCACAAGCTCTTTCAAAAATTTTTCTTCTTCAAATTTGGGCAAATGTTGAATTCTGGTCTTCAGATCCTCGGTAAAATCTTCCATCATTTGTGGAACCTGAAAAAATCGTGGCGGTTTATGTTTTGAAACCGTGACCTCGAAAGTCCTAAACTTCCCGCAAACATCAGGGAAAATCCAAGCAAAACCAATTTTGTGTACTTCTTGTAGAAAAGGTACTGTGAGTGAAATTTTGCCCTCAGTTTGAGATTGCAAAATAAAATCCCAAGCCCTTTTTACACCTTCAATTTCCAGTGGAACAAGTTTTGATCTTGGGATAATACCAAACGCAGTTTCCTTATAACTTGTTTCTCCTTTGCGCTTTTTCATGCGGACTTGTATTTACGGAGTACCTGTCTCACTAAGAGAGGAGTGGTCTCACTGTTTTCGGTTTTTGTTGTCCTATAAATCATTTTTTCCTCAAAAGAGCTCATGTAAGACTTTCTTTTTGAATGAGTTTTTTGGTATTTTCGGAATGCGTTTAAGATATCTTTGATTGGCATAATTTGATTGAAAAGCGTATGCATTATAACAAACTTTAATCTGCGCGTCATGCGGATTGTGAACTTCATGCACTTAGTGAACTTGCTCTAGCGGGGCGCATTAAGGCCTTTCGAACAAATGATAAAGTGTCACCCCAGATTTACAGTTTTTGGACTGTACATTAGGATAAACCTAACTTCCAGTCGTAAGATGTGGGTCTTTTTGTAAATGTATAATTTCCCCCTTGCAAAAATAAAGCTAAGACGCTATAATTAGTCTATATGTAAGAATTATTCTTACCTTTAGACTAAAATTATATGAGAAGAGGATTTCTGAATAAGATTTTAAGGCTCAACAAAACTGTTTTTTCCTTCAAGGACTTGATGCTTCTTTGGGGTGGGATCGATGCCAAGACGGCACGTTCAAGGATAAGTTATTACGTCAAAAATGGACAACTCTATCATCTGCGCCGTGGGATATATGCAATAGATAAAGATTATGACAGATTCGAGATGGCTGTTAAAATACTTAAACCCTCATACATAAGTTTTGAAACGGTTCTGCTTAAAGAAGGAATAAATTTTCAATATTACGAGCGTATTTTTTTGGCATCATATAAGTCTACCGAGATTAAATGTGATTCTCAAGTCTATGAGTTTAAAGCATTTAAAAGATCGTTACTTGATAACAATGCCGGCATAGAAAACAAAGGAAATTATTCAATTGCCTCCCCTGAAAGAGCCATACTCGATGTGCTTTACCTTTTGGGAGATTTCCATTTTGACAATCTCAACTCTATAAAATGGGAAAAAGTATATGAATTATTGCCCATTTACGGTACGGGCAAACGTGCAAAACGTGTGGCAGAAAGAATAAATGTGTTTCATGATGCAGTTATAAATGACACTTACCATTAAACGCTATGCCTCTTTATCAAGAAAAACACAGGGAAATAATGCTCAAGATTTTAAAAGATATTGTTGAGGATACTTCCCTTGGACCTCTACTTGGCTTTAAGGGAGGAACAGCCGCCTATCTTTTCTACGGACTCGAAAGGTTTTCAGTCGATCTGGATTTTGACTTACTTGATCCAACAAAGGAAGATTTTGTCTTTGAAAAAGTAAAAAAAATCATGGAAAATTACGGCGAGCTTAAAGATGTATACAAAAAGCGTTTTAATCTTTTCTATCTTTTGTCCTATGAAGGGAAAGATCCCAGTTCTCAAAATGTAAAAGTTGAGATTAATCGTCGTGATTTTCATTCGAAATACGGGTTAAAATCGTACATGGGAATTTCGGCGCTTGTAATGGAGAAAGAGGATATGACGGCCAATAAATTAATAGCCATGTATGCCCGTCTTGGCAGGAGTAATCGTGATATTTTTGATGTATGGTTTTTCCTAAATAAGTTTTGGCCCATTAATGACAAAATGATTGAAGAAAGAATGAAAATGCCGTTTAAGAAATTTTTAAAGCTCTGCATCTCTGCACTTGAGAAAATGGATGACAAAATGATTTTAGATGGTCTTGGGGAGCTTCTTTCCGAGAAGCAAAAATCTTGGGCAAGAGAAAAACTTAAAGCGGACACCATATTTCAGTTAAAAATCCTGCTTGGAGCGGAAGAGGATGAGCGCATTGCAAAGTAGCGGCGTGCCCGAGCACGAGGATTGGCTCCAGTCGTCCTATTCCGCCTTTCTTGCGTGAATGCGGCGTTCGTTGTCCGTGAGGTATTTTTTGCGGAGACGGATGTTTTTTGGAGTGATTTCAACGTATTCGTCGTCCTTGATGTATTCAATGGCTTTATCAAGAGTCATTGGAATAAGCGGAACCAGCGTGAGAGCCTCGTCCGAACCTGAAGCGCGCATGTTTGTAAGCTTTTTGTTCTTGGTCACGTTGATATTGATGTCTTTGCCGGCGTTGTGCTCGCCCAAAATCATGCCCTCATAAACCTCGGTTTGTGCGCCTATGAAGAACGGCCCGCGCTCTTGGAGTTTCCAGATTGAATATGCCATTGAGACGCCGGCTGAGTCTGCAATCATTGAGCCCACTTGCCTCTTTTCAATTGTGCCGCGGTGAGGCGCAAAATGGTCGAAAGAATGATAAAGTGTGCCTTCCCCGCTGGTTTGCACCATAAAAGTTGACCGGAATCCAAGAAGTCCGCGTGTTGGAACCTCAAATTCCATAGTGGTATGACCGTTTTCAGATTTCATATTTTTAAGTTCGCCCCTGCGCGAGCCCATCATCTCAATGATTTTCCCCTTCATCTCGTCAGGCACATTAATGACCGCGTATTCAATCGGTTCAAGTTCCTTACCATTTTCCTCATGCATAAGCACTTTTGGCTGAGAAACTTGAAGTTCATAACCCTCGCGGCGCATGGTCTCAATCAAGACCGCAAGCTGCATTTCTCCGCGAGCAAAAACCGTAATTGCGTCCGAATTTGGGATGTCTTTGATCTTGAGCCCAACATTGGTTTCAACCTCTTTTTCAAGCCTTTCACGGATATGACGGCTTGTCACATACTTGCCTTCGCGGCCTGCAAAAGGAGAATCGTTAACGCGGAATTCCATGGCTAGCGACGGGGGGTCAATGCGGAGCGCAGGAAGCGCTTCCGCGTCCTGATCAGATGCAATAGTTTCACCCACGTCAATATCCGGAAGACCTGCTAAAGCAACAATATCTCCGGCAAGAGCCTCATCCGTTTCCACGCGTTTCAGACCTTTAAAAGTAAAAGCCTTTGAGATTTTTCCGGTTCTGCGAACACCTTCGTGGCTTATAATTGTCACGGTTTTGCCGGATCCAACTTTCCCTTCAAACACGCGGCCAACCGCAATTCTGCCAAGAAAATTATCATAAGACAGGGTCGCCGGCTGCATCCTGAAAGGTTTTTCCGTGTCCGCACTGGTTGGTTTAATATTTTCGACTATAAAATCAAGGAGCGGAATGATGTCCTTGCGCTCGTCGCCAAGGTTCCTTATGGCTATTCCCTGCTTTGCAATTGTGTAAATATACGGGAAATTGAGCTGATCATTATTGGCGCCGAGCGCAACAAACAGATCAAAAATCTCGTTTAAAACGCGGTCCGGCTGAGCGGTGGGTTTGTCTATTTTATTGATAATTACGAGCACTTTGAGGCCAAGTTCGAGAGATTTACGGAGCACAAATTTTGTCTGAGGCATTGGGCCTTCATAGGCGTCTACAAGAAGTAGAGTTGCGTCAACAGTGCGGAGTACGCGCTCCACCTCGGAGCCAAAGTCGGCATGGCCGGGAGTATCTACAATGTTAATTTTGTGGTCGCCGGCTGGATCTTTATAAAAAATCGCCGCATTTTTTGCGTAGATTGTGATTCCGCGCTCCTTTTCTTGGTCGAAACTGTCCATCACGCAGGTCACAATTTCCTCGTGCTCGGTAAACGCCCCACCTGCCTTGAGTAGCGAGTCCACAAGAGTAGTTTTCCCATGATCCACATGTGCGATTATGGCAATGTTGCGAATATCCATTTTAGTTGTCTAATTAAAGTCCATTTTAAGACGACTTGCCGAGTCTACAGGAGAAATAGAGATTGGCAAGGGCTAATTTTCCGCTTTATTCTCTTCCAACCTCTCAATAATATTTGCGAGTTTTTTCATTTTTTTGCCGTACTGTTGCCAGTTGTGACAGGAAGGGTCCAGGCCGAGGTCGAAATGCTTTTTGGCCTGTTCAATTACGCGCAAAGCTTGGTGCCAGTCGTCAACAAGAACAATGGGGTGCAGATCATGAGCGTCCAGATAATGATCCTTCAAGGGGTTATCTATTACCCATTCAATAAGTTTGCGCCACTCTTTTCCTACTAGAATAAGTGGCAAATAACAAATATGTTTAACCTGTAAAAGCTGCCAAGCGTAGAAAAATTCCAAACAAGTGCCTACACCACCCGGCATTATAATTGCAACGTGGGAAAGCAACATAAATTCATCAAGCCTGCTTGAAAAAAGTTGGTGAGTATCCACGTATTCGAGTCCTGCATTTGGCTTCTGCTCAAATGGGAGAGAAATATTAATTCCAATCGAGTGTGCGCGGTTCTTGACGTCTCCCGCGGTATGGCCCAAGCTTGCGGCTTCCATAAAGCCCGGACCACCGCCCGTAACCACATCCGCACCCATAGCTCCAATCTCTTTGGCAAGACTGTAAACACCCTGATAAAGAGGGTCTTCAGGCTTCACGCGAGCGGAACCAAAAATGGCCACTCTGAAGTGATGTTTCTGGAGTTCGCTTTCAATATGGAATTCTTTTGCGGGCATTTTTTGTGTTTTTAGGTGGATTTATCTTATTTATTATAGCAAATTTTTGAGATGAATGCTATGCTTCGAGCGATTTTTAGTCGTTATTTATTCCACGCGCCAATGGAACTTATACTTGATTCTCTGATTGCGCTCGATTCTGATGGGCTTCATTTGAGTCGACTTTCCGCTGAAGAAAGCCATATTGAGCCAATGCTGAACAACTTTTTTGCTCGTGAACAAGGGTTTTTGAATTTGCCAAAGCTCAAGGCACAAGTTTTGCAGGTTAAAAAAGTGGCGGAAAAGTTTAAGGGGCGCTTTAGTGATATTGTTGTACTCGGAATTGGCGGAAGCGCGCTTGGAGTTACATGTTTAAGGGACGCGCTCAAAGGCGTTTACTGGAATCATATTGGCTCGCCACGGATGTTTGTGATGGATAATCTGGACACTGTTTCCGAGATTGAGAAAATAGTCGATCTTGATAAAACGCTTTTCATTGTGATCTCAAAATCCGGTTCAACCGCGGAAACAATGGCACAATATTTTTACTTCAAAGACAAGGTTTCCAAGGAAAATTTTGTATTCATAACGGACTCCGAAGAAGGCGAATTGCGAGCGATTGGAGAAGAATTTGGGATTCCAATGTTAGATATTCCGCGCAATGTGGGCGGTCGATTTTCCGTTTTGACTCCTGTGGGACTTTTTCCCGCCGCGCTCCTTGGAATAGACATTGAAGAAATTTTGAAGGGTGCGGAAGAGATGAGTGACGCCTTTACCGCGCCGACTTTTGCAGAGAACCTTCCCTTTCAAATGGCGGCAATCCAGTATCTTATGGAGTGGCATCATGGGGTGCACATAACCGCGCTTTGGAGTTATTCTTCGCGGCTTTCCGCGCTCGGCGAATGGTACAGGCAACTGCTTGCAGAAAGTATTGGCAAGGAGGGCAAAGGACTTACGCCAATGAAAGCGCTGGGAGTTACGGATCAGCATTCGCTTTTGCAACTTTTCAACGAAGGGCCAAAAGACAAATTGGTGTGTTTTATTGAGGTTGAGAAGGAGGAGGGTCCCGTACTTCCACGGATAGACAATCCTGAATTTCACTATCTTTCACGCTTGAGTTTTCATGATCTTATGAATACTGAAAAACGTGGGACTGAAAGGGCACTTTATGAGTACAAAAAACCGTCCATAACAATCCGCCTTCCTGAGATTTCCGCGCGTGAAGTTGGCAAACTGATCATGTTTTTTGAATGTAGCATTGCGTTTTTGGGCGAATATTATAAGATTAATGCGTTCGACCAACCCGCAGTTGCGTTCGGCAAAAAAATCACCAGAGAACTACTATCATGAAACTCTCTCAAAAACAGATCGACTTTATGCAGGTGTTCGCAAAATCTTGCAGAAGGTCTATTTTGAAAATGGTTTCAGGGGCGCAGAGTGGACATCCCGGCGGTTCGCTTTCAAGTTTGGACTATTTGGTGACGCTTTATTTGGGGCGACTCTGTGAAACGAACGAGCCCGTTATTGTTTCACACGGACACATCTCCCCCGCCGTTTACAGTGTACTTGGGGAGCTCGGGGTTTTTGATAAGGAGCGCGCAATCGAACATTTTCGTAAGCCGGACGATATTTTTGAAGGCCACATAAACAGAAAAGTCCCCGGAATCTTTTACGGCACCGGCCCTCTTGGAACAGGTGGAAGCGTGGGATGCGGGTATGCGATTGCGGAGAAACTTTCCGGTGGCGCAGATAGACGCGTGTTTGTGCTTATGGGCGACGGTGAACAACAAGAAGGACAGGTTTATGAAATGATGAATTTTGCCGTTGGACATCATCTGGAAAATTTGACTTTGTTTATAGATTATAATCAAGTGCAACTTTCTGACGCGCTTTCAGAAATTATGCCAACAAATATTGAGGGGCATTATAAGGCCGCCGGGTGGAACACTATTTTGTGTGATGGACACGATTTTGCAGATATGTGGAACGCAATTGAGGCGGCCTCACTGATCAAGGACAGGCCGACTGTTATTATTGGGAATACTGTGATGGGGAAAGGAGTCGATTTTATGGAAATTGCAGGGAAAAATCTTAAGTCCGACTGGCATGGCAAACCGCCAAAAAAAGAGGATGCGGAAAAGTCGCTAGAGGCCTCTACATTGAGCGAGGAAGAAGAGAAAGTTTTGGCCGAGGGGCTAAAGTCGTTAAAAATAAATATTGATGCATCTTTTGATCCTGAAAGCGTCAAGGTAAATGTTGGCAGTCCGCGAACTTACGAAGCCAATGTCATGACCGACTGCAGAAGCGCTTACGGAGCCGCGCTAACGGATTTGGCAGGACTCAATCAAAACATTTTGGCTTTAACCGCAGACTTAGCTGACAGCGTGAAAACGGACGGCGTTAAGAAGAATTTTCCGGAGCGTCACATTGAGTGCGGGATTGCCGAGCAGCACATGATAAGCACCGCGGGAGGCCTTTCCCTCAACGGATTTGTGCCTTTTGCATCCACTTTTGGGGCGTTTATGACCAGCCGCGCAAAAGATCAGGCGCGCGTGAATGACATCAATGAAACCAATGTGAAAATGGTGGCCACGCACTGCGGACTTTCCGTTGGAGAGGACGGTCCAACACATCAAGCAATTGATGACATAAGTTCTTTTGAAGGCTTTATGCACACGCAAATCTTGGAACCCGCAGACCCCAATCAGTGTGACAGAATGATCCGTTACGTAGCTTCTCATTACGGCAATTTTTATGTGCGAATGGGTAGGTCAAAAACGCCTGTGATTTTGAATGGAACCGCCGACTTAAGTAAAATGGGCGAGCCGTTTTTTGCCGGCGACTATGAATTCAAACCCGGGAAAGCTGACATTGTGCGGGTGGGTACGCGAGCCACCTTGGTGGCGAGCGGTGCCATGCTCCCCTACGCTCTTAAGGCCGCGGAAGAGATTGCCTCTGATGGCAAAGGAGACATTGAAGTAATTTGTGTGAGCAGTTTTGTGCCGTTTGACTCTGAGACTATTACAGCAAGCGCACGCAAAACGGGCCGCGTGGTGACCGTGCATGATCATAACGTGCGCACCGGGCTTGGAAAGTATGTAATTGGAGCTCTTTTTGAGGCCGGCGTACAGGTTCCACTTAAGCAACTTGGCGTTTACGAATACCAACTTTCCGGCACAGCAGACGCGCTTTATGAGAAAGCCGGTATGTCAACAAAGCACATTGTTACAGCGTTAAAGGAATTAATTGGCTGAAATCCGCCCCTACTGAACAACTTTTTTATTCAGTGTTTTTATTCGGCCCAGAATTCCGTATCCACTCTCCAGATTTCGTCGCGACCATCATAAATCAAAGAAGTGATTGACCCCTTATCAAGCTCATAAATTTTTGCTTTGCCCTCGTCTGCGGTCCAGTCGGTCTTATTCCAGTCGACTTCAGGTGCGTTTTTGAAATAGTCGTATGCGGCAGGACAGCTTTGCTCGGTTAAATTCAAGCTTTTTCTCATGTAAGAAAGAATTGTGGCACAATCTTTGCCCTGTGCGGCTTTTTCAATGGTTTGCCATGTTTGCACCAATTCCGGCGTTTTTGAGTGCAGGTTGATTGTGGACTGATCTACTCCCGTTAAATCCGGCCCTCCGCATGAAGTAAGAAGTAGCGCGGCAATACTGAGGAGTGAGAGCATGGCTACTATTGTTTTTTTCATATGGATTTAGTTAAAATATCTAAAGCATGTGGATTGTACACCGCAGGCAGGAGCAAGACAATGATTTGTGTTATGTCCTATTTTTTCCAGTGCCCCACAACTTTTAGGTCAATTGCATGTGCAATTTTGTGATGCTCAGAGCAAAGCGGCACCATGTACGCTGGGTCATTGTTTGCCTGAAGTCCAAAGCGGATTTTGTGGTGGATTTCTTCGGCAGGTTTAGTGCAGCCATGAATGGCGCACTTGTTTCCGTATTTTTCGCTGAGGAAATTGCGGGTTGGTTTGTTGATGTAGGTCCGTGAGGGGAGGTGGGTCTCTTCGCGGGCGCGCTCGGATAATTCTTGCTCCTTTTGTTCGGTTTCTTGGTTTTTCTGTTTTAAAAATTCTCTTAAGAGTTCATTGATGTCTTTTCTCATGTCTTGAAGGCGGTTGAGTTCCTCAATTACATCATCCGCCAAGTTGAATCTTTGCACGTGCAAAGTGGGAACGGAAAATAGTGTTGGTAAGTTTTCCGCTTCTTTTGTGGCCGCCCTCTTTTGATCCCTCACATAGGTTTCAAAAGTCCTTGCCGGAAGTACTCTGGCCATCTTATCAATTTCTTTTTCATTTTCAGTGGTAGCTATATCTGCCGCCCTGTCTAACTTTCCGGCACTTATCTCTCCACTATGAAATGAATCAAGAAGAATTGGTTTGCCTTGCAGTTTCCTTTCAACCCTTAGTGCGGTATTCACCTGTGCTTCAGAAAATCCTGCAAACTTTGCAGCAAATTCATAAACGCTTAAACAATTCTCTTTCTCATAGAGTCTACGTCTCAAGACCTCTGGGAGTAGCCCTTCAAACTTCTTCCTCCAAAGAAGGGCATTTCTGCCGTACTGCCGGCAAAGTGAGAGGAGCTCCCCATCCGGCATTTGCATAAGATTATCCATAGTATTATGAGTTAAGGACTTGGAAAAGAATGATAAACAAAATCACTGGGAAATTCAAGGCAAAACGCACCACTTTAACTGGACGGCCCGCGTCAATTATTTTGCAATCACCAACCGCGGGAAACCGCTTGTGCAAGCCAAAAAGTCGCCCGCAAAAAACAGCCGAAAATCCACAACTTTCCCAGCGGCTTTGCACGTGCAAAAATCCGCGAATTCCTACCAGCTTTGCACGTGCAAAGAACAATCCGGCCCGCCAACTTTGCACGTGCAAAAATACGCAAGCAAAGCGCGCGCATAAAAAATCGCGATTTACTTTTCTTGCTCCACCGGCTGCGTCTCCTCTTCCACCGGAGCATTTTCAGGGCTGCCAAGCGGCGTTTCAATAATTTCCGCGTCGGTCTTTTCACGGGAGGTTTCACGGAGGCGCAAAAGAACACCTTGAATGCTTAAGAGAGCAACTTGCCTGATCTTGTCTTCCGAGAATTGCATGCCATGGCGCTCAAAATATTCTTCCAAAGAAAATTGCAACAAATCGAGGACTAAGGACTTCAATTTTTGCTCCGGAGTGAGCACGCCCGCAAGGGTTTTTCCCGGCATCATGAGGCCGGCCGTAAGGATTGCGTCGCCCCAAAGGTTGAGGTCTATCTTTATATTTTCAGGAATGAAACTTTCGCCGGCAAACGAGGCAATTGCAGATTCGCTTGCCTTGCCTTCATGAAAATTTGCGCGGAGTTCAAGCTCCATTTCCGGATCTGCAATAGAGAGGACCGCCAAAATGAAGGCTCCCGGAACATTTTCTTGAAGAAGTTTTATTACCAAAAAAACCACGTCCGATTTTGCAGGATCATGCATATATCTGACCAAAACCTTCGCGAGCTTGTCCTCCTTCCCTTTTTGCGCCGTTTGGTGTGCACCAATTGCAGCGGCGGCACGGGCACTTTCACGCATGGCTTCTTGAAAAGCCTCGCTACTTTCAGTGCCGGCGGGCTTGTCCGTATCAAGACCGAAAAATGATTCTAGTGACATGATTGGCTTGGCTAGGACCTTAAGCTTGAGTGACTAAGCAACTAAGCGGCCACGCTAACCACGGTATTATACTTGTGGCTACAGTCGAACTTCTGCATGCGTTTTTCACTGAAAACCACTTTCCCGTCCGTAAGCGCAAATAAGGTGTAATCGCGGCCGACTCCAACGTTTTCTCCAGGATGCCATTTTGTGCCGTTTTGGCGCACAAGGACAGCACCTGTTTTCACAGCCTCGCCACCAAAGCGTTTGACGCCCAAGCGTTTTGCGGTTGAATCTCGTCCGTTTCTACTGGAACCTCCGGCTTTTTTGGTAGACATATGTTCTCTTTTAAAGAGTAGCAGGGGGATTTTAGGTGCTTTTTTGGCATTTTGCAAGTGGATTTTTTTAGAGCGGCTTGCTAGAGTAGGCGCATGAACACAGCTCACGCCGAACCCGGACCTGTTATTTTATATCATAATGCCGGCACAAACGAGTGCGGAGCGCTTTGGATTGGCGACGAATTCAAAGAATACCGCCCCTCTTCAAGCGACTGGGAAGAAATTGGATATTTGGGAACCGAGGATGCCAAAATCTCTTGTGAAAAGGCAGGTTATACTTATGTGGCGGAGGTGCCGTCAAAAATGACCGAAATTATGGATGAGAATGGCGGAGATGTACAAAACGAGTCGATTTTTTATGCTGTGATTATTGCGGTGGGGATAGTGGTGTTTTTTGGAGCCTACTGCTTGGCAAGGAAGCGCTTAGCGCGTTAGTCGTCCTCCATCTCTTTCAGAATCTTCTTTTCAATAGCCGCTATATTGGTTCTTTTTTTCATTGATCTAAGTTCGGAGTCGTCATTTGGAGCCAGGCCGAGCTTGTCATGAACCTCATCAAGCATCTGTAAAATCCGAGTAATTTCTTGCTCAGCGCGAACATTCACATGGAGATCGATTTCTTCACGCAAGTCATCCGTTTTTGCGGCTCTGTTCTGGCTTATAAGTACAAAAACCGACAGAAAAATGGCCTCAAGAGAAACCGTCATTGTTAGAAGATTGAAGGGGAACGGGTCGAAAGTTGGGAGCGACTTAAAAACTCCGGCATTAAGGAGGATCCAAATTGCAAACACCGCAGCATTCAGCGTGAAAAAGGCCATGCTGCCCGCAAAATGATTGATTTTATCCGCTATTTTCTCTGAGATACTGCGCTTCCCATCCATTTGCGCTTTCAAACTCATGTGGCGTTGCCGTTCCTCAAGAAGCAATTTTCTATGAAGTTCCTCGTTAAAGAATTTTTTGGGCATGGGTGGATTGTTAAGGCAGAGGGAGTATACAGGGGAATAAGCGGTTTTGTAAATTGATTTCCAACCTGTTTTGTGATATAATGGGCAGATTAAATTATGCGCAAATTTCTTCTGTTACTCACGGTTTTCTCTCTACTCCTAGCTCCGGCCGGGCATTCTTTTGCGGCTGTGTCCAGTTTGTCTACTTTAACAGATGCGGTGGAGCAGAATAATTTGCTGCTTCAACTGAAGCAAAAGTTTGCGCAGGTTGAGTACAGGTACACTCTCATCAAGAACAGCGAGGAAAGTGTGAAGGTCAATTTGGAGGGAATCACAGCCAAGATTACAGGTACGAAAGGCGTGATTGAGAATCTGGCTGCGCAAATCCGCGAAAAAGAAAAACAAAGGCTCAGCGTGAAACGGCAGGAGGAGGCAAAAAAGCTGGATACCGCTAAAACCGAGGTGGAAATTATGGAACTTTCCAAGGAGCTTGCTGAGGAGAAAAAGGCGGTTTCAAGTCTACTTTCCGTAATTTATCTCAAGAGAAATGTCTACTATGAAGATGGCGACGTGAACGCAGTGAAGGTGCTCGCCAGTGGCAATGGCGTTTCCGAAACATTGCAAGGAATTACATATTTGAACCTTATTGAGGACAAAACTCGTGAAAAAATGGATAGCGTGTCTACTCTATCCACGGAGCTTGCGGCAAAATGGTCGGAGCTACGCGAGAAACAGAGTCGCCTATCCGCTCTTTATGACAATTTTGGGGAGGATTTGAAGCGCATTACAGAGGAAAAACAGCATCAAGAGGATCTGCTTTCAGAGATGAAGGGCGACAAAGCCATCTGGGAAAGTATGGCGGCTTCTCAAGTGGACCATGTTGATGAACTTCTAAGTCAAATGCGAATTTATGGAAATAATATAAAAATGCTCGAGAAAAGTCTTGAAGAGACGGGTGGCGGACTTTCACCGGATGAGAAGGCGATTGTGGAAAAAATTGTGGCCGACATGGCGGAAAATTACACTGTCACCGAGGCGGCCGGATTTTTGCAACTAAACTGGCCTGTTAATCCCGTGCAGGGCATTTCCGCGGTTTTCCATGATGGCGGTTACGCGGCCCTGTTTGGAGTGGATCATTACGCTCTTGATATTAGGGCTCATCAGGGCAGTCAAATTTTTGCACCTGCGGACGGTGTTGTGCAGGATGTAATTTACGATCCAAATTCCATACATTATGCGTATATTATGGTGGCCCACAGAATGGGCGTGATAACGGTTTATGGCCATATTTCAAGCCCCGCAGTTGCCATTGGCGACTATGTCACTCGTGGCCAGTTGCTCGGGCTCTCTGGTGGCAATCCCGGATCTATTGGTTCCGGCGTGCGCACCACCGGCCCACATTTGCATATGGAGGTTTGGCAGGACGGAGTGAGAATGGATCCGCTGAATTATTTGCCTCTAAGTTCCCTTGCCGCAGATATGCTTCCCGCAGGTTACGAGGAGCAAATGAAGAAAAATTTAGAGGAACAAATCAGGGTAATGAGTGAGGGGAAAGAGTAGTACGCTGCTACTTGGCGGTGCGTGAATAGGCACTGGGATTTCTGCGCGCGCAGAAGCTATATGCGGACTTTGCACAAAGCCTTTTTTGATAAATTTAAGGATTTTTTAAGAAATTTTTCAGGAAAAATTCAGGATTTCTGCAAGGTTGGCGTTTTAAAGTGAGCGTGTCCGGGAAAGTGGGGGTAGTCGTGGCGACTCCAACAGATTCGTCATCCCGTTGGAATGGGTTCGACTCCCATTACCTCCACCAACCGGACAATCAAAAAGGGCCATATGGCCCTTTTTGTGTAGTCAGCGTATTTCCAACAGACTCGTCTATTTTAGTTTATCATTGAGGCTGGATTTTGTCCATTTTATTTGACTTCCTGTTCAGGTTTGTTTAGATTTTCCGCTGTTAGTTTGTTTGCGTTTCTTGAAAGTTTGCTATTGGGGCGTGGCCAAGCGGTAAGGCAGCGGCCTTTGAAGCCGTTATTCGGGGGTTCGAATCCCTCCGCCCCAGCCATGAGTTGCATGACAAACGCTTGAGACCCGCAAGGCTAGCTTGGACGTGCATGCGGAGACTCAGCTAAATTTACTCCTTATGTGGTTTTTGGGAAGCGTCCCTATTACTAGACCCGAAAAGGTAGCTTGGAGTGGCATGAGGAGAAATTCTCACATCTAGCTTAAAGCCTTATTAAGTCTTCCTTTGAGATTTTTGAACTCAAGTACAAAGGGTGGCTTGGTTCGCCTATTTTTGTCTTTTTAAGGCAGAAGGCTTCAATGTCATTTTTTCTAAACAATCCCAATACTTGCTTGGATCTTCCCATATAATCGCCGTGGTTTCCCCATGCACAGACTGTTAATTTGACCTCGGAAACTGTCTTTAAAAGCCATGCATCTGTTTCCTCCCCAATAGGATCCATAGTTTTCTTAATTTCATGTGGATCTGTAGCTCGTAATCCAAACAGATTAACGGCCAATATGCCTCCGAACCCCCATGCTTTTGCATATTTCATGCATTTTTTGACAGTTCTGTCGTTTGTATTTTCATCTGCCGTGCTTGGATTCAGCATCACAAAAGCACAAGTCGGTAATCTCTCATCCCAAATTCTTTCAAGCTGGTACCTGTACTTCCTGCATGGCGATAGTTTTGCACTGGATCTCATGCTTTGATTCTAACCACACTTCTCCATCTTTTAAATACAATATTGATTTCACTCGCCTTGTCTCCGAGTGTCATTTTTTGCATTTCAATGAAACAATTGTTGAAGAAGAGGCTGTAAGCTCCGCTCCAAGCTGTGAGTCAGTTTGTGACAAATATTCAGTGTGTGCGCCGGCTTTGGTGATGACGTGACTGAAGCTGACCTTATTGCGGTTTTACAGATGAGTGGTGATGTGAGATTTTCCATTCGCCAGTTTGGTCTTTTACCCAAATGAAGGTGAATCTTGCTTCAACTGTTTTTCTTGCTCCAGCCTCCGCGTCGAGTTCAAAATTATAGTGTCCAACGTGAGAATAAGCGTTGTCTCCAAGTTGACGTACTGCTTCTTCCGTCACCTGTCCAACAGGATGTTTCTCTAAAAAGTGATGGAAATATGCTTCCGCGCCATCTTGACCTCTTTTAAATTCCCCTGAGACTGTTGGTAAAAATTCGCAATCTTCAGTGTAAAGTTCCGCGACTTTTTTTGGATCTAAGGTTAACAATGAATCGCTCCATCTTTTAATATTTTGAGTTGCGAGTGTTTGCAAGTCTGACATATAGAAATTAGTTATGGATAATTGATTTTGACTTGTTGGATTCTATAGATTCTTTGAGTTATCTTCAAATCAATTTCTTGCAATTGTCTTTTTTGCATGTTAGATTATTTTTAATTGCAATATTATTGCATTTATGAATATGACTTACTCTGCATACGCAAAAAACGTTCTTTCCAAAACTGGCTACAAGTTAACCACGCCAAGACTGCTTGTTTTACAATTTCTTGAGATGTCAGATATTCCACAAAATGCTTATGACGTTAAAAGAGCTCTTTCCTCTAAGAAAGAGAGCCCTGATATTGTTTCTATTTATAGAAATTTAGCATTACTAAAAAAGCTTAATCTTGTACATGAGGTGTCGGATGGCAAATTTATTCCATGTCAAAAATTTACCTGTACAAAATCATCTCATTGCCATCACCAGTTTGTTTGCACTGCTTGTAGAAAAACTGAGGAAATACATTTGGACGACAAATCATTTATGAGTAAAGTGGCAAAATTATTCCCCAAATTATCAATAAAATCACATAGTTTCCATTTTGAGGGTCTATGTGCCAAATGTTCTAACATTTAACTTCTATCAACATGTATACTGTCTGGATTTATGCACTTTCAAGCGTAATTATTGTTAGTTTGATATCACTAGTGGGCGTCATGGCACTTTCTGTAAAAATCGACCATCTGGAAAAGATTTTACTTTATTTGATAAGTTTTTCCGCGGGAGCTTTGATTGGAGATGCTTTTATTCATCTTCTGCCTGAGGTTGTGGAAGAGAATGGTGGCTTGTCTTTGACGGTATCTTTGTGTGTTGTCCTTGGTATAGTGGTTTCTTTTGTAATAGAAAAATTTATACATTGGAGGCATTGTCATTTACCTATTACTTCTACCCATAAACATCCTTTTGCGTGGATGAATTTATTTGGAGACAGTGTACATAATCTGATAGACGGCATGATCATTGGAGCTTCCTATTTAGTCAGCATTCCTGTTGGTATTGCAACAACAGTAGCGGTTGTACTACATGAAATTCCTCAAGAAATTGGCGATTTTGGCGTACTGGTGCATGGAGGATTTTCCGTGAAAAAAGCTGTTTTTTTAAATTTCTTAACAGCTTTGACGGCTGTTTTGGGCGCGATTTTAATTTTGATTTTTGGTGCGTGTACTAAAGACCTTACCTCTTTCCTGATTCCATTCGCCGCGGGTAATTTTATATATATTGCGTCTACTGATTTAATCCCAGAACTTCATAAAGAAACTGCCGTCTCAAAATCATTACTGCAATTAATAACGTTTATATTAGGGATATGCGTGATGTTGGCTTTACTGCTTTTGGAATAAGTGCTTGACTCCCTGCATATTTTGGGTATATATTCATAATGGTTTTATTTTCTAACCATATAAAATATGCCAAATTTTGATAAAACAGGTCCAACCGGTCAAGGTTCTATGACAGGGCAAGGTCTTGGGGGTTGTGCAGGCAATAAAGCGGGTGGTCGAGGTAAAGGTATGGGGCGTAGGATGGGTTGTGGTAGGGTAAATAGGTGTAGTTCATTATCTATTGAAGAACAAGAAAAATTATTGGAGAATAAGTTGGAAGCTATTCGTAAACTTAAAAAAGCCAGTTAGATATGCCAAGACCAAGGCTTGATAGACGATTAGAATTAAATCCTAAAGTTACTTTTTATAAACCACAAGGGGTTCCTTTATGTAAAATGAAGTTTGTTGAACTTAATCATGAAGAATGGGAGGCTTTACGTTTGAAACATATGGAAGGATTGGATCAGAATGAATCTGCAAAAAATATGGACACTTCACAGAGTACTTTGCAAAGAATTCTGGCTTCTGCACAAAAAAAATTAGGACAAGCTATTGTGATGGGGTTGGCTATTAAAATCATAAAACAATGACAAGAAAAACTCTCATTTTGGCATATTTCATTTTGGTGGTTTTAATTTTAGGGTTTGTGCTTGTTATACAAAATGAAACTCCTGTCATTATTCCCGCAGAAGAATCAGATAAATATTCCGATGAATTCATATACGGAGAAGTCCAAAAGGTCTTACCTGCTTCCAGTGAAGATGAATCGCAAGTACTGGAAATCAAAATCCAATCCGGAGAGAAAGATGGCAAAATAATTTCTGCTCCCGTAAGCTCCATGAATACGTTTAATTCTTATGAGATTGGTGATAGAGTTCAGGTTTATGGGATGACAAATATGGAAACTTTAGAAGTAAATTATGAAACTGCCGATTATTATCACAAAGGTGGCCTTAAGTGGGTCTTTTTTGTTTTTGCTTTTACTGCAATCATTATTGCTGGCAGAAAAGGCTTAACTGCGATTCTGAGTGTTGTGATATCCCTACTCCTTTTCTATTTTGTTTTTCTCAAGATGATAATAGCAGGATATTCGCCAGTACTCTCTTGTTTGCTTTTTGTTGTTATGGTGACTGCATTAACCATCCCACTTATACATGGTTTCAATAAGAAATCTCTATCTGCGATGTTGGCAATATTAGTCGGCTATGTACTATCTATTTTCATTGCATTTTTCTTTGAAGATATGGTGCAACTTGGTAATGCACCTGATGAAGAATTCCGTACGCTTGGTATTATGTATCCTGATATGGCACTTTCCGGTATATTAATCGCTTCCATATTTATGGGTGCAATAGGTGCTTTAATTGATACTGCCGTTTCAATATCTTCAGCTATTTTTGAAGCAATGGAGAAACATTTGAAACAAACTTTTTGGCAAGTTTATAAAGTTGGTATTGAAGTCGGTAAAGATATTCTTGGCTCCATGATAAATACTTTGCTTTTTGCTTATCTTGCCAGCATTTTGCCTTTTCTCATTCTCATTTCGTTAAATGAGAATTCCACTTTAACAGAGCTGGTTAACATGGATTTTATTGCCTTGGAACTAACAAGGACTTTCATTGGAGCTATTTCACTTGTTCTATTGATACCGGTGACTGCCTCCATTTCCGCTTATTATTTTACAAAGATTAAAAAATGAAAAAACTGTTTCTTTTATTCTCAATTGGACTTTCACTTTTCTTTTCTTTTGGCCTGCATTATGTGTCTGCAGACGTAGAAAATGACATGAACACTGCCATCTTATATTATGGGAATGGCTGTTCTCATTGCGCAAAAGTGGAAGAGTTTATCCAAAGTAATAATTTGAATATTGAAATAGAGCAAAAGGAAATTTATCAAAACACTCAAAATGCCGAGGAGTTTACTTCATTATGTGAGTCTGAAGATATAGATATCATGGATAGAGGTGTTCCGTTTCTTTATGTTGATAATGAGTGCATCATAGGTGACAAGCCAATTATCGATTATCTTCGAGGTTATCAAGTGGAGATTGCATCCGAATCTGTTGTGGAGCCTGTTGTTGCGCCTATTGCTGATGATATTGAGTTGGGTGAAAATTCACATTCTCTCACCTTGCCTATTTTGATTGGTGGAGCCTTAGTTGATTCAATCAATCCGTGTGAATTTGCTGTACTTTTAATTTTGATGACAACCATATTGGCCTCAGGTAATAAGAAAAAAGCTTTATTCTCTGGCATTGCTTATTCCGTTGCAATTTTTATTTCCTACTTTTTAATGGGACTTGGGCTTTATTCTGTTGCTTCAAGAATTGGTGATACCACTATTTTCATTAAAATTATTGGTATTATTGCAATAGTAATAGGTGTTTTTAACCTTAAGGATTTCTTTTGGTATGGAAAGATCTTCATAATGGAAGTGCCTTTGAGCTGGAGACCAAAGTTGAAAGCTCTTGTGAAATCAATAACAGGACCTGTTAGTGCCTTCTTTATAGGTTTCTTGGTGAGTTTGTTCTTATTGCCTTGTACAAGCGGACCTTATATTGTGATTCTTGGTATGCTTGGGCACAGTGAAACATATATGGAAGCTTTTTGGCTTTTAGCTTTATATAATTTGATTTTCATACTACCAATGCTTGCGATTACCGTTGGTGTTTATTTTGGCATGAATGTTGAAAAAGCGGAAGAAACCAGATCTAGAAATTTAAAAGTTCTCCATCTGATTGCCGGTGTGATTATGCTTGGGATGGGAGTAGTATTGGTTTCAGGTGTCTTTTAATAAGATCTTTTGATAAAAGCAACTTCCATCTACGGCAAACCTGTTTGTGTATCAAAAGAGAAAGTTGATCTGAGGGTTTCCGCTTATGGAATAATATTTTATGAAGGGAAGCTTTTGCTCATTAATATTCGCAGTACCAGCAAATGGTTCTTCCCTGGTGGAGGTGTTGAAATCGGTGAGAAGATGGAAGAAACGATTAAACGCGAGATTAGAGAAGAGACTGGCATAAGAGTAAAAGTGGGAAAATTTCTTACTTTTGAAGAAACTTGTTTTTATTACGATCCTTGGGATAAAGCTTGGCAGAATTATTCTTTTTTCTATATTTGCAAACCACTTTCATTTGATTTAACTGAAGCAAATCAGATAGAATTCGATGAGGCTGAGAAACCTCAATGGGTTAGTTTAGATGCCTTAAAGGAGAGTGATTTCCAGTTTCCTGCAAACAATATCTTTAAAAAAATTAAAAAAATCTATGAAAAATCTTAAATTTGTTTTTATTCTCACTTTATCTTTGTTTGGTATTAGTGCATGTTCTAACGCCTCAAATATGCAAGCCAATCTATTTTCTCTGGAAAATTATTTGAAAATACCAAGTGAGGTGAATCATATTCTTGTGAATGGTAATGATGATTTGCAGGTTTTAGACGTGCGGACTTCTGAAGAGTTCGGCGAAAGTTGTATTTCTGGTGCAAAAAATATTGATGTGAAATCTGCAGATTTTTTAAATCAGATTTCTGACTTAGATAAAGGTGGTGCGTATCTGGTGTATTGCCGTTCAGGTGGTAGAAGTGCAACCGCTGTAGAAGAAATGAGACAAGCTGGCTTCAATAATATTATTGAGCTAGATGGAGGGATTACAAGATGGGAAGAAGATGGCTATGTTGTGGAGAATGATTGCGAGTAATGAAGATTGTTTTTTTGTCCTTTTTATACTGTCTCAAATGTCTCATTTAGCCTGAAACACCACAGTTGTGTCTCAAGGCAAGAAACGGTAGGATGAGACAGCTGGCAAGGGTACTAGACCCACTTGGTCAGCCAAGATTTTTTAATAACATTAAGATGAAAAAAATACTATTATCTGTAGTTTTGTTCGGTTCTATGCTTATCTTTATTTCTTGCACGGGAAAGATTGAGCCCGAAGCAGGCTGTGAATTGGAATGCCAAACGATTTCTAATATATGTCCCGCTGAAATCACATATGATGAATGTAAAATCAAATGTGATGATTGTGGCATTGAATTGTTTGATGAGATTGAAAATGTGGAAGATTGCAATAAAGTTCAAGATGAACTATCCAAATGCAATGTATCTAAAAGAGAACAAAATTCCAGCAACTACTGCGAATTAGCATGCAACAATTATAACAATCAATGTTTGACACAGGTCCCGAATGCGACTCAAGAATTGTTTGAAGAAGGGTTTCAATCCTGTATGGACCTGTGTGAAAGCTGGTCCTCGGAAAAAGTGGGATGTATGGTGGATGCACAAGACTGTCCTTCTATGACAGAAGTTTGTGGTTTGTAAACGGCTATTTTTGCAAGTATAGAAAAGGTACTAGACCCGAGTCCCCAGCCATGAGTTGCGTTACGAGATTTTAAGTTTGTGGGAAAACGCATGTAAATGTTGTGCCTTTGCCTTCGCGAGTTTCCACAAAAATGTGGCCACCGTGAGCGGAGACTAATTCTTTAACAATCGCAAGGCCAATGCCAAGGCCGCCTGTGCCTCTTTGACGTGATGCGTCGACCCTATAAAAACGCTCAAAAATGTATGGTAAATCTTTTTTTGGTATGCCAATGCCTTGATCTTTTACAGCAACTGTAAATTTTTCTTTTTCGTTTGAAAGCAAAATAGTTACGGTGGTTTTTGCCTTTGAATATTTGAGTGCGTTATTCAAAAGATTTATGAGTATTTGCGTGTAACGATTTTTATCCAATAGAAATATTTCCTTTTCCAATGTGCTTTCAAGTTTTATTGCGACTTGTTTTGCTTTAAAATGCACGGCCATTTGTTTTATTATTTTTGCTGTAAGATCTTTTGCGTCGACTTTTGCAAGGACTATTTTTGATTGATTTTCTTGAAGGACGGACAATGTGCGAACTTCATCCAACATATCTTTCAACCTATCCGTTTCTTCTTTCATAAGCATGTAAGCTTCACTTTTCTTGTCTTCACTTTTAATTACCTTGTCAGTTAGTGCTTCCAAATATCCGCTGATTGACGTGAGTGGTGTTGCAAGTTCATGTGCAACATTTGTGATTAATTGTTTTTGCAAATATCTTTGATTTTCCAAAGATTCAGCCATTACATTCAGTGATTTTGTGAGTTCTCCAAGCTCGTCATTTGAAGATGCTTCGACTCGTTTTTCATATTTCCCAAGTGCAATTGCTTTTGTTGCATCTATAAGTTTTTTGATCGGTTTTGTTATGTATGACGTGAGTATAAAACTCGCAATAATTGCTATTATTCCTGCGCCTATTGCAGTCCACAAAATTGAATTTTGCATGTTATGAATAAAATCGTTTCCTTTCGGAGGAAGCGGCATGTTTGGCATTTGCGGGGGTATATCACCACCCAATGTTTGATAAAAATTTTCAAAATGATGGCCAACTTGAATATCCGTAAAATAACCAAGTAAAAACAATGTGACAAAAATCACAATCGCATAACTTAATAACAATTTAGTTCTGATTGATATTTTCATTTTCAAGAAGTTTATATCCCGCTCCAAAAACGGATGAAATATATTTTGGAGATTTTGGACTATCTCCCAAGTGATGGCGAATGTTTTTTATATGCGCGTCTATTGTTCTATCAAAAACAAATTTTTGATTTGAATCGTAAATTTCATGCATCAATTGCTCTCGCGTAAAAACTCTCCCCGGATGAGTGGCCATCAAAAAAAATAATTTGAATTCAAGCGGAGAAAATTTTATAGGCAATCCTTTTTTTGTAACAAGCATTTTTTCCGGATTTAAGACCAAATCTTTGTACGCAATTTCTTTGTCATAAATTTGCGCAATATTCGATCTGCGCAAAATTGCTTTAACTCTTGCAACCAATTCTTTTGGACTAAACGGTTTGCTCAAATAATCATCAGCTCCAAGTTCCAGTCCTATTATTTTTTCGATTTCATCGGATTTTGCGCTCAAAATGAGGACCGGCAATTTTTCTTTCATGCGCAATTGTTTGAGTACTTCAAGTCCTTCCATTTGAGGTAACATCCTATCTAAAACAATTAAAATCGGTTTTATTTTTAGCGCGATTTCCAATCCTTCCAAACCATTCGCCGAATGTACCGTGTGAAAGCCTTCTTTCTCAAGATACAGACCTATTAAATCGGCTATCTTTGCATCGTCTTCAATTATGAGAATTGTTTTTTGCATAATGTTTTGTGGTTATTATACTCACTCCGACCTTAAAGCTTCAATAGGGTCAAGTCTTGCCGCGTTTCTTGCCGGATAATAGCCAAAGACTATTCCAATAAATCCGGATACGCCAACTGCTAAAACTACAGAACTCAGTGTGACTTTTGTTGTTATGAGTCCCAAGCTTGTAATCAATTCGGAAACCGCTATCCCTATGGCGAGACCTATTACCCCGCCCATCAAAGTCAGAAATGCCGACTCCGTTAAAAACTGCATATTCACTTCGAATTCCGTGGCACCGATTGCTTTCCTTAGGCCTATTTCTTTTGTGCGTTCGGAAACCGTTGTGAGCATCATATTCATTATACCTATTCCTCCGACTATAAGTGAAATTCCCGCCACGGAAGCGAGCAAAATTGTGAATATTCCAGTCACTTCCGATGCGGTTTCCAAAAATGCAGAAGGTTCGCTAACTGTGAAATCGTCATCGTCTTCATTTTTGATTCCGTGGACCATTCGCATGACTTGTTCAACCATTTCTTTTGTAATGGAGACTTTTTCTTCATCACCAACTTTTACCATAATCGAAGATAGTGAATTACTGCCGGTCAAATAATGTTGAACTGTTGTTATAGGGGCATAAACAACATTGTCTTCGGAATTTGTGCCGGATTCTTTTGTAACTCCTAAAATCGTAAATTTGACCCCGTCTATTTCCACGCTTTGTCCGAGTATGTTTATGTTTTCTTCTCCATATAAATCGGTATAAACCGTGTAGCCCAAAACCACAACTTTTGATAAAGAAGATATATTGTCCGCACTAAAAAAACTTCCTTGCATGATTTCCAAATCTTTTATTGGGAAATAGTCGGCATCCGTTCCGTATATACTCACATTTGTATTCGTGCCGTCAGTCGCTACAACTTGCACCCGTCCGGAGCTGACCTCACTCACACCTTCCAAGAATGGTAGGTATTTTTCTATGTAAAACGCGTCTTTTGCGGTAAGTGTTTCCGCCGTTCCTTGACCCATACTCATGCCAAAATCGTCAGAAGATGCGCCGGGCGATACGGTTAGAAGATCCGTGCCGATTGATGCAATTGAATCTTCGACTTTGGCTTTGGCGCCGTTACCAATCCCAAGCATTATGATCACGGAGGCTATACCAATAACGATTCCCAAAATCGTCAAACCGGACCTGGCTTTATTGCCATAGACACTCACCCAAACCTGCTTTGATAAATCTTGAATTCTCATAAGTGTTTTTCTATTAATCCATCTTTTAAACAGATGATACGGTCTGCACATTTTGCAACATTGAGTTCGTGAGTAATCATTACGATTGTTCTTCCTTCTTCTTTGTTTATGCGTCTAAAAGTTTCCAGAATTATGGCTCCGGTCTTTGTATCCAGCGCTCCCGTTGGTTCATCAGCGAGTACAAGTGAAGGATTTTTTACAAGCGCACGCGCAATTGCAACGCGTTGACATTGACCTCCGGATAATTCATTTGGTTTATGATGCCATCTATCCTCCTCCAAACCCGCAGAGCGTAGGGCCGATTCCACAACTTCTTCGCGCTCAAAAACTTTTGTGCGTTTGCTGTATATGAGCGGGAGCCGTACGTTTTCAAATACGGAGATTGGAAGCAGATGAAACGACTGAAAAATAAAACCTATTGACTCTTCTCTTATCCCAGCCAATTCCGAGCTGTCCATTTCTGAAACATTTTTTGAATCGAGTTCATAATCGCCCGCACTTAAGCGATCCAAACACCCTAAGATATTCATGAGTGTTGATTTCCCCGAGCCGGATGGCCCCATAATGGCGACGAATTCTCCTTCGCGGATTTCCAAATTTATACCTTTTAATACTTCCACAGGCAGTTCGCGCGTACCGTAGATCTTTTTCAAATTCGTGCATTTAATTATGGTTTTCATTTAATGTTGTTTTATTGGCCCGGCATCATGCCACTTGGTGGTCCGCTTGGCATTTCCCCACCGCTTCTTGCGCCACTACCGGATCCAAAAAGGTTTATACCGGCAGTATCGGTTGAATCGGTTTCTATTGATGCCGTCATTAAAACAATGGTTTCTCCTTCCGTAAGTCCGGAAACCACTTCGTAATTTAGATCATCTTCTTCGCCGGTTTCTATATATTGTTTTTCCGTTTCCAAGCCGGCAGGATCATAGAAAGAATTTTCCGTAAATTCATCCGCATTTGTCACAACTTCAACATATTTGCCGTCTTTATCTTCTTTGACTGCTGATGCGGTAACCAAAATAACATCTTCTTTTAGTTTGAGAATGAGCGTTAGATCGGCGGACATTCCATTTAATATGCGTTCATCATCCGAATTTATTGAAACGGTTACATTGTAAGAGACAACGCCACTATTCACATCGCCGGTTATTGATTTTTCTACAACAGTTCCATTCGCTGAGAAATCTTCTATTGCAGAAAATGTAATTATTGCTTCTTGCCCAACCTCAATATTTAATATATCAAGTTCATTTAACGGAACAATAATTTGAGGTGAATTATCTATCAATGTGGCTACGGTGGTACCCAATGAAACATGTTCTCCAATGTCAATATCCACGCCTGATATATATCCGGCTATTGGCGCATAAATGAAATATCCTTCGTAATCTTTTTGAGCGGAGAGCAGATCGCTTTCTTTTTGTTCGACTTTTAATTGTTCCGCTTTAATGTCAAGAGCGGTTACCGATGACGTTTGCAATTCTTCCAAATCCAAAGTCTTTTCTTCAACTGTTATTTCGGCACTTTTTACAGCACTTTCATAATCGCTGGTGAGTGTGATTAAATCGTCTTTTGCTGCTTCTATCGATTTGATTTTATTGTTTATATTTTCAATTTCGTCATAAATGGATGCCATTAACAAATTTATTTGTGACGAGTACGAAGAGACTTCGGATCTCTCGGAAGAAAGAATTTCATCGTAAATGCCCGAATCCAGTTCTTCCGCAACCAAAGCCAAAAATACATCAAGTTCTTTTAGAGTTTCGGACGCCTGACGCACAGCATTGTAGGTCTCATCCGCCAAAGTTTTTATATTGTCCACATTATCCCCATCCGTGTTTTGATATGCCTCCAATGCTTTCTTATAACTTGATTTTGCCTCATTGTATGAATTCTTTATGTTGTCAATTTTTGATTCTATTGCGGTCTGTCTTCCGGTTTCATTGTTATAAAACGATAAATTGCTTTGATTACTTGCAAAATCATGTCCGTTAATCAGCTCGTCTATTGCATCAAGTGCATCAGGTAGAGTTATAAAAATTTCCGCAACCGCGTTATAAGCAGAGTTGTACGTATCCGGTAAATCAGTTTCCAACGAGGCTATCTCGTCTTCTTTATCCGCATAGTCGGAATTATAATTGCTCGTTAAATCCGTTAGGCTATTTTGTGCAACGGTTAGTGCGTTTTGGGCTTTCTTTACGTCGATTTCATCAGCAGGTTCTGATAATTCTTCCAGATTCAATTCTTCTTGTTCCAATGCGATTTCGGCGTTTCTTATGGCCATATTTGCATCAGTGGCATCCATTTGAGCAATAATTTGCCCTGCTTTAACGTAAGAACCTTCTTCCACATATATATTTTCGATTATTCCGGATGCTTCAAACTCAAGGTCGACTTCATCCGCATTGCTTACTTGTCCGGACGCACTGATCTGAGACTCCACATCTCCTTTTTCGATTTTACCAAGTACCGCATATTTTTTTGCAATTCCAGCTTGACTAAAGAATGTGAAATATATTGCCGTAGCGACTACAGAGAATATCGCCACGATTAGAATTGTTTTGAGTGGTTTTTTAAACATTTTTATTTGGCTGTATTAGTAATGTCAGGAGCATCAGTGGTGTCAGTGGGATATGAATTAAAGAATAAACGCTATGATTTTTGTGCGTAGATATGAATTTGATGTGAAAGAAATGTGAAAATGGTGTGAAAAATTTCATTGACTGGCATAAAAATTTTCTCCAATGCTGGCCCACCAGATTTGCCCTTCGGAAACATATTGTGGAAGAGAAGTAGCAATGTTTACCACGGGTGAGTATGTGCTCACCGTCAAGGCCGTTTTGTTTACTAAAGCCCTGCTTGGAGCATAAAATACGAGCGTAAAAATCAAAATATGGATCAAGCACTCACGCAGATACAAGATAATTTGGAGTCGATCAAAAGGATGACTCAAGATGAAAATCCTATGGAATTTTGGTCTGCTCGTGACCTTATGCCAATGCTCGGCTATTCCACATGGCGTCAGTTTTCCGAAGCGATTGATCGTGCAAAAGAAGCTTGCAGACTAAGCCATCAACCTATGGAGAACCACTTTTTGCCGGCGCCGGCAAAAAGTTCCGGAGGGCGTCCTCAAGAGAATATTTTCCTCACAAGGTATGCCTGTTATCTTATTGCTCAAAATGGTGATCCGCGCAAACCGGAAATTGCACTTGCCCAAACATATTTTGCAACGCAGACCAGAAAACAAGAATTACTGGAGCAAAGAGAATATGAGAATAAAAGGCTCGAAGCTCGAGCAAAATTGAAAGAGACTGAAAGTAAAATTGAGTCAACCGTCTATCAACGGGGAATCACACTCCAAGTGGAATTTGCAACCTTTAAAAACAGGCACATTGAAGCCCTTTATGGTGGCATTTCTGCTGCACAGCTAAAAAAGATGCGTAAAATTCCACAGGGGAGATCTCTTGCTGATTTTGATAGCCATGTGGAATTGAAAGCAAAAGACTTTGCTCTTGCCATGACTGATCACAACATCAAAGAAAAAGATATCAGGGGAAAAGAAGCCATGAATATTGAAGTGGTAAAAAATAGCAAAGCAACGCGCTAAACACTTTTGTCTCGAGGAATTAAACCCGAACTCATCAGGCCTGAAGAGGATTTGAAATTGATTAAAACGCGAAGGGAAAAAGAACGGAAAAAACTGCAGGGAAATAAACAATAAATCGGCCCTCTCCTTGTGGAGAGAGCCTCGGAGGCCGAAGCCAGTATTTAAAATTAATGGAATTTTCTAAATCTTCCCAAAAGTGCTCTATCATTTGCACGTGCAAACACCACTTATCAGAAATGGATTCCAAAAACTATATATGAAAATTTCCCCTCCCATTGCTGAGAGGGTCGCGGGAAAATCCCGAAAGTGATTGAATCGTAATATGGCGAGCATTAAAAATCAACATCTAAAAATACTCATACAAATAGCACTTCAGATTCCCGTTGAAGAGTTTGCGATTTTTGCTTTCACGCAGGCCAAAAAGATGTGGGAAATCTTCCCGCGAGCTTATTAAAAACAGCGAACAGTTTTTGGTTTGATGAAATTTTTGGCCGAAGGCTTTGTACATTTTTGTCACAGCCTCAGCTTCAGAAATGCGTTCGCCATAAGGTGGATTTGTTATAAAAACCGCATCCACAAAATTATTAAAATCCAAATTGTTAAAGTCCACACATCTAAAAGAAATCATATCAAGCACCCCTGCCCTTTTGGCATTTTCTTTTGCAATTTCAATCATGTCTTTATCTATGTCAAAAGCGAATATTTTTGGCGGATTTTTTGTTTGTTTCAACTCCGCCGCCTTAAGCTCCAGTTTTATTTTTTCAATCTTTTCTTCCGCAATGAGCGGCCATTTTTGGAAAGCAAAAGAGCGATTCACCCCCGGAGCAATATTCCTTGCCATCATTGCGGCTTCAATTGCTATTGTGCCCGAACCGCAAAACGGATCTATTAACATTTTTGCAGGATCCCAATTTGAAAGTTTTATCATGCAGGCGGCTAAAGTTTCTTTTATTGGAGCTATGCTTGCTTGTAACCTATAACCGCGCTTGTGCAAACTGTCGCCGGAGGAATCGATTGATAATATAAATCTGTCTTTATTGCTTTTTGCGTGTATTTGATACACGGCTTCCGACTTTTCCGTCAGCAAAATGGTCTTTAATTTATTTTGCAACCTTGTGACCACAGCTTTTTTAACAATGCTTTGTATGGCCGGCTCGGAATGAAGTACGGATTTTGTACTCGTGGCATCCACCGGAAATTGGTCGTCCCCACCAATGTAATCTTCCCACGGCAGGGCGGATACTTGGTCGAAAAGTTGGTCAAAAGTGTTTGCCGTGAATTCACCGATTTTGATCTGTATTCTGTCAGCCAGTCGCGTGCTTAAATTTGCCTTGATTAAGCCATCTTCATTGCCCTCGAAAGTAATTCTCCCATCCTCGGTTCCTATTATCCAAAGCCCCAAACCCTTTAGCTCGTCACGGAGTAATTTTTCAAGTCCAAACGCACATGAGGCTATTAATTGCATGCTTTGATTATACTAAAACTTGAGAAAAAAACTATAAAGTATTAGACTCATGTCCGCTTACATAAAACCACAAACATTATGCGCAAAATAAGACATGACATATTCGCAAAAAGAATCCGCAAATTGAGGAGGCAAAACGGGCTGACTCAACGCATGATGTCAAGAAAATGCAAGATGTCTTTTGAGACTTTTATGTTTGTTGAGAAGGGAAAGACAAAAAATCCAACAGTGCTTACAGTGTTAAAAATTGCCAAAGTGTTTGGGAAAAGCATAGATTTCCTTATAAACGGGGTTTTCTACACGCTGGATTATCCTCTTAAAAAAGGCAAGGAACCCGATGCCAAACTTGGGAAAATGGTACAAAGATACCGGATGGCAAAGGGACTTACTCAACGCAAGTTGGCAAACAGAGCCAGAGTTTGTTACGGAAGCGTTTGCGGAATTGAAGCCGGAAGGATGAAAAATCCCACAATTTTTACCATGGCAAGAATTGCTCACACCTTGGATGTTACGGTGGATGAGCTGGTTGCATAATTCTTTCTAAAAATGCCTTTAAACTGGATCTATGCACTCGCAAGCGTGGTGGGCGTGAGCCTTGTGTCTTTGATTGGGATTGTGACGCTTTCTCTCAAAGTTGATCAACTTAAAAAGATTTTAATTTACCTAATCAGCTTCTCCGCCGGAGCTTTGATTGGAGATGCTTTTATACATCTTCTCCCTGAAGTGGCCGCTCAAAATGGAGGTTTTACCGTGGCGGCTTCACTATTTGCAATTTTGGGAATAATTGTTCCGTTTATTATAGAAAAATTTATTCATTGGAGGCACTGCCATTTACCAATCACAACCGAGCACAAACACCCGTTTGCGTGGATGAATTTATTTGGCGACTCGATTCACAATCTTATAGACGGCATGATTATTGGAGCGGCGTATTTGGTGAACATACAAGTTGGAATTGCAACAACAGTAGCGGTTATCTTGCATGAAATCCCTCAAGAAATTGGCGACTTTGGGGTCCTTGTACACGGCGGATTCTCTGCAAAAAAAGCCATTTTCCTGAATTTTGTGACGGCTTTGGTGGCCGTGCTTGGCACAATTTTAGTACTGATTTTTGGAGCACAAACTGAGAATGCGGCTTCTTTTTTGGTTCCTTTTGCCGCGGGAAATTTTATTTACATTGCCTCAACAGACCTTATTCCGGAGCTTCATAAAGAAACCGCAGTCCATAAGTCGATATTCCAATTGCTTTGTTTTGTTTTGGGCGTGGCCATCATGCTTTCACTTTTGCTCTTGGAGTAAATAATGGACTTGCTATATAGTGGGCATGGTAAGTTTTTATCCAAATTCTTATGTCGTTAAAAATTTCTTCCAGTGCGTATTATTTGAAAGTGGGAAACCGTGTAATTGATAAGATCACGAGTGAGTACAATCCGCCGCGCTATTGGTTTAGAATAAAAATTTCCGCAAGCGGGAAAACTCATCACCAAGTAATAGGCTCAATAAACAGTCTTTTCTGGAGAAACTACAGGCTGGTAAAAAACTTTGACCCACTCACTATGCTTTGGCTCAATGAGCCTTTGCAATCCGGAGGAACCGGCGAACATCAGAGTGTGCAATATTTTAAACCTGACATTTCAGCCGGACGAGCCGAACTTGCAGGACTCATGCATGTTAAGCTTCCAATGAAACCGGTTGATCCTTCCCTGCCGCTTCCAGCTGAAAACATATCTGATGCGGATTTGCCCGAAGTTGAGCTCGACCAAAGTTTGAATGAGCCCGTACATATCAGAAAAAGGCGCGCGTTTCCTTATGGAATTTATTATATTCAGGTTTTTGTAACGGACAACGAAGGAAACGGGGCAAAAGAAACTTTTAAAGTGTGGGCTTCCAGGGATGCGCAGAAATGCAAAATTCGCACAGCGCGTTTCTATGAAAAGATAATGCTACGGCTCAAACTTTTATTGCCACCACTCTAATGAAAAGTAAGCCCTTGTTGTCAGATGCCGTACTATTTTATATTCACGCAGGCCTTTTTGCATTTTCAGAAACTATTTTCTTATTCTCTCTGCCCATTTTGTTTTGGGACAAAGGATTTCCGCTTTGGTTTATTTTTGGGTTTTATGCCCTTGCTGCCTTGCCCGGATACTTTTTCACTGCGCGGATTGTGCGTCTCATCACAAAAATTGGGATAAAAAGCATGTTTTTATTTGGAATCTTTCTCTACATTTTACTCGGCTTCGCCTCACCCTTGGTGGAAGCTAAGAACTTGTGGTGGGTGCTTGTTTTCTTCCTTTTGAGTCTGCAAGCCATCTGTTATTTTCCTGCACGCGCCCTCTATTTTTCCGAGATTATTTCCCGTGAAACAGTTGGGACTCAATCCGGTGTTTTAAATGCCGTGATGCTTCTTTCCCGCACTGCCGCTCCCATTATTGCGGGAGTGATTGCAGTTTCCACAAAATTCAATTCGGTTTTTGTGTTTGGAGCCGCCGTTATGATTCTTTCATCCGTTCCCGTTTTATTTATTCGCGCAGAGGCTAAGACCACTTTTGACCTGATGGAATATAAAAAAATGCTTCGTCACCGTGTTTTCCAAAGTACAAAATGGGCTTACATTGCGGATGGAGCGGAAGGCATTATTACATTTTTACTGTGGCCTCTTCTTTTCTATTTATTCCTAAGTAATAACAATTATTTTGAGTTAAGTTCCTTGATGACCGTCACCTGCGGAGTCTCCGCGCTTGTCATGATTTTGGTTGGAAAACTTTTTGACAGGAAGCACCGGAAAGCTCTGCTTGGCACTTCCGTTTTTGCAAATATAGTCGCTATTTTAGGGAGGTTTGCGCTGCTTATTTTTCATCCGGTTTTATTTGTTTACGCGGTGCAGTCGTTCTATGCAGTTTCAGAGTCTATGCTGGGGTCTTCTTTTGAGTCGTACAGGTACTCATATAGCAAAGCAACGGACAACACATTTTTCACAATCCACCGCGACGTCAATTTTTCCCTTGGTCGATTTTTGATTGGGGCTGTTTTAGCGCTTGCAAGTCTGTTTTTCACAGATGCAAAAGGTTTGTGGCCATTATTTTTATTGAGCATTCCAATCGTCCTAGTGTACCTAAAAAAATGGAAAGATGACGACTATTTGAACAAATAATTTATTCAACTTTGTTTTCTATGAAACTTAAAACTTTATTAATCATCACCGGTCTTTGCTCTTTAGTCTCCGGACTAAGTTATCTGGTTGGTCTTTATGGACCAACCGAGGCGGAGGTTAAGAACTGGGCTATGCTTGCCATACTTGCCGGAGCTGTATCTTTGTGGGCTTCCCGACTTGATTTCAAAAAGACATGGATGATTGCCTGTGGTGCAGTGGGATATTTGATTTTGGCGCTTGCGCAGATTCTACCAATTTATATGTGGTTTACCGCACCCATTTTGAGCGACAAACAGAGCACATTTGTAGTAAGTGCGTGGTACTCCGTGCGGCATTTTACAGTCGCAATTTTGGCGGTGATTTGTTTGACGAAGATCTTGGATCGACTGAAAATTAAATGACTTACCTGAAGCTAATGGCGGATATATGTAAAAATATTTTTTAATCCCAATTTCAGATGATAAGAAGAAAATTTATATTTATCTTCACGGTTATTTTGCTGTTTGTTTTTAGCGCATGTGTGTTTGAATCCACCCACCCCGAGGAAATCGAATCTCCCGTTCCTTCAGATGGCGGCATACGTGTTTCCAAACCTCTTCAGAGCGAGGTTTCCGAGTGTCCTTTGTCAATTCACGGCGAGGCGCGCGGAGGGTGGTTCTTTGAAGGGTCGTTCCCTGTGAAATTAGTGGATAGTTCTGGAGATTTGATAGCGCAAAGCAAAGTGATTGCAGGTGGAGAGTGGATGACCGAGGATTATGTGCCATTTGATGGTGAGATTTCTTTTGTAACTGATGCAAGTGAAGGGACAGTGGTTTTTGAGAAAGATAATCCGTCAGGCTTACCGGAAAATTCCGGTGAATTTTCCGTGCCGGTAAGTTTTGAGTCGTGCAGTGAAGAAGAGGTGGTGAAGGCTTATATTGAGGAAAATATTGGCGACTTAAGTTATATGCCGCCTGTACTTGGAGGCACTTGGTACACGGTTTCAGTCGACTTTCTTGAGGGGCAAAAAGTTTATGTTGTGTACGAAGATGGGCATATTCAGAGAAGTTTTACGGCAGAATATGCCGTTACCGGTGATGGAGGGGTGAGTTTGGGAAATATTACCGAGGAAGAAATTGTTTCTTCTTGGGTCACGGTTCGTAGAAGTTGCGAAAGTGAAGACTGCTGGGAGCGTAAAGTTGAATTTGTGGATCCGAATGGCGAGCCTTACCCTGTTGGGGATGATGGGGAATTTAATGCTGATGGTGGGCTTTATGTGTACAGGGATTCGTTGTCAAATGAGATTCGCCTTTATAATTTTGAGACACGCATTGAGACAACTTTGATGACTTTACTCGAAGGTGTATGGTCGTCGTTTGTTTGGAGTCCCGATCAAACAAAAATTGCAATGGTAGCCGTGGATAATGGTGAGAATGAATCTTACAGAGAAACCGGAGGAACCAAGCTTTTTGTACTGACTCTTGATAAAAATGGTGGAGTGGCTCAAAAAGATGTTTATCTTTTACGCATCAAATATGGTTGTGATGACAGATGGTGCAATTCAGATGCAAGTGCCGACTTTTACTTTGAGGATGATGACACTTTGATTTACTATACTTGGGAAGACGATCCATATGCCGAGAGAACTGAAGAATTTAAGATGGTGCTTGAGCTAAAGTAAATTGTTTTTGCTTTTAGGTCTTTTCTGCTAAAATTGCGCTCGATGGAAAAAGATTTTGTCATAAGCGGTGTGCCTTTGGAAAAAGCTCTTCAAAGCCTTGAAGATGGTCTTAAGGATCCTCAGCTTGAGCAGAATATTTTGCTCAGAGATGGAGTTATCCAAAGATTTGAATATTCTTTTGAGCTTGCATGGAAAATCCTACAAAGGGTTTTGGAGCAACAAGGCTATATGGATGAAGATAAAATCTTGAGTAAAAAAGATATTTTTCGAATCGCTTTCCAGAAACATCTCATTCAAGAGGCTGAAATATGGTTTGAATTTTTAGAGGCGAGAAATGAGTCGGCACATTTGTATAATCCCGCTACAGCGGATAAAGTTTTTGCAATCGCAAAAAAATTTCCCGCCGAGCTGAAAAAATTGATTTCTCTCCTAAAAAAACATGGGTTTATTGCCTGAACAAAAAGAAAAGATTCTGGAATGTGTGTGGCGTTTTGCCCCGCATGCCAAGGTTTTTATTTTTGGTTCCAGGGCGCGTGGAAATCACAAACGCGGTTCCGATTTAGACATGATGGTGCGCGGGGAGAAACCTCTCACTGACTTGCAAATAAGTGACATCAAAGAAGCTTTATCCGTGTCCGATTTACCATTTTTGGTTGATGTCCAAGATTATGCCCAAGTCGATGAAGAATTTTTGAGAAATATTTCAAGCGACTTGGTGTGCCTTAATTAGTTCTTAATCATTTTTTAATGAAAAAGTTTTTTATATTTGCGGTTCTGTTATCAGCGCTTTTGTGCGGATGTGCCACGCAATCTGAGCCGGTTGAGACTACTGATAGCGTAACGCCAAGTTTTTTCCCACCCGGTGGAGTGGGTGATGTTGTGCAATATGAAACTCTTTCAGAGGCTTTGCCTCTTAAGACAAAGTGTGAAGGCCTAACGAAAGTAACTGTGCAGGCCTATAAAGTCGACAAATGGAGATTTTACGACAATGCCATTGGCGCAATGGCCGCATTTGAAGGGCATATAGATCCGGATAAGTTTTTGGAAGCCAAATTGCTTTATGACGGCGAGCTTGCTTTGCAAGTTGATGATGATGCTTGTTGGCTTTACCTTCCCATAGAGGAAGAAGGTTATTATTACATAGCGTACAGCTATCCAAGCAGCACCGGTAATCCCGAGGACACGTATTTCCATACGCTTTTACACATTGGGCCGGCTGACAGTTTTAATTATGGCGGACATAACAATAACAATTCGGTAGAGCTGGAACCTTGGATTGGTCATTATGATTTTATTTTCACTTACGGAATTAATGGTGCACAGACTCAGAATGAACTTAATACAGTTGATGGCACTTTCACAAAAGATATGATTGTGGGTGATCCTATCACGGTTTCGTTTGTTTTGTCTGGTGAAGAGATTAAAAGCGTGATGGAGAAGTATGATGAAATACCGGATTTTCCGGATTTGGATATTGAGAAGCCTCAGGAGTTTACCATAGTTAGTCCGTGTGAAAAATATTCTTTTGAGGCCTCACATGATCTTGATAATAGCATCCACGGACCTCTTGTATGGGATTGTTCAATGAATTATGGCAAGCGCAAAGAATTTGCCGACTTTTTGATTAATTTGATTGAGTCAAAATCTGAATATAAGGCGTTACCTCAACCTGAAGGAGGATATATATAATTAGGTTTTGCCGTTTGATTTGCCTGCAAATTATTTTAAGATCTGCGCACCCAATTTTCTTGCTTCATTCTTAAAAAATTCTTGCCATGTTTTTTTGTCCAATTTCAATATCATTCTTGGATAATCTTCAGCATTTTTTGCCTTCATAAATTGAGTACCAAGTTGAATTGGGTCAATGTGCCAGTCGAACTTAATTTTTGCCGTTTTGATTAACTCCGCAATTGATATTTTTCCCTCTTTGCAGATCATATAAAGATCAATATAGTCTCTGGCTTTGCAACGCTGATAGATACTGAAAAGTTTATTTACGGCAATATCAAAAAGACTGTCTACGGGAATGCCATATTTTTTTGTCCCTTTTTCAATTCTTTTGAAGGGGTAATACGTAAATTCCATCTTCAAAATTTCATCATTGAAATGTAGAAAAAAAAGATTTCTGTTATAGCTCTGTTCAAAGTCGATTTTTTTAATGCCAAATTTTTTCTTTATGCTTTTGAAAAATATGCTGATTTGACTCGGATCCACTTCATTTTCAGAGAAAAAATCCAAGTCTTCCGAATAACGATGAAACAGATAGAAACCTGCGAGTGCGGTTCCACCACTTAAGTAAAAATTCCGTGTTAGAAAGGCGTGTTCCCCTATCTCTTTCAAAAAAGCGATTTGTCTTTCAGTTAAAATTTCAGTCATTTAAAAGTAGGCGAAAAAATCCGGCTCTTTGCGGATCAAGTTTTAGTCTTGAGAAATATTTTTTTACTTCCTTTTTGTTTAATTTTTCGCCGTTTAAACCAAAATTAATGGCTTGTTCAAGTTTCCAGATCTTAAATTTTTCAGGATTCTTTTTTAGTTCCGTGGTGTTCGTATTCCAGTTGTACATAGTCGTAGTTTATCTTACATTATCCACATGCAAAGTCCACAATTGCCTTGATTGTTGCCGCGTCAAAATAGTCGTTATGACCTTTTGATTCTTCCGTGATCAGAGTGGCATTTGGAAAAGTTTGACTTAGTTTGAGTCCCATCTCATAAGGTATGACTTGATCCTTTTTGCTGTGAATTATCAAGGTTGGAATTTGAATTTTTGACGACTTTTCCAGTGTTTCAAAATGCTCCGGAATCAGGAAATCCATACATGGAAGAGCGACTATTGACTCGGCCACATCTGGGACTGAGGTGTAGGGCGCAATTAGAATCAATTTTGCGCCAAGGTTGCGGGAAGCCATTTCAGCGGCCGTACCGGTTCCAAGCGAGTACCCCATAATGATGGTTTTTTCTTGAGGCACTCCTTGATTTTGCAGGTATTCAATTAGTGTTTCTGCGCTTTCGTAAATGGTTTTTTCGTTAGGCTCACCTGGTAGATTTCCGTAACCGGGGTATTCCATGATTGCAATTCCCAAGCCGGAATTGGCAGATTTTTGGACAAGATCCGTGCAGGTTTTGATGGTTTCATTGTTACCGTGAAAGTAGACAAGAGTTGGGTTGTCATCCTTGGCGGAGAAATATAAGGACTCTACGGCTTGGCCGGAGTCTGTTTCAAGAGAGATTAACGCCGCGCCTGCAGGCGCGGCGGGCCCTTCATCTTTTGGCGACGGATAAAGAATCATTGGATAAAATTTTGTAGCGGCACAGATCAAAAATACCAATGGGATGAGTAGACATCCCAGAAATACAAGACATGCCGTACGGAGACGTGAGCGAATTTTCATCATTTTGCGTTTATGTGCGCCACCGCTAAAACAGCAGTAAGCGCGCACAAAGTATAGCTCAAATTATTTTGATACTCCACTTGGAACTCTACCAACCAAGAAATTTTGACATCCATTGCCTCTACAATTAGGAAGTTCAAGTACTCTTACGTCTTCAAGTCCGGCTTCTTTACCAATAGCAGCAAGTTCTTCCGAGCTTGTTGTTTTGAGGAACCAATTAAGCAAGAATGTCATGATGTCTTTATACTGGAATTCATCTTTAAATACCCCAATAGCTATGAGGGCGCCCGGTTCCGAGGCACTAATTATATCCCTTATGAACTTCACTTTTCCCTCTCTATCAAAATAATCCGCAAGACCTATGGAAAGTACTACATTTGGCTTCACTTCACTAACTGCGTCTGTTAAATTTTGTTGAACTGCCACATTCCCCTTTTCCTTGTCATAGATTAAATTTCTAGGGGTTTCTCTCTCACCAAGAGTTCTTCCTATTCTTGTCTCCGCACGCCTTTTTTGCGTAGGGTCACTATCCATAACGGTAAGCGAACTCATGGTTAAGTCTCTTGCTTCCAATCTTTTTCTTATGGCATTTAGGAAACATATTGTTCCTTCACCACCACCTCCAGCCAGTTCTAAAAATTTTACATCCGCACCTTTAGGCAAGTTTTCACATAGTTCCTGAGCAATGTCTCTTGCCCTCTCCATGATGGCTATTGCCGGTGGAGTTACTGCGAGTGCCAATTCAAACAAACATAATTCATTCCATTTCAATTCTCTTGCCTTTTTGAAGGCTGCTCTTATCATTTCCATAAGCACATTGCTGCCAGCATATCTTCCAGCTATTTTCTCTACAGGTACCCCGCTTGATGCATCTGTACGAAAAAATGATGACATCACAAACGGATGTAGAAGTATAAGCTTAACAAATCCTTCATTGAGAATTCTCGTCAATTCTTTTTCCGTTATCCTCCCCGTTTGAACACCTATGCGAATTTCTTTGCACAGAGTATCAAGTTCCTTTAAAATTTTGATTGCCTCAATAGAATCACCACTTATTGTTTCAGCACTGGATTTACGCATAAGTCTTTCAGAAATTGAAGCTGCTCTTTTTATCATATCCTCCAGATTAAAAGTTTCCTCTGCAGCCGTAAGACCTTCTAAAGTTACAGAGGGAAAATTATCTCCCAAGACACTCCTAATCATTGCCTTAACTGAAATCTGTAAATATTGCAGATCAGCATTTGATTCTCTATACCTTCCCAAAAAAGCATCAATAGTGTAAATCTCCTCTCGATCTCCACCACTTATTCCATCTTCCGGTGCCATACGATTTTTTTAAGGTCGTTTAAGTTAGAACATAGGATTGAATTTGTCAAGTGGCGTTGGCTTGCAAAAAAACTCTTTAAAGAAGAGAATATCTACCACTTAAATTTGATTTTATGGCAGTAAAAGATTTTCTCAAGAAGAAGGTTACGCTTGCTGTGATTGGAGTGACTCTGCTTGTAATATTGGGAATAGTTTGGATGAATGGCGGCAGTAATGCTACGGCGGCACAATTTACCGTGGCCGAGAAAAAAGATCTAAAACAAGAAGTAAGCGTTACGGGGACTGTAAATCCTGTCCAGGATGTTGAGATGGCGTTTGAAACCGGCGGGAAAATTCAAAATATCTATGTTGAAAGTGGAGATAGTGTTTACAGAGGTCAAATTTTGGCCGAAATTGAAAATGATAATTTAAGATCTCAAGTATCAAGAGCAAGCGCAGGAGTCAGGGCGGAAAATGCAAGATTTATGCAATATCAAGCGGCTTATGATGCAGAGGCGTCACGGCTTGCAGATCTTAGAAATGGGGCCAGCCAAGAAGAACTTCAAGTATATGAGACCGCCGTTTCCAATGCCGGTGCAGCCCTTACAAATGCCCGGGACACACTAACGAATGCAGAAGATAAGGCGAATTCCGATTTGGAGAATTTATATGGTGGCGTTTTAGATGTTCTTCAAGATGCTTATTTTTATGCCGACGATGCCGTGCGCCTGCAGACAGATCCGCTCTTCAGTAACGACTATGGTGATCCCGAACTAGTCTTTACGGTAACCGATTATGCCTCCGAACAAGGAGCTGAAAAAGGACGGATCCTTTCGGAAAAAGCTCTGAACGACTTCAAAGACGAGATTGATGCGCTCCCTTTAGATCCCATCTTAAGTGACGGACCGGTACTTGAAGCCGCTCTGGAGAGTGCCCTCACACACTTAAATACCGTTCGCGACTTTTTGGACTTCACCTCCGAGACACTCAATCATTCCGCCGGACTCACAGATTCCACTCTTGCAACTTATAAAACCGCCATCAATGCGGCAAGACTAAATGTAAATACCTCAATCGAGAGTGTTAACAACAAAAATCAAGCAGTCGCTACCCAAAAAATCACCAACACAGTCGCTTTGCAAACCGCAACAACTGCGTTAAATTCCGCCGAAAATTCTCTTGCAACTGCAGAAGCCAATCTCACCTTGGAGGAGGCCGGTGCCACGCCCGAAGCTATAGCTGAGGAAGAAGCAAATCTAGCAGGCGCCAAGGCTAATTTGGAGATGCAAGAAGCCGGAGTTTCAGAAGCCAATGCCAGCCTTGCCGAATATACCGCCAACCTTAATAAAACCATAATTTATGCTCCTTTTGATGGTGTGATTACAAAGCAAGATGGAAAGGAGGGGGAAAGCGCTTCAGCTCTTACACCTATTATCTCAATGATGTCTACAGGAGCGTATGAAGTCGAGGCCTTTGTTGCCGAGGCTGATATTGCCAAAGTTGCTACGGGAATGAGTGCTGAAATCACCTTGGATGCCTATGGCAGTGACACGGTTTTTGCGGCAAAAGTTGTGTTTGTTGAGATTGGAGAAACTGTTATAGACGGTGTTTCAACTTACAAGATCAAACTGTATTTTGATGAAGAAAATGACAAAATCCGTTCCGGTATGACAGCCAATGTGGACATTTCCGGCGAAGTTAAGACCGGAGTTATTGCCATTCCGCAGAGATCCGTTATCCGCAAAGACGGTGGAAAATTTGTACAAGTTTTGTTAGATGACGGCAGCACAAAAGAAGTTCAAGTGGAAACCGGTTTCCGCGGATCGGATGGATATATTGAGATTACAAGCGGACTTATTGGAGGTGAAAAAGTTTTGCTTTACAGTGAGTAAATTTTAGCCGTTTAAGCCGCGCCAATGGCAATTATTGAACTCAAAAAAGTCGGGAAAGTTTACTCCAATGAAGGCGTTGATACGGAGGCTCTTTGTGACATCTCTTTTAAGATTGAAAGTGGCGAATTTGTGGCCATTATGGGACCGAGTGGATCAGGGAAATCCACGCTCCTGCACATACTTGGATTTTTGGACCGCCAAACCAGTGGGACGTATTTATTTGATGAGAAAAATGCGGACGACTATTCCGAGGATGGCCTAGCCGGCGTTCGTAATAAAAAGATGGGATTTATTTTCCAAGCGTTCAATTTGCTCTCAAGAACAACGGTGCTTGAAAATGTAAAATTACCACTTCTTTATAGCGACTGCCCCGAGGAGGAACGGGAAAAAGTCGCACTGAATGCAATTGAATCCGTGGGGCTTTCTCACAGGGTGCACCATGAGTCGTCACAACTTTCAGGAGGAGAGAAGCAACGTGTTGCAATTGCGCGGGCGCTTGTGTGCAAACCGCAGGTTATTTTTGCGGACGAACCAACCGGAAATTTGGACTCAAAATCCGGGCAAATTATTATGGAGGTCTTGCAGAAACTTAATGAAGAAGGTGGACATACAATTATCCTCATCACACATGAAACCTATACTGCTGAACATGCGCAAAGAATCATTCATATAAAAGATGGACAAGTTGAGAGCGACTTGGAAGTTAAAAATAGACGAAAGGCCACTGATAAATTCATAAAATAACCGCGCAGCATAAAATGACCATAAAAGATACCTTCAAAACGGCTGTAGTAGCCCTCCGCAGCAATAAATCGCGATCAATGCTCACAATACTTGGAATTGTGATTGGAATTGCTGCAATTATTATGGTTATGTCCGTTGGCGGCGGGGCGCAGGAACTCATTTTAAATCAGGTGCGCGGAATGGGGTCGCAAACAATCAGTATCGAGCCCGGAAAACAACCTGATGGTCCAAGCGGGTTTGCGGAAATTTATACGGATTCTCTCAAAGAAAAAGATTTGCTTGCGCTGGGGAATAAGTCGAACGTGCAAGGAATAAAAGAGATGACACCCGTTGTTATGCAGGCTGTTTCCGTGAGCTACGAAAGTGAAACTGTGAGAACAACAATGATAGGTGCGGCGGAACTTATGATGAAGATTTTGGATGTATATCCGGATCAAGGATCTTTTTTTACGGATGACGACATCAAACAAAAGGCAAGCGTTGTGGTTATAGGATATACGGTGAAAGATAAGCTTTTTGGGCCGTCTGAAGCTGTGGGCGAGAAAATTAAGGTTAAAGGTAGGAGTTTTACGGTAGTTGGAGTGCTACCAAAAGTCGGAAATGTGTCTATGTTTAATGTGGATGATATGATAACAGTTCCTTACACAACGGCGCAGGAATATTTGCTTGGAACGGATTATTACAATGAAATTTTAGTTCAAGCGGAGACCGAGGAGATGGTGCCGCAAGTTGTGCGTGATATTGAGGCAACACTGCGTGAAACTCATAACATAGATGATCCTGATAAGGACGATTTTCATGTTGTGACCCAACAAGAAGCCGCAGATATGGTTAAAACAATAACGGGAGTGCTTACATTGCTTCTTATGTCTGTGGCCGCAATTTCACTGCTTGTGGGCGGGATAGGAATAATGAATATCATGCTGGTTTCCGTGACCGAGCGAACGCGTGAAATTGGACTTAGAAAAGCTATTGGAGCAACAAATAGCGATATTATTTCTCAATTTTTGACTGAGGCCGTTATGCTTACAGCTCTGGGAGGTGTGGTTGGCATTATTAGCGGAGCTACCATGTCATTTTTAATTTCACTCGTGCTTAGTAAAGCCGTTGGGCTCAATTGGGTGTTTGTGTTCCCTGTCTCCGCCGCGATTGTTGGACTTATTGTGGCAAGCTTTGTTGGACTTATTTTTGGTCTTTATCCCGCACGCCAAGCTGCACAAAAGAGCCCTATGGAGGCGCTAAGGTATGAGTAAAGGAGCAGAGGTTTTGAAAGTTCAGAGGGAGCGAAAAGATTCGGATACATGATCCTCATCTTTTCTTCCATTATGTTTACTGAACTTTCAAAACCTCTGCTCCTCCTCAAATTAGTGGCATGTCAAAGTCTTGAGCTAGTTCTGGGCTGTCACCGGTGTTTCCTGTGAGCGGACCTTGATCAGCCGCTTTTCCGTCAGGAGCCTTGCCTTCATCCCATTTTTTGAGCATATCCTCAACCTTATCTCTTGGTGTGCAATATGCCGCGCGGGAAGCTTCAATGATTTCTCGCGAGTGGTCAACGCTGGGATAAATTACGGACATTGTTTTGCCGGAAAAGGCCTCCGTAAGCTCTCCATCGATTGACATTTTTAGGTAAAATTCACGAACTCCCAAGTTGATAATGTCACGGACAGAGAAAATCGGCGTGTATTCGCCGGCAAGAATTTCAGCGTCCTCGGCGCCAACACGGAAACTTATAATCGAGCCCACATTACCAAAAACCGTTTTTTTAACCTCTTCATCAAGCTGTCCAACGTATTGGTGAGCGATTGTGAGACAGAGGCGGTATTTACGAGCTTCGGAGAGAATTTCCGTAAAAGTATCCGTGGCAAAGTTTTGGAATTCATCCACATAGAAATAAAAATCTTTTCTTTCTTCCTCGCGAACATCTGCGCGCGCCATTGCCGCTTGATAAATTTTTGTAATAATCATGGAGCCGAGTAGCGCCGCATTTTCTTCTCCAAGAAGACCTTTTGACACCTTCATGAGAAGGATCTTTTGACCATCCATAATTTCACGAATGTTGAAAGTGTTTTTTGGCTGTCCAATGATATTCCTAATCATGTTTGTGGACACTAACTGCCCCACCTTGTTGAGAAGTGGTGTAATGGCTTCCGCGTCAAATTTTTCACTCCAACCGGCGAACTCATTTACCCAGAAATTTTTAACCACGGAGTCTTCAATGCGCGCAATAATTGTCTGTCTGTAGTTCTTATCAGACAGCATTTTCAAGATTGAAAGTACCGTTGTGTTTGGCGAATCAAGAAGAGCCAGCGTTGTATAACGTAGCACGTGCTCCAGCCTGTTAGACCAGTTGCCTCCAAAAAGCTTCTTAAAAATATCTATGAAACCAATCGTGATTTGCATTTTGAATTTTTCGTCCACTCTTTCCAGCGGATTAAAAGCAATTGGAAATTCCGTATCTCCCGGATCAAAATAAACCACATCTTTCATGCGGTTTTCCGGAATAAACCTGAGAATATTGTCCACAAGGTCCCCGTGCGGATCCAAAACTCCAACTCCCTTCCCCGCTTCAATGTCGTTTTTTATGAGAAGTTCAAGCAATTTCGACTTTCCCGTTCCACTTTTTCCAACGGCATAAAGATGTCTGCGCCTGTCCTCGCGCTTGATTCCAAAATCCTGATAATTATTGTGGTAATTTGTGGTTCCAAACATGGAAACTGTTGGATCCCTTTCACTTGTTGGAAGGTTTTTTGGCGGCTCATGTTTTTTGGCCAGAATATGCACCACATGAGGCACATGATCGCTGTTTGGAAAATGATAAATTGTAGCCAGCTCATGCGCTGAAACCATCATTGGATCATCCAGCGAACGCTTTAAATATGCACGCAAAAATGCGGAGCCCTCGCTCATTTTTGTCATTTGGAAAAAGTTCCTGTCCGTTTTGTTGAACTGATAAAAGGCTTTTCCAAGCGCTGAGAGGTTTCTTTTGGCCTCCTCTTTGTCTACTGAAACCGCACCTATTTTAATCTGAATTTCATAAGGATGATGTTCGCTTTTGTGGACAAAATCGTGAATTTCTTCTGCAAAGAAGGCTTTCCTTTCTTTGAGGCGAACGTAGTTTTTAAGTCTGAATTTGCGCGCAATGTTGTTAATTTTCATCTTAATCTGCCTTCCAAAATGGTAGTTCCAATCCTCAGTCCGCGGGGAAATCACCATCTGTACCCACGCTTGGTCGAACCTTCCCAACTTTGAAACTACCGAGAAAAATCCTGAAAGAGCATCCGTGTCGAATTCGTCGTAAGTTTTTAGGGGGTAAATATCAGCCATTCCAAGATGAAGTTCCGTTCCCACCAGCGACTGAGTCTTTGAATCGTAAAAACTGGTATAATCCTTCATTGGACGGATTTCCGAGTTTGGGAAAGTGGAATAAATAAGACCTTCCACCAGTTTCAAAATGTCTTTTTCGCAGCCTATAAAAAAGTAGGTATATTGACCATATCCAAAGAGCTCAAAAGATAACTTATGGTGATGCGCAGTATTGTGGAGGTTCTCCAAGAATTGCAAAAACAGGTGCTCTTTTTTAGGGCCTTCGGGCGTTCCTTGCTCCAGAAGTACTTGTAGAAATTCCATTTTTAGCCTTATCCGGCGGATTTAGTAAACTGTTTTGAGATAACACTCATTACAGTATACCACTTCCGGCTGTAAAGGGGAATATGAGGTTAAAATTGCCGCGCCGCATTTACTGCAGGTTCGCGAGTAGGAGACGGGCTGTTTTTTGAATTTGAGGCGCATTTCTATACGCGTTTCGGGAGCGTAAATGGGTACGGGAATTCCCTGGCGACGGTAAAAGGCCAGTTCTTTAGGTAAAATCCGGTATGGACGGCCCGTTTTTTGACAGATAAGCGTTTGATTTAGTATTTCATCCGTGGTGTCTGCAATATTGTCCGGTATGCTTGGCGCATTTTCAGTGCTGCGGACTTCTTCATCAAACCATTTAAGCCCGCGGCTAAGCGCTTCCGCGCGAGTCAGCGGGTAATAATCATTTGCCACAGTTTCATTGTATGCAAAAAGTGAATTTTTTGCGGGGAAAAACTCGCCCCACTCGCCCGTTTTTTTCATGTGCTCTATGATGCGGGCGCGCATGGCCGCGTAGTCGTCCTTTGAGTACTGTTTATTTAGGATGCAGTACTCATTTCTGCGCATGTTTGTGCAGCCAAAAAGGTCGTGAGAATTGGCCACCATATTGCAATAATAAGAACTGGGAGTGTGCCATGTATATGTAGAGAAAGCGCAAATTGTGGCCCCAATCGAGCCCATACATTCATAAAACATTTCAGCTTTGTGCCCAACATGGTCACAGCTATAGCAATCTTTGGCGCTCCATCCTGTTAGGAATACATCTTTTAAATCCTCGCCATTTTCATTAATGCAAAAACAATTTTGGCAGTTTTTGGCACCGGAAATTATGTCACCCGTGCAATTTTCACTGTTTATTATGTTTGCATAGCGGTGCGGAAATTTGAGCCGAAATTTTTCAAATTCTTCTCTTAAGTTTTGCACCGCCGTACGCGAGCCCAAGTTGAAATCTTTGACCTGTTTTTCATATTCCTCCCGAGTGCAGGGCTTATTCCAAATATAGTATTCTTTTCCAATGAGCCCCACACAGAACATGCAATTTTTGCAATTTCTGCATCCAAATAAAAACGCGCTGTCACTACAAGAAACCGAGTTTCTGGAGTACAGCAAATTATATCCGAGTTCTGCATCAACGCATTCATAAGTAAGTTCTGACCTGTTGACCCAATAGACGTCAAAAGTATCTCTGCAGTTCATGCTAAAATTTGTGTACATGCAATCCTCGCAAAAGTCGCCACCAAAAACCAAATAGCAATTTTTATTGTTGGTTGTGATGTTGCAAAATTCGCTGTTTTCCGCCTGCGTATTCATGAGGGACATGTGCGCCGCGTCCAATTCAAGCTCGTGAAATTGGTCAAAAAATGGACGACTAAAATCAAAATTGCGACCGCTGTCCCGCGGATCCCAATCGTCCCCCCACCAAGCCTCCTGCGAGTAGGATTTTATACTTTTATCAGGAGAAAAAATTGTGATAATGGGCTTCCCCGTGAGTGCGCAAGTGCCTTTATAAATCTTATGTTCGTTGCGGTGCGCAAGGCGGCGTTTATGGCGCTCCTCCGGACAAATTGTTGGCGGATCAAACCCGAGCCGAGCCAGAATTTCCACTTCGCGCTCCGAGACTTCAAACGGTTTTTTGGTGATAGTGCAGATTTTTTGCATAGGACGGTAGTTATTGTAGATTATTGAACAAATTTTTTGTTCTTAGTAGATGCTTTTCAAAACACTTTCCCCTGCCAGCCTACCTGTGACCCAGGCCGCCGTGAGGTTAAAGCCGCCGGTGACGGCGTCTACATTGAGGAGTTCGCCAACGGCGTAGAGGCCGGGGCAAATGAGCGACTCCATGGTGCGGGGGTTTACTTCAGCGGTGTCAATTCCGCCGGCGGTAACAAATTCCTCCTGTGGAGCACGGCCAATGATGGTGAGAGGCAGGTGCTTTAACAGATCAATCGTTTTAAAATAGTCTTTTTTTGGAAGTTCCACATTCTTTTTGTCCTCGGGAATTTGTAAGAGATTGCAAAATTCCGCGGCGAGCGACTTTGGGACAAAAACCGAGAGTGAATTTCTGAAAAACTTTTGCTGGTTTGAATTGAGTTCCATGTAAAGCGCTTCCTCGAGAGCGGGCTGAGGGGTGTCCGGGATTAAGTCGACAAAAAGTGTGAGCGGACGAGTGGGCGAATAGTCTTCAAATGCAATGCGTGACGAGATGGCAAAAATTGCGGGGCCCGTAATGCCGTGATGAGTGAAAAGTGCGGGACCAACGGAGGTGTAAGTCTTTGAAGGTTTATTCTGAGTTTTGATGGTGAATTTGGCTTTTTGCAGGGCCACTCCGGGGAGCGAGCGAGCCCAAAGTTCCTTCACCGTGAAAGAGTTAAGGCTGGGCGCGAGGGCTGTTATGTGATGCCCAAGAGACTGCGCAAATGCGTAGCCGTCACCCGAGGAGCCGGTTGCACGGTAGGCCTCGCCGCCGGTTGCCAAGATGAGTTTGTCTACGGTGAGAGTTGTTATCTCCTGTTTGCCGCCGGCGTGAGTGGCAAGCTCAAGAGTAAAATTTGACTTGGTTTTTTTTACTGAAATAACCTGCGTGTTTAAAAGCAGATTGACTTTATGCTCGGTGAAGATTTTGCTAAATATGGCAACAATGTCCTCTGCGCGGTCTGATACGGGGAAAACGCGCTGATCATTTTCGGTTTTAAGCGGGACGCCGCGGGATTCAAAAAAGTCGCGAATGAGAAGGGGCGGAAAATTGTAGAGCGCGTGCATAAGAAATTTGCCACCGCGCGGATAACGGTCGGCGATTTCCTTGATGTCATCGAGGCCCGTTGTGAGGTTACAGCGGCCGCCACCGGTGAGAAGCACCTTGGTTCCGAGTGCAAAGTTGCGTTCAATAAGAAAGATTTCAGGCTTGGCTTCTGCGCGCGCAGAGGCTTTTGGCGCTACCTCCGCCGTTGCTTCCGCAAGTGTTGCGGCGGCCATCATTCCCGCGGCGCCTCCTCCAATGATTGCGATTTTCATGAGGCAATTGTAATTGAGGCTACGGAATATGTATACTACGAATATTTAATCATTCAGATGGTTCCAAAACTCATTTCTGCCGATGAAATAAAAAAGGAATTCGAAGGATACGACCCTTGTAAAGTTGAAGTGTTTCATCGCAGATCAACCAAAATTGCCGACAAAAGGTTTGAAGAAGAACTTAAAAAGAATACTTTCAACGAAGTGGTTTTGATGTGTGGCGGTACTGCGGCAGGTAAAACTGAATTTTTGTCTGAATATTTAAATGATTTTGACGGGATAGTTTTTGATGGGACTTTGTCGACCAAAGAAGGAGCTGAAATCAAAATAAAAAATGTTTTAAGAATGAAAAAGAAACCCATTGTATGTGCCGTACTTCCCGACAGTCTAAAAAGAGCTTTTGTTGCATTCCTTCACCGAGATAGAAAATTTAAAGATGATCACTTTTATAAAACTCATTCGGGTTCAATGAGTACTTTACTTTGGATAACAAAAAATTTTCCTAATGTTGAAATGCGAATATATGAAAGCTCATATTCAAAAAAACATATGACGTTTAGCAAACTTGTGTTCCCAAGAAAAGAGCAATTGATTGAATTCCTTGAACAAGCTCAGTATACTGAGAAAGAGATTATTAACTTAATTTCACAATGACAAAAGAACCTTTAAAGCGCAGAAATTTGGAGAATCCTCAGATAAAATCTTATGTCCGTGCCATAGAGAAAGGGAAAAACAGTCAACATGTAATGCCGGTTTCCAACGGTTGGGCGGTCAAAAGAGTGATTGACTCAAGGGTTATTGGTACTTTTGATACACAAAAAAAAGCTATCTGTTATGCAAAAGACGTTGCTTTGAGCGTAAAATCCGATTTGTTTATTCATGGGAAAGATGGCAGGATCAGAGATCGTATATCTTATGGGAATTGATTTCATAAATTATCTTTTGCTCACATGCCAAACAAACTCCTCGCCGCCCTGTTATCTGCCGCGTTAGCCTCCCTGCTTCTTTTTAGCGCCTGCACAAAACAAGTCGATTATACTCTTGATGGCGATGGCAAAGCTGATGATAGAGCCAGTGCCGGAACAACTTTTGTAACGTTTATTGAAAGTGCCGGAGCCGCCACTCCGAGTGCCGGTACAGGCAAAATCGCCGTTCAAGTGACTCTTCCTGAAAAGTCGCGGTTCGAAGATAGCGCGCCTATAGTCGTCATAGTTCCTCCATTTTTTACAGAGGGCTCGGTCAAGTTTACCGAGCTTAAGGGAATTACGGACGAAGGGTTCATTGAAATTACGCTTCTCTATCCGGGAAGGAGCACTCTGGATGGCGTTCAAAGTGACGGAATTGACGACTTTGGCGGAGAAAATTCCATGGAAGCTCTCAAAGACGCCACACTTTTTGCGGCCGGCAAAATTCCGAATAGGGACGGGAAACTCTTAAACGATCTTATTCAGATTAGACCGGATTTTGAGAATATTGGTTTTTACGCTTTCTCACACCCCGGAATAATTGCCACAAAAACGCTGGCAAAATATGAGGAGCTTTCTGTTGTAGACTATTTTGTTGGCCGCGAGAATCCAACTGTGGACAAAATTTCCGCAATGGAAATTGGATATTTTAAAGGAGAAGAAGCTTACTCAAATCCGCTCTATAAGTATCCAAAATCTTATGCCGAGGGCAATATTAAAATCGACTATTCGTCCGCAAAATATGACTTTGAACGTGGTATGCCATACATTGACAATTATGTTTTAGGTGAAAAAGTTCCCACAATGTTTGGGAAGAGATGCTATTCAGTCGACCTTTTGACTGCGCTAAGAGATAACGGCGCGCTTTCTGCGGCTGATTGGCCGAGTGACCTTGCAACGCCGGAAGAGGCTGCTGAAATATGGCCGCTTAGGAGCATCACAGCTAAAGACTATGAGCGGATTGGTAAGATAAATCCGAATTTGAAAGTAATGTTGATTTTTGCCGAGGTGGATCATGTGCAAACCGTGCCGGACAAACCTCATATTCATATGGCGTATGATGGGTTTAAAAATGCCGGAATTTGGGTGAGGCTTGATCCGGATAAATATGGTAATCATTCTGCAAATACCGAACCGGCTGACTGGATCAAGGCGGCAGAGTGGGGTTACAACGGTGATTTATTGAATCAACTTGTACCGGTTGCAGGAGTTATGGAAATGGCTAACAGGGTAAACGGCAATATGTGGGCTGATGATCTGCCGGATCTTAAATAGATTTTTCCATATGCAACAAATTCAACATTTTTTTGTGGAGGCGGACCTGTCCGGAAGGACGGTGGAAATTAGTGATGATAACCTTCTCCACCAGATTAGAAATGTGCTCAGGTTCAGAATTGGTACTGAATGTGTTTTACTCGACGGAAAAGGGACAAAAGCATCTGCAAAACTCGTTGAGCTGAACAAAAAATTTGCTCAATTTGAGGTTTTGGAGAGGGAAATTTGCGAGAAAACGGGCGGCGGCGGGACAAATGGAAAAATAGTAAGGCTTTTTTGCGCATTGCCAAAAAAGCCGGCTACTTTTGAGCTTATAGTTCAGAAGGCTACCGAACTTGGAGTCAGCCAGATTGTTCCGCTGGATACCGCGCGGTGCCAAGTCCACTCGCTCTACAAAACCGACAGGTTGAAATTCATAATAAAGGAGGCGGCCGAGCAATGCGAAAGAATAGATCTTCCTGTGCTTTGTCCGCTCATGCCGTTTAAAGATTTCATTGCTCGGCCGCCCACCGGCCTCATCCTGGCCGGTGATCCGTGGGATTTTGATAAGCCGCTTAGAGAAGTCGTCAAAGAAACCTCCAAAACCGCCGGAGCCAAGGAAATTAACCTCATAATCGGCCCTGAAGGCGGGCTTACAACAGAAGAAATAGTCGCAATAAGGAAGGCCGGAGGTACTATCTTTCTCCTTGGCAAGAATGTACTCCGCATGGAAACCGCCGCCGTGGCCGCAATTTCTGTGGTTCTTTTTGCATAGACCTGCTAGAATTCATCGTGAATTAATTTCATTTCTAATCCCCGCCTTATGCGTAAACTATTTTTTCTCTCACTTTGCACGCTTATTCTTGCTTCGTGCGCACTTATTGACCCCTACACAATCACTTTTACAAACGAGCCCGGAGAGATAGTTGATCCCGCCACCACCCTCGATTTTGTGGTTAGCCAACCCGTTCTTGCCTATATTTCCAGAATTTCTTGCACCGGCGCGGATCCCATTGAAATTCTCCCCGTTGTCACTCCGGACATGGAGATTTCCACCGTTCACAAATTGCCGCTTACCGCGCTGAATCAAGTCGGCACTATTACAGGACTTGAAGATATCCCCTGCGAGATCACCGTCACCGCCTTCGACCGTTCAACAAGCTACACAAGCAGCTCAAATTTCACCGTTATGATTTCACCGGACATGCCTGAAACCGCTGACTCTGAACCTGATGATGGTGTCCCGGCTGAAACTACAGGTGACAGCTCTGATGAAGACACAAGCGATTCCCCGCTTCTATGCGAAAATGACGACTGCACCGAAACCGGAGAAGCAGCCACCGATGGATCTTCTGAAGTCCCTAATGCAAGTGACATCATAAATCCAGACATTGATCTCAACATCAATCCTGTCGACATTCCCCTAGATGTACTCCCAACACAAGGATGATAGACAAATTAATTTCTTTGCTTAAGGCAAAAAGTGAGGACCTAAACCTGTTTTCCGCAGGTGATAGGCTTAAACTCAAGGAAAAACACATGGTGGACGCCTTAGCAGTTCTCCAAATTTGGTCGCCTAAAAAAAGTGAAAAGGCCATCGACCTTGGTACCGGCGGTGGCATTCCGGGGCTTGCTCTTGCCGTTTCTTGCCCAGATGTCAATTTCACGCTTATAGATTCCTGCGCAAAAAAAGTGCATGCACTTGAAGAAATTAGTGCCGAACTCAAGCTCAAAAATGTCGACTTTTCCTGCGAGCGCATTGAAGAAGTTGCCCACTATAGCGCCTACAGAGAAAATTTCGACTCCGCCTTTGCGCGCGCAGTTGCCCCGCTTCCAACTCTCCTTGAATATGCCAGCGGATTTTTGCGCGCTCACGGATTTTTTTATGCGTGGAAAAGTGCCGATTATTCCGCCGAACTCGCTTCATCTCTGCGCGCGCAGAAAGAACTCAATTTGAAGTTTGTCCACGCCTTTCCATATGTTTTGCCAGAGGGCGAAGCGCGTGTTATCTTAGTCTTTAAAAAAACGGCCAAATTAAGTCCTGCCTATCCAAGAGGCGTAGGAGTGCCGAAGGGGAAGCCGATTTAGAGGGTCTTACTTTTTCCAATGCCGAGCCACTTTCAAGTCAATTGCATGTGCAATTTTGTGGTGTTCTTTACATAGCGGCACCATGTACGCAGGATCATTGTTTGCTTGAAGTCCAAAGCGGAGACGGTGGTGGATTTCTTCGGCAGGTTTAGTGCAGCCGCTCACGGCGCACTTGGTTCCGTACTTTTCATGAAGAAAATCACGGATAGCTTTTTTGTAGTAATTCCGCGAAGGGAGATGCATCTCTTCGCGAGCGCTCTCGGAAAGTTCCTGTTCTTTTTGCTCTGTTTCTTGGTTTTTCTGATTAAGAAAATTTAGGAGAAGGACACTGATGTCCTTCCCTTGCGCATGAATAAGATTGAGCTTATCTGTGACCTCATCTGAAAGAATAAAATCAAGTTTCTTCTGCGCGCGCAGAAGGTTTGTGCCTAGAAAAAGGTTTGGAGAGTTTTTTCTCTCAAGTTCTTTTG
>JBAZYV010000002.1:0-122355 GCA_041659165.1 Candidatus Altimarinota bacterium | reverse complement strand
AGAGGTAATTTTGCAAAAAGTCCATCTTATAGATCTCCTTTCTCTTACCCCAAAAACTATGCGGAGATTAAAGTGCCGTGACAACCCTCAACTCCAGCTTTTCTAAAACTTTCTTGGGACAGTAGTGGTATAATTTATACTCGTTATGGAAAAAAACAGTTCAGAAATAAGAATACCAACAGAAGCTTTTAATACCCTTTATCTAGAAGGTATAGGATGCCTGCACAGGAAATCTTTTGATACATTCGATCCCCAAGGAGAATGTCAGGAAGAAGCCTTGCGTTTATGTAGAGCAATCGCTGACGGCACAAAAGGACAAAAGCCTGCTCACAACAGAATAGTTTTATTGACAGGAGGATCCGGCATTGGTAAAACTCATCTCCTAAAGGCTACAGCCAATGGAGTAATCGGCCCTATACCTACAAGGGGGGAGGTGGATCGTACTGCTGTAGAAAGAAGCACTGGTATGGTTTTTTTTGGGAGATCTGCCGATACATTCCTCACAGCAGGGATTCTAGACGGCAATTTTTCAGGATGGGGGGATATTAGCCTAAAAGTAGGGGGTATGGGCAAATTTTATTTGCCTGGCTTAACCCACGCGTTAGGAGTTTCTGTTAAATATGGTGGTGGATATGGAGTGGAAGATAAGAAGACGGCTAGTCCTAGTTTTGTTTTATTAACTCCAGGTACACACAGGCTTGTTTTGCTTGATGATTTAGGACAATTTACCCTTAATAAGGATGGTACCATTAATCCTCGGTATTTAGATCAAATTAGAGAGGCAGTCAGAGGTTTAGCTTTATTGGCCGAATCATGTTACGAAGAAGGCAAAACCGCATTAATGGTGACATCGAATCTAACCCTTCAGCAGATAACAGACGTGGCGGCAAATCCTGCTCAGGCCTCAAGATTGCAACTTATAAAAGAAGTCCCAATGGGAGATGCTGGTGCTAGGGATTTCAGGACGACTCCTAGAGAAGACAGCTAAACCGCAATCTCTCCCGGACTGTATCTATCCAAATTCTCCTCACCAATCAGCTTTACAACCTCCTCAACCGCGTCTTTCATGGGTACAAAGCGTTGTTGGCCTTTTGCCATGTCACGTATAATTATTGTGCCTTCGCGGACTTCGGTGGAGCCTAAAATCAGTGTGTAGGGAACTTTAAACTTATCAGCCAACCTCATTTGAGCTTTAATACTGCCTTTCCCAAGTGCGCCAACTGTTCTAACGCCACGCTCACGCAAATCGTCAATTAGGCGGAGACACTTTTTCTTGGCCTCGTCACCAAGTTGCGCCACAAAAATGTGAACCTCGTCCTTTGAAGGCACGCGAACATTTGCGCTGTGCATCTGGGCAATCAATCTCTCAAGCCCGAGCGCAAAGCCGACTGCGGGCGTGGGCTCGCCACCCATAAGTTCCACAAGGCCGTCATATCTTCCACCTCCGCCAACTGCATTTTGCCCTCCCGTTTCATTGTCCCAAAACTCAAAAACCGTCTGCGTATAATAGTCGAGTCCGCGCACAAGTTTCTCGTTCTCGGTGTATTTGATCCCTAAGTCGTCCAAAAAATCCTTCACTGTGGCATGAAAAGCCTGATCTTCCGGAATTCTGTAGTCCTTGAATTTGGGCGCCAAGTCGGCCAAAATTTGACAATCCTCATTCTTGCAGTCGAGTAAACGGAGCGGGTTGCTCTTAAGCCTCCTTTGACAGTCCTCGCAAAGCGAACGTTCCTTGCCAATGTAATAATTTGTGAGCACTTCCTTGTATTTTTCACGACTTTTTTGGGAGCCAATATTATTAATTTGCAGGTTCAAGCGACCGTCAATTCCAAGGTCCTTGAAAATCTTCTGCGCAAGGAAAATGCACTGCACATCAAGGGCTGGGTCACTCTCACCAATCACTTCCACGCCAAACTGCCAAAACATTCTGTAGCGGCCTTTTTGCGGGCGATCATAACGGAAATGCGGCTCAATATAGTAGAGCTCAACAGGTTGCGGCCACTCTTTCATGCCATGCTGAAGATATGCTCTTACCGCACCGGCCGTCCCTTCCGGTTTCAATGTCAAACTGCGACCGCTTCTATCATCAAAAGTATACATTTCTTTGCTGACCACATCCGTATCCTCGCCAACCGCGCGTTTGAAGACCTCCGTGTGCTCAATTATTGGCGTGCTTATGCGCCTAAAACCGGCCTGTCTACACCTGTGCCTGCACACTTTTTTGATGAAAGTAAAAAACTCATGATCCTTTGGAAGGATGTCATGAATGCCAACGGGAGTCTGGGATTTCTGTGGGCCTTTCTGGGCGCCGGCCTGCGTGCTCTCGGAAGCGCCTTCGAGTTGCTGGCCATCTTGAACATCGGATGAATTTGTGTCAGGCATAGGAAAATAAAGAGTATATTTACTGAGCATTCTACTCTTGGTCTGTACAGGATAAAAGAGAAAATTTTTATGATTTTTTGCGACTTGGTTTGTGCGCGCGCACAAGTAAAAAACACCACTAACACTTGTTTTTTTGCTTATAATATGCTATTTTGTACATAAATGTACCAAATAATTAAACATAATGCCAGTTCCATCTAATCGTATTGCAGTACTTGCAAGGCAAAATCATCCAATTTTTCATGTGAAAGATCTCGCCAACCTTTGGAATATTAAGAGTATAAATACGCTTTATGTATTACTTAAACGTTACGCTGCACGCGGGCTACTTTTCCGCATTTACAAAGGTTTTTATTCATTTCTCCCGCCAGAAAAACTCGATCCGCTTTTGCTCGGTGTGAAAGCCTTGCACAGTTACGCTTATGTCAGCACTGAAACAGTGCTTGTTGAGGAGGGTTTAATGATGCAAATGACTTACGGCCACACCTTGATAAGTAGTCATTCTTGCCATTTCAAAATTGGCCCGTATAGCTTCAAAAGTCGAAAATTAAAGGACAATTATCTCTACAATCCAGCAGGGATTTTTGAGGAAAATGGAATCTTAAAAGCCACTCCCGAGCGCGCAGTTGCCGACCTTTTGTATTTCAATCCAAAAGCGTATTTTGACGGCATGCATTTAGTCGACTTTAAGAAAGTGCGGTCAATTCAAAAAGAAATTGGGTATCCTCTAATGCCTCTAAAAAATGCTACTCCCTCATAGACAAGACACAGTTCATAAAGCGTGGTTGCTCCGTTTGCTCACGGCAATTTCCGAAGACACGCTTTTGTCTGAAAAATTTGGATTTAAAGGAGGAACTTGTGCTGCCATGAGAGGCCTTTCGAATCGCTTTTCCGTGGATTTGGATTTCGACTTGCTCGCGGAAGAAAAAGAAATGCCAAATATCCGCAAGGCGCTTGAGAAAATTTTTGCCATGCTGGGACTTGAAATAAAAGATCAAAGTGCCAAGGTACCGCAGTATTTTTTGAAATATCAAACGGGAGATTTATCCAAAAGCAATACCGGCCGTAACACAATTAAGCTTGATGTCTCGTTCCCGGCTCCATCCACAAATGACTATGAAATGATACCGCTCCCCGAGATTGATCGCGTTGTAAAATGTCAAACTTTGGAGACTTTGGTGGCCAATAAATTGGTGGCTTTGATTGCTCGTTATGAACGCACCGGAAAATTGGCGGGAAGAGATGTTTTTGATGTCCATCAATTTTTATTGAATGGATATGCTTACAAGGCTGAGGTGATTTTGCAGCAGCGCGCGGAATCCTTGCAGGATTTTTTTCAAAAATTGATCGACTTTGTTGAAAAAACCGTAACAAACACTCTCGTTGATCAGGACCTAAATCTTCTGCTCCCTGAGGACGACTTTCAGAAAATTCGCAAAATACTCAAACAAGAGACGCTCAATCTTTTGAAGGAGGAGTTGAAGCGGGTGCGGGAATAAATTTTACCTGTATTTATCCCATGCAATTTCAAGTAGCGACTTAATGCTTCTTGCAATTTTTGGACTTTCCACAATTACTCCCATGAGCTCTTTCTCGTCAAAAGAAATGAAAGCGGTCTTGTCACCATCGTAAACATCAATTTCAACCTCAAAAGGATATTTTTTGTCTGGAACGGTACAGGTTTTTCTTAAATGTTTTTTGTCGAGTTTCCGGTATGAATTTGCTTGTTTTGAGCCAATGAGCATAGTCGACCTGATTTTGCGTTTTATTTTTCTTGGTGTGAAGGATTGAATAAGCCATTTTTTAATTCGTGGGGAAATATTGTCCAGTGAAACCGCCGCAAATGTTTCTTTGTTTTTACATTTCAAAATGTCTTCATAGACCTGTTTTATGCCATTAATGCCTTCATACAAAGAAACTTTTGGAGTCTCCGCGGCAGGATTTCTAATGGCCTCAAATTGCGGAAGAAAAGTTTTTACAAGGGCCATTTTCTCGCTGAGTTCTTCCTTTTGAGCGGTCAACACGTCGACTATTTCCTGCGGTTTTATTGGTGAGAAATATTGCACATTTGTTCTCTTGGCCAATTTCACAAACCCCTTCAGTTTTAAAGCGTGTAAAATGTTATAAGTTGTGGAACGACTCATCATTGCGCGTTTGGCGATTGTGCTTATGCCCGACGAACCTGTTCTTAGGGTGGATAAGTAAACAGTCGCTTCTTTTTTGCTGAGGCCTAAATCGGTCAAAATTTTTGCAAGCATGTGATTTACGGGATTAAATTCTTTTGCCCAAAAATGTGGGCAATTTTGATTGTAAACCTTATAAATTAAGATTGCAAGTCGATTTCAAAAGTATGCCCATGCTTATTGATAAATAATGTTGTATTGGGTCAAAATATGGGTGCTTATCATTTAACCCACTCGAATATGAAAGCACAGACTTACATGCCGCCGGAGCATTTGGGCATTTTGCCACCGGAATTTATACGGGCAAAACTGGATCAGGGGGGGCGTTTGAGGAAAGGTGACTCCAGAGTAGCCACTGATGACTATGAAATAGTCGATTGGTTACGGAAAAAAGGTTCAGAGGTGCAAATAGCCATAAATAGGCTCCGACCACCTTTGACTCATACAAGAGGCGGAGAGCAAAAAGTGAGAGTTAATATACCCAATACGGGAAAAGACCATCACACGGGAGGCATATTTACTTGTACAGACGAGGAACATAAATTATTGCAACCTACACCTACATGGGAGGATGAAGAGTGTAGAGAACGCACGCAAGAAGTTAGAAAGATAGTGGAAGATCTTCTAATAAAAAAACTTGGAGAAGCAAAAATTGCGGCAGGAGCATTAAAAGATAATTTGAAAGATCAACGTTTCAGAGATCTTGCCAAAGCCGCAGGCATAACGCTTGGCGCCGGAAAAGAGGATTTAAAAACCAGATTTAACCTATGGACTTCAATTCCGACTCCGAATCAAATTCCATTTGATCCGAGAAGAGAATTGGATGAAACTCCAATATTGGAAGTTGGTAATTTAAGCCTATTAACACCAGAGATTCGAGAAGCAATAGAGACTTTTGCCGGATATCCACTAAACATAACTGCATTTCGCGTGAATGCGGAAGTATTACCCGGAGATATATATGGTTTTCATATGCATGCACAATTCTTTAAAAATTAATCTTATAAAAAACTTTTACCTAAGTTGAGCTTGACTTTTTGACAAGATATGCTATATTTCAAACGTGAACGAGGGGGGGGTCCGCGATCTAGGAATGGGAATCTAGCATCCTTAACTTAAACTATTAACCCAATATACTATGAAGAACTTTAAACTACAGGAATTATCAGTAATTAAAAGCGTACCATTAGTCCCTGAAGGAGCCGATATTGTGAACGGAGAGATCAGGGTTGTTGCATGTGGCACTCTTAAGAGAATAATTGCGGGGATTCTTGACGTAAAAAGAGGAGCTATGAACGTAAGGGAAACTAGAGATGGAATTGCACCCAATACTCGACAGCAAAAATCAGGCGGAGAGATTATTTACAGACTTTTCAGAAGGATGGGCTTTACAACCTATGACGACCCCGCCCTGAGGGGAACATATTTTGACACCCCGGTAAGTCTAGAAATGCGTGGTGAAGGAGGAGTAGAAGCTTTAACTACTGCTGAAGGAATAGTTTTCTTTGTAGTACGCACTCAAGGAGCCGGACGCATTCCATTAATGACCCAAGAACGGGCTAGCACTTTTGCAACAATTAACTGAGCTAATCCAGTACCAGGTTTACGAGTTCTAATGGTAGGAGAGGGAAGAGGGAAAGGAGAGCAGCGGGTCATGAGGTGTACCCAAGATAGCAGTGGTGATGCGCTTCGAATGAGAAGACGGCTTTTAGAGGAAGAGAATATCACTAAAATAGCTGAAAGAATTAGAGGGAAAGCAATTAAGGAGACACATCAGTCTATGATAAATGCTTGGGAAAATGGTTTATAAAAGAAAGATTTGCTCTCATAAAATACCCTGCGCTTCCAATCATTGCGGCATTATCTGTGCAGTATGAGAGTTTCTTTGGCCAGCGGAGAACAGGCGCTTGGTCCAAGCGCAAACTTGCGAGCGCCTTTTCCGTCTGCGCGCGCAGATACTTATTTGCGGAAACACCACCTGATAAATGCACTTCTTTCACGGCGTATTTTTTGACGGCGCGGATGAGTTTTTCAAGGAGGGCGGAGACTGCGGCCGACTGAAAGGAGGCCGCAACATCATTCACAAATTTTTCACCGTCTTTGCCACCGTCTTTCAAAAGTCGTTCATTGTCTTTTAATAAATAAAAAACGGAGGTTTTCAGTCCTGAAAAACTAAAATTCTTATCTTTTTTCATGCCGATAGGAAATTTGAACGCACCCGCGTTCCCAAGAGCCGCACGCGCCTCAATTGCAGGTCCTCCGGGATAGGGGAGCCCAAGGAGCCGCGCGACTTTGTCAAATGCTTCGCCGGCAGAGTCGTCAACTGTTTCCGCAATGATCTCCATTTGGCCGTGACCGCGCATCAAAACCAGCTCATTGTGCCCGCCCGAAACAGTCAAAGTTAAGATCGGAAACTCAGTCTCGGTCTCAAGCCAGTTTGCGTAGATGTGCCCATGAATATGATTGACCTCAATAAGTGGCTTTCCGCAGGCAAAAGCAAGCGCCACCGCAGTAATCCGGCCAACCACCAGCGACCCAATAAGTCCGGGTTCGCGAGTGACCGCAATCGCGTCAATGTCCTTCCAAGTCACGCCTGCTTCACGCATGGCCGCGCGCAAGGTTGGAATCATGGCTTTTATGTGCTCACGCGCCGCCACCTCCGGCACCACCCCGCCCGTTTCAGCATGTTTTGCAATCTGTGACGCAATCGCGTTAGACAAAACCCGCGTCCCGTTTTCCGTCACGGCCACCGCAGTCTCATCGCACGAAGTTTCTATGGAGAGGATTTTCATAAAACTCAAAACTCATTTTAGTAAGAAGGTAACTCTCTATTTTGCTTGGCGTTTTTTGAGGAAATAATACTTTCACCGGTTTGTTTTTCTATTTCAATTCTTGCTTGTTTTGCGGCATTTCCACCTTTTTGGGCCACCATTTTATTTTCTATCAAACCCTTGGGCTTTTGTTTCTTAGATATCTCTGTTGTTGAAGCTTCCGCGAGCATATTTAAAACCAACTCAAGATTTGTCATGTTATCTCTCAAATTTTGTTTTTGCAGACCTTTAAAATTTTTATATTGTTTTACGGATTTTCCGGCCCACGCTTTTGTAATTTCATCAGTCAAAATTGCATATTCCAAGCCTTCTTTCATACCTCTCTCGCTCCATTCGTCGGTCAATTCTTTCCTGATCTCAATACTCTTAAGCCTTTGATTAATCCATTCTTTGGAATATCCTTTTTTCAGATAGGTCTGCATAGCTCTTTCCATGGCGAGTTCCGGATCCTCGGTTTCCTCGATTCTTTCATAGCCCACTTTCGCAAGCCATAGTTTAAGCGGTTCAGCTTTTGGGGAAGGGATCGACTGAACGGCCCTCAATAAATCTTCCGTTGAGAAACAATCTGTAAGATATTTTTTCCCATCTGAAGATGTTAATTTCAGTTGTACGATTTTTTCGTACAACTCACTTCCTTCGTTTTTCAGTTTAATCTTGAGATCACTCCAATAACGCCTTGGAGTAGAGGAATCCGTCAAAATTTCAATAACATCAATAATTGAAAAATACCAAAACTCCTTAACATCATCCCAATGACGACGAACCTGTTTTTCATGGAAAAGTACAATGGAATTATCTTTTTTGCTCACAAATTATTTTTTTTAAAAGAACCGGAAACATAATTGTAACGAGTTTGCCCTAAAAACAAAGCGATTTTTCAAGAAAAACATTCTATTTCAGGTTTTTGTCAGGATTTATTCAGGTCGTAGTTGGGCATTTTTATTTTTTATACCCCAAAATCATATACTCAGAAATATTTTCTGGCATTTGGGGATAAACTTTGCTGATAAATTTTTTAGTAAACAAAGGATACTCTTCCATCAGTTTTTTACAGCCCAAACCGGCAAATATTTTATCATACTCATTTGCGCTCCTGTGAAACACTTCCACTTTTCTATTTTTTCCAAAGTTGAACATTAGCTTTTTAATTCCCCTGTTGCCCGGAATCCGCTCATAGTCGACTCCGTTTTTTAATGCTGTACGCACCCAATCTTCATTGAAGGCCACAAAACACAAATAGCCACTTTCGGCTAAACTGCGGTGCAAATCCTTGATGGTTTGTTCAATTTTTTCTATAAACGGGAAGGTTAGTATGGAAACAATCAGGTCAAATTTGCCCTCTTTTTTGGCCACTTCCACAGCCTTTTTGCTATCTCCAAGGTACAAATGTACACGCCTATCAATGCTCTTTTTTGCGACTTTTATCATGCCGCTCGAATAATCGATTCCGCCCGCAATAAAGCCGAGTGAATTTAATTCTGTGCAAACTTGACCGGTGCCGCAACCAAAATCCAACGCGCGTTTATTTTTACTGTTTTTGATGTTCTTTTTTACGAATTTTTTGATGACAGGCCACGCAAAATAAAGATTTTCCACCGCCTCAAGTTCAATTTCATCTTCATTGAAATTATTAAAATAACCACGGCTTAGATTGTCCCAAGTTTTTTGTCCTTTTTGCATAATAGTTAATATTAAAATTTCGGTTTATGGAATTATTTTTTTTCTACAAACATACTGGTAGAAACCTGCCTCGGTAATTCGCCCTTTCCTATAGTCGCTATAAACATCAACATTTTCTTTGCCAAAAACATCCTCCAGCATTTTAAGTAATTCGCCGCGTTTGAAGGGGTAAAAATAGAAACGACTGATTGGTTCCATTTTCCCTTGTTGCCATAATCCCATCACAATCATGTCATTAGAAATTTCGACCGGATATGGATAATATTTCTCACTGCCATACAACACATGCTTATTTAGTCCGCTATGATTGGAGATCACACTATCTTTTTTTGCAAGAATCTCGTCATGATTATCGAGCATAAATTGAAAATTCCGCTCGTCTATAAGTAGTAGGCCACCATTTCTAATAAGATTTTTAAAATTTCTGATGACGGTCATCTGCTGATCATGTCCAAAAATATAACAAATGCTATTCCCAATACAGAGCGCTATATCAAAAAGGGATTGTGGCTGATATTGATCGAAGTTCAACCAGTTATAGCCAATGATTTCTACTTCCACTTTTTCTTCCGCAATACGTTTTTTTGCAGTTTCTCTGTAATGCGGATCAAATTCGTTTGCAGTTAAAGTGTAGCCGGCTTTTGCCAATGGAATTGCGTCTATACCGCTACCAAGACAAGTTTCAAGGATGCGGACATTCTTATTGTTTGGTGAAAATTCCTGAATCACATCAAACAAAAAAACATGATGTTCTTTTCTTCCCGTTGATGGACTAAATTCATCCCATATAGGCCCCATTATTTTACCGGCAGCAAAATTACCTTTATGAGTTCCTTTTATATTATGCATAATTCTATTTCAGGTTTTATTCAGGACAAGAGGGAAGTATCTGGATTATAATGCTCAAGTCCAACTTTAACAACCGCACTCAAGCGGAAATAAAAATGCTTTACACAAGTCCAAAAGTCCGATATACTAGAAGTAGAGATTTTCTACTTTCTAACTTTTCTACTTATATGCTCACAAGAGAAAAAATTGTTAGGCCCCAGTCCAAGGGTATGGTGACTATTCCGGTCGAATTTAGGGAACAACTTGGAATAGGGGAAGGCAGTTTGCTTAAAGTTAAACTTCTAAAAAATGGAGTGGCTTTCATAAAGATGGAATTGGAAACTCCACTTGAAGTCGACTTATATTCTGACGAAGAAATCAAGGAATGGATGGAGGAAGATAAATTGGACGCAAAAACAGCCAAGAAATTAGAGTTACTACTCAAAAAATGAAAAAAGTTTTTTTAGATGCCAACATATTTTTCTCCGCAACTCTTTCGGAAACAGGCGGGTCCAGAAAGATTTTTTCTTTGGCGCAGTGCGGGATGATTGAATTGTTTTCGAGCACTTATGCTTTAAAGGAAGCCAGAACAAATATATTTAAAAAACTTGGAGGAAAATATTTGCCGGAATTTTATTCTCTTGTGGCTCTGTTAACGGAAGTCGACAAAACTGTAATTTCAGATTCGGCATTGAATAAATTTGAAAAATATATAATCAAAAAAGATTGCCCAATTTTGATTGGTGCAATTGGGATGGAAGTCGATATACTTATAACGCTTGATAGAAAGGATTTTAAATCCGAAAATATGCAGAAAAAAGTGTGGCCGTTTAAAATACTTACGCCAAAGGAATTTTTACAACAGGAAATCTTGAAATAATCTCTTATCATGCAAAACACCGCTAAACAAATAGTCGCTACTCTGCAAAAGGCCGGATTCAAGGCTTATTTGGCCGGCGGATGCGTGAGGGATATGCTCATGAAACGCGAGCCCAAGGATTACGATATTGCCACGAGCGCGCTTCCCGAACAGATTGAAAATATTTTCACGGACACTTACGCGGTGGGCAAATCTTTTGGAGTTATGCATGTGATTGAAAACGGTTTTACTTTTGAAATTGCAACTTTTAGGAGCGACTCGGGTTACTCGGACGGTCGGCGGCCGGATGCGGTGATTTTTACCCACGCGCAGGATGATGCGTGCCGGCGCGACTTCACAATTAACGCCCTTTTTTATGATCCAATCGCTGATGAAATTCACGACTTTGTTGGCGGTAGAGACGATATTTCAAACAAATTAATTCGCTTCATTGGTGTTCCGCATGAGAGAATTTTGGAGGATCATTTGCGGATAATCCGCGCAATTCGTTTCAAAAATACGCTCAATTTTGGCTATCATCCGGATACTTACGCGGCCATCAAAAAACACGCTCCGCTTGCGGATAAAGTGAGCTGGGAACGGGTGCGTGACGAGCTCAATAAAATCATTATGGCGCGCAGTGCTCCTACCGCTTTTGAGGACATGCAGGACACTGGAGTTTTGCCTTACGTTTTGCCCGAACTTGAGGCGTGCAAGGGTATGCCTCAGCCTATGGAATATCACACCGAGGGCGACGTTTGGACTCATCTGATGGACAGTCTGAAGTCGCTTCCCGAGAGTGCGGACTTAGTCGACCATTGGGCTGTCATTTTTCATGACATTGGCAAGACTGAGACCTTTAAAATTGCCGAGAGAATCCGCTTTGATCATCACAGCGAAGTGTCAGCGGAATTAGCAGAGCGCATAATGCGCCGCCTCCGTTTTCCGCGCAAAGACATAGACACAATCACTTGGGTGGTGGCTCATCACTTCATGATGCAGCAACTTTTGGACATGCCGGAAGGCAGAAAAAGACATTGGTTTTTGGATCCGCGTTTCCCGCATTTGCTCACGCTTTTTTATGCGGACGCGGCCGGAATAACTCCACAGGATTTTAACCTTTGTGACAAAGTAAAAGCCGAATATGAAAAATTTCTTGTACACTTTCCCGTCCCGCCAAAACCATTTTTAACAGGTGAGGACATCATGCAAATCTTGCACCTTCCCGCCGGCCCCCGCATTGGCGAAATCCTTTCAGAGGCCATGGAAAAACAACTCTGCCACGAGTTTAAGACAAGGGAAGAGGCGGTAGAGTGGCTTGATAAACTTAACCCTTAAAAAAATGTCTTCAGACAGATACTTCAGGCTTTCCTCAGGAATCTTCTTCGGCTTCCTTCTAAGCACATTGACCGTTTATGCCGTCCCACCCCCTGATTTTTTATTTAATGCGGGGACAATTGTAGTGCAAATATTCTCCGTAACGGCACTTTTACTGACGGGATTTTTTAACATTTTCTTCCGTTTTTTAAAAATGAAATTTCAAACGCTGGGCTCACATAAAAAAATATGGATTCCCATTTTTGCCGTTTTCATAGTCGCAATCTCACTCGGTACTTCATATCTATACCGCTCTTATAGTGAAAACAAAGCTTATAACGACTGGATTTCCGAGAGCGAAAAATATGCTTCTCCGGAAAGTAAAAATGTAGGCACGGCACCACGAATATCACCGGAGGAAGAAGTCGACAAACTCACTATTGGAGAAGCGCCTGAGCTTTTGGAGTCGGACGAACCATTTATTTCTTTGATTGATGCCGAAACAAAAGACGCTCAGATAAATTTGATTGAGGATTATTACGGTTCAATTGCACGCGGAGATTATGAACACGCATACGAACTCTCCAAAAAATCCGTATCTTTTGAGACGTTCAAAAGTTGGTATTTGAATACTACTCAAATTGTCTTGGATAAAGCCACTCGCATTGATGAAACAATGTCTTCTCTATCTCTTACGCTTTACGAAGGAGATAAATATACAAGCTATGGAGTACTTGTAACTTTGCGTTTAAGTGACGATGGCACGCCGGTTGGGATACAAGATTCCAAGGTGCAAATTTTAAGCCAAGGCACAAAAGGAGAAAATGCCACAAGTAGCCTTGATAACACATTTTATTCGGAGAATTCGGACAGTGAAATTAGCATCAGCAATGAAGATTTTCAGTCTGTCATATCGGGTCCCGTTAGCGACTATTTTGTTTTGGATGCTCGGGAAAATTTAGAATATGAAAATGGATATTTCCCAGGCTCAAATCACATTCGTTTTGCAGATCTCATTGCAGGAAAATGGATCGAAGTGCCAACTGACAAAAAGGTGTATGTATTTTGTTGGTCGGGGATTCGAGGCAAGGAAGTGGCAGAGTTTTTAAGAACCAAAAACATTGTGGCTTCTTATCTGGAAGGAGGTGCAAGCGGCTGGGTAGATTGGGGTGGAACATGGGTTGGAAACATTGATTTTTCACAGACTTATTCCGAAGAACGCTACAAGCTTCTTTTCACCACCGAACAGGTAAAAAATTATGTGAAAGAAGGAGTGGTTTTAGTGGATTCTCGCGAACCGTCTAAGTTTGCCACGGATCAAATTCAGGGTAGTTACAGTATACCAATTCTCTATACGCCTACGGATAAAATCGAAGAAGTGTTTGGGCAAATTCCGCAGGGAAGTACAGTAATCACGGTTTGTGATGGCTATGTGAATTGTTTCGACGCAAAAATTACGGCCGTAGAGCTTGAAAGTCGTGGGTACACTTTCTTGGGTCGTTACAATAAACCATGGGAATATGAATGACGACTATGGGGCAAAAACGGTAAATTTACAGACTCTTTTGAAACATGGTTTTGCCGTGCCGAATTTTTATGCAATTGCATCTACAAAAATTAAACAATCTACAGGGGCAAATGGTGAGTGGGATCCTGTAGCTTTGGAAACGGAAGTGGAAGCGGCACATAAAGTTTTGTGCGCCGGATCTTATGCAGTACGTTCAAGTGCTCTCACGGAAGACGGAAAGACAAGCTCTCTAGCCGGCCAATTTAAAACGCGTTTGGCGGTTCAGCCAAAGGATCTTTCAGAAGCGATTCAGTATATTACAAGTTTTGCTCACAAGTATCTGAAAGGACATTTGGAACTTTTTTCAATTTTAATTCAGGAATATATAGAGGCGGATTATGCGGGAGTGGTTTTTACAAGAAATCCTCTTGGAGGAAGGGAGCTTATTTTAGAATATCATAAAGGACGAGGGGAAGCGGTGGTTTCCGGGCAAGTGAAACCCCAAAAACTGAACCTTTATTGGGATGAAATATCTCCGGCCTTGCTACCGGACTTAGAAAAAGCCATACAAAGTTTTAAAGAAATTGAGAGAAAATTCGAATTTCCACAGGACATTGAATGGTGCATTAAAAATGGGAAATGGTTTTTCCTCCAGTCGCGTCCAATTACAACATTAACGGCTAAAGATTACGAAGGGATTTTATATTTGGAAAAGAACCTTCCGTCCTCGCCATTTTATTTTTCAAAAACGGAAATTTGTGAAATTGCGGAGAGGCCATGTCCTTTGACACTGGATTTGCTCAATCGTATTTATGTAAAAGATGGACCGGTGCAAAGAGCATATCAAAAGCTTGGCATACATTATGAAGCACAAGATTTTCTACGTGTTTTGGGTAATGAATTATATGTTGATAGAGAGGCGGAACTTAAGACCTTATTGCCTGCTTATAGCTATTTCACCACTTCTGCCCTGATGCCAAAATGGGCAAGAGCTAAAGGAGCATGGGTAACTTTCAAGAATCTTCTCAGATTGAATCGTTTGGATTTTCCTTGGGACAACATAGCCGAGCAACTGAAAATTTTGCTGGAGGAACCTATTCGGGATCTTTCATTTGAAGTCGCTTTGGAAAATTTCTTAAAGGATTACGAACTGATTTTTACAATCAATCTTGGAGTGGGATTTGCAGTCAAAAAAAATCTCCCTTTCCCCAAAATATATGAAGAAATTGATCCTCAAAATATTCCCATCAAAAATCTAAAAGGCAATTCTTTGGACCTTGCCGACGAATCCCAATTTATACAAGCAGAACCCTCTGAAAAACAGACTTCATTCGAACAATATGCACATTTGAGAGAGATGGGCCGATGGCTTACTGTAAAACGGATCAATGAACTTAGAACGGCAGCCACAAAACAAGCAAAAAAAAGTAGTAAAGAAAGCCTTGCCCATTTCTTTTTGCTTGATGAATTTTTAAGTGGCAATTTGGATATTGCCAAGGCTCAAAAAAGAGTACAAGGATTTTTCATTTTCATTTCCTAGAGATCTAAGCTTTTTCCATACTCAAATAAAAACGCAATATGAAGGCGTTTCACAGGGTGAATCAGAAGGGATTCTTGTGGATGAAAATGGACTTAGAGATCTCCTGCAAAAAGACAAATCGGGCAAAAATTTCATTTTATATTCGCAAATTTTATCTCCGCATTTAGCCGCTTATTTCAGTCGAATTTCAGGTATACTTTCTTCTCAAGGAGGCATGCTCTCACACTTGGCCATTTTGGCACGAGAACATAAAATTCCGGTTATTGTGGGATTCAAGCCCACAAAAGAAATATGTTTGGGAACCAAGATAAAAATAGATGCATCTAAAGTGACTGTTCACTGTTCATAAGAACTCGCACATTACAAAAAGAGCGGCGAATCATACTCGTTTAAAGAAACATTTGTGCGCGCGCACAAACTTCCTAAAAAACCACTTTGATTTCAATATATTCTAAGGAAATCCGTTAAATGAGCGAGAAAAACATTGACTTTTGTAATACAAAACTGTATTATAGATTTGTAATTGACCTAACTACATATGAATCCAGTTTCCTTTAGAGTGTCAGACCCTAATCATACATTTATTGAGAGGATGGTGGGCTCTGGTATGAACAAAACGGATCTAATAAACAAGGCGTTAGATCTTTTAAGAAAAGCTCAACTCCAAAAAGAGTTAACCCAAATGGCGCAGGATGATCCAATTGAAGACTCAAAAATGGCAGAAGAAGGTATGGACGACTATTTAACTTTGCTCAACAATGCGCTTTAATCAATTCGACATTTTACTTGCAAATTTTTCTCCCACAAAAGGCTCTGAACAAAGTGGCCTCAGACCTTGTATTGTTCTGGAAACAAATGGTTTCAAGGATAGAGGTACAATCACAATAGTTTGTCCACTCACGAGTAATTTAAAGAAATTATATTCTTTTGAAACCATGATAGAGCCTTCAAAAGAGAATGGGCTTACAACTCCGTCCAAATTGATGCTTCGGCAAATGAAAGTAATTGACCAAAGTCGTGTCAAAAAATGCTTGGGACATCTCGAAAAAAAATATCACGCTAGCGTTTGTAATTCGATTTCAGTTTTATTTGATCTCAATTCAGACTTTTCTTACTGATCTCTCCATCACCCCCACGCACTCCACATGGTGTGTTTGCGGAAACATATCCACAGGTTGAACGGCCAAAGTTTCATAACCGCTGGCCGCAAAAAACTTTAAATCCCTTGCAAGAGTTGTGGGATTGCAAGATACATAAACTATTTTTTCTGCGCCAAAACCTGCAGCGGTTTCCACAATTTTTTCAGTGAGTCCGGCGCGGGGAGGGTCAAAAATTAAAACATCAGGCTTGTCAGCAACTTCTTCCAAAATATCTTCAACTGCGCCCAAATGAAATTTGGCATTGCCAATATGATTTTCCATGGCATTTTTTTTGGCACTCAAAACCGCGTCCTCGTTGATTTCAATTCCAATCACTTTTTCCGCTTTTTCAGCGCAGAAAAGTCCAATGGTTCCCGTGCCTGAGTAAAGATCAAAAACAGTCTCTTTTCCGCTTAGTCCGGCCATTTCCACAACTTTGGAATATAGCACCTCCGCCTGTCTTGTGTTGGTCTGGAAAAACGCATCGGGAAGTATGTCAAAATTCAGTATTTTACCGCTCGCAAGTTTCAGCGATTCAGTGATCGACTCCGCACCAAAAATGCGCTCATATTCCAAGCGAGTTCTATTGCCTTTTGCCTGCGTCACCGTCTGTAAAAAAATCGACTTCACATTCCATTTTTCATTAAATAAGCCAACAAAATCTTTCTTAATTTTCTCGGAAAACCCACGCTTGGCGGCTCCGTTAATTGTCAAAATTATCATTCTTTCTCCTGTTGATTTGCTCTCACGCACAGTCAATTCTTTGAGGAGTCCTTCTCCGTTATGCGCATCAAAACTGCTTACTCCGCTGGCATTTGCAAACTCGCGCACAGCAGAAACAATTTCTACCGCCTCAACTGACTCCAAAAAACACTCCTTTAAATTTGTTACTTCATAGTGATATCCAAGTGGGAAAAAGCCCAAATTAATTTGGCCGTTACTTCCCAGCGCAAAAGAAAATTCTAACTTGTTTCTGTAAAAAAATTCTTCGGCGCACGGAATTATTGGCAAAACCAAATTTCCATTAAGTCCGCCTATCCGAGTGATGGCATTTCTAACTTGTTCCTCCTTAATTTTCACTTGTTCGCTATACCGCAAAAATTGCCACTTACATCCGCCGCAAACACCAAAATGAGCACATCGCGGAGCAATTCTGAGTGGACTTTCCTTCAAAACTTTCAATAATTTTGCTTCTGCAAAACTTGATTTAACTTTGAAAACTCGCGCTAAAACAGAGTCGCCAATGCATGCGCCCTCAACAAAAACTTTAAAGCCTTCAAAAGTACCGATTCCGCTTCCGCCGTACACAAGCGAGTCGATCTTAATTTCAATTTCTTGGCCTTTTTTGGGTTTCATGGGTATATTTTCATTATGAAGATCCAGATTATAGAGATAAGTCGCACCAAAGACAAACGGCTTTCCGCTCTCGAAGGGGAATACCAAAAGCGACTTTCGCCTTACGCAAAAATCGAAGAAATTATTCTGCCTGCGAGCAAATTTGACGATCGCACTCGCACTCAAAACGAGGAAAAGTCGACAATTGAAAAACATTTAAATCCGCGTGCGGTGATAATTGCGCTGGATGAACACGGCAAGGAATTTACAAGTGAAGAATTTGCCAATTTTCTTGGAAAGCACAAAGACAAAGGAGCGGAATTACAGTTTTTAATCGGCGGTTCTCATGGCCTTCATCCGGATGTTTTAGGTGGCGCCACCGCTCGGATTTCACTCTCGCTTATGACAATGCCTCACGAACTTGTGCGAGTGGTTTTTAAGGAGCAACTTTACCGCGCATTCACAATTTTAGCCGGCAAACCCTACCACAAATGAAACACAAAATCAGTCGACTTTTTTGGATTTTTTGCCTCCTAGCCACGCTTCCTTTTTCCGTGTACATGGCCGCGCGCGTTCCCATGCCCGCAAATTCGCTGGACACCGTTTGGACATCAAAAAAAAGTGACGATGGCATCAATATTCTCCTCACGGGTGACATAATGCTCGGCCGCTACATTGAGACTCTCCGCGCAAAAAAAGGTGGCGACTTTCCATTTTCCAATATGCCGGAAATCATTACGACTGCAAAAAGCCTCCTCAAAGTAGACACTCTGGACATTGTTGCGGGCAACTTGGAGGGACCAATCACAGACAAACAAATTGCCTACGGTGACATGACATTTATTTTCAAGCCGGAAACAGCCGCGCTACTCAAAAAAGTTGGCTTCACAACCTTAAATCTTGCAAACAATCATACGTTTAATCAAGGCCGCTCGGCCTACACGGAAACTCGCACCGCACTCACACAAGTCGGCATTTCGCCTTTTGGAAAACCGGATGAAGTAAGCCGCGAATTTTCTTTCACGTCTTACAATTTTGATGGAGAGTCACTCGGTTTTCTTGGCATTGATGATGTGGACTTTAAAATGGACAAAGATGCCGCAATTAACCTCATAAAAGAGCTTTCACAAGAGGTGGACACGCTGATTGTGAGCATACATTGGGGCACTGAATATGTAAAAACCGCCAGCACAAGCATTACTGAGACTGCCCATGATTTTGTGGACGCGGGTGCGGACATGATCTGGGGCCATCATCCTCATGTTGTCCAAAATTCGGAAATTTATAATGGAGCGCCCATTTATTACTCTCTGGGCAACTTTGTTTTTGACCAGTATTGGTCCCAGGAAACCCAAAAAGGCCTCACTCTGGCCGTGAAAGTGCAAGATGGTGAGGTCAGCGCGTATGAGATTCCCGTAAATTTGGTGAATGGGGGAGAACCACACAGCTAGTCAGAACCAACTCCACCTTACTTTTCCTCCTCTTTTATGCTACAATATCAAGATAGCAACGCCAATTAACTTAGCACACACATGAAAATTCACTTCCACGGAGCGGATAAAGAGGTGACCGGTTCAAGGCACCTTCTTGAAGTAAACGGCAAGAAAATCCTGCTCGACTGCGGTATGTTCCAAGGTCGCCGTCAAGAGGAGCAAGAAAAGAATAGCAACTTTGGATTTGACCCGAGAGAACTTCACGCGGTGATAATTTCACATGCTCATATTGATCACACCGGCGCGCTTCCATCACTTGTAAAACAGGGTTTTAATGGGCCAATTTACTGCACGCCGGCAACGCTCGACCTTCTCTCTTACATGCTCCGCGATTCCGCGTTTATACAGGAGAAAGAAGTCGAATATTTGAATGAAAAAAAGAAGCTCGCAGGTGAGGAACTTGCGGAGCCGCTTTACACAATTGAGGATGCCGAAAAAGTTTTTCCACTCCTTAAAAAGCTCGACTATTGGCAAGATTTAGACGTTCTTGGCGACGGCTCAGTCACAGCGCGTTTCCGTGATGCGGGCCACATTTTGGGGTCCGCAATGGTGCTTTTTAGTATCAAAGACAAGGACGACGGCAAAGATAAGACCTTTGTTTTCTCCGGCGACTTGGGACGGAGTGGTATGCCACTACTTCACGATCCCTATCAGGTTGAAACTGCGGACTATTTGCTCCTTGAATCAACATATGGAAATCGTCTTCATGAACCATTTGATAAAGCCGAAGAAGAGCTTGCGGAGGTGATTTCACGCACGGCGGCCCGTGGAGGAAAAATTTTAATTCCGGCCTTCTCGCTGGGCCGTACTCAGGAGCTGATTTATTCGCTACACAAGCTTTATAATGAAGAAAAAATTCCGGAGATTCCAACTTATGTTGATTCGCCGTTATCCGTGAACGTTACGGATGTTTTCCGCCATCATTTAGTTTCACTTGATGAAGATACACAAAAAGTTTTCTTAAACAACAAGGAAGATCCTTTCAAATTTGATCAGCTGAGATACGTAACTTCTGTTGAAGAATCCAAGGCCTTAAATAATCACAACGGTCCTTGTATTATCATTTCGGCTTCCGGAATGTGTGAGCATGGACGCATTTTGCATCACATCAAAAATTCCATTGAGGATTACAGAAATACTCTCATCATTGTTGGATTTCAGGCCCAAAATACGCTTGGAAGAAAACTTGTTGAGAAACAAAATCCCGTAAATGTTTTTGGAAAGCCTTTCAATGTAAAAATGGAAGTTAAAACAATGAATACTTTCTCAGCTCATGCAGACCGTAACGACTTATTGTCCTATGCAAAAAATATCAGCGGACTTAAAAAAACCATTTTGGTTCACGGAGAAGAACAGTCGATTAATGCGCTTAAACTGGGACTCATGGAGGAGGGACTTAAGGACGTTGTTGTTCCATCACAAGGAGAAACAATAGTCTTGTAAAAAGTTTGAGTTTGTGGTATTATATCATGATGTTCATTGAAAAGTCGGGTAAGAAACTTGGTGTCAACCGGGTTGTAATGGGGGCCCTTTAGGCTCTCACTCGGGTTTCCTTTCCTCTTTTGGGCTTCGGTCCTTATGCGGTTTGGATGCCTCTCCTCGGATTGGTTTTCCTTCCTCTGGTTGCTTTGTTTATCTTCCTTGGGTTGGTTTTCCTTTCTCCGGTCTGGTCCACCTCCGTTCTCCTTTGGTCGCTCTCTTTACTGCCTGATGCGCCCCAAGTTTCATAGCCAAAGTAAGTCTGGTTTAGTTGGTTTCCCAAAACCTTTTAGGCCATCATCACCTGTCTTTAAGTGGGGTTTCGTTCTTAAGGGTAAGGGATGGACAGACGGTTTCTCACGGGCTTCCAAGCTCGAGTCTAACCGGAAAATCTATCGGAAACGATTCTTTTTCTACTCTAAACTACTGTCTGATACTGAACTGACTATGGGACATTAGGGCGCTTTTTTTGTGTTTTCCTGCAAGATCAAAACGCAACATCGTTATAATATTTGGAAGAGCCAATTCTATAACAAGTATCCTCTAACCACCCAGCCGTAAAATAAGATTCCCCAGGAGCATTCCTCCACATCCCAAGAACTTCCTTGGTAGAGAATGGTAACAAAAATCCATTTTCTAAAGGAATTTCTTCAAACGGTTTCTTCCCAGTATTGTTTTTACAAAAAATATAATGACTATCCAACCTGATTATGGAATCGCTGGGAAACAGTCCAACATAGTAAGGGAAAATACTACCGTTATGGATAGAAATATAACGATCACTAAAATCAACAACGGAAACACGTATAGACAAGTACGACCTGGCTCCACAGATTAATCCAATGACAAAAATCACCAACATTATACGCGGCAAAGTTAAGAATTTTATCTTTCTGTGAGAATTTTCAATAGCCTGCCTGAAAATTCTCGTAAAATATTTAAAGGCAAAAATACTTGCTATACAGACGAATACTAAACCAACAAATTGGCCAATTGAGCAGAAACCAATAAATTCACTTGAAAAAGCACATTCATGCCATAATGTTTTCCCCAAACCATAAAAAACGACTGCAGAGAAAAACAAGTTAAATAACAAAGTAAACTCCGTAGCGCATAAGACCACCACTAATGAATTTACAGCAACAAGAGAAATAAATGCACAAAACATCCCCCAAAACCCAAAATAATGTTCGGAAAGATCGACTATGAACCATAAAGTGTAAAATATAAAAGCTACACAAACCAAAGCAATAGACAGTTTTTTAAATTTTTCCTTTAAGTCATGGCTTGATTTCATATGTGTTGAATTAGTTTTGATTTATTAAATCTCACGTTTTGACCTCCAAAAGAAATAGCCTACAGCCACAAAAGTCACGAATGGTGAAACCCACTGCGGCACAGGAACTCCAAAACTGTCTGCGAGCATCACAATTCCAAGGGCCAAAATTGAATACATGGCTCCGTTTTTGAGATAGCGATATTTTTTTATACGCTCCACATTGCCAACTGTGATTTGTCTCACAACAAATGCCCCCAAACCATTTCCGACTAAAATCAGAGGTACAGACATTGTGAATGCAAAGGCCCCAAGTACTCCGTCGATTGAAAATGTGGCATCTATAACTTCAAGATAGAGAATCTTGCTAATGTCTGACAAATTACTGCGTGCGGAAAGTAATGACTCTTCACTTTTTTCAGCATTTTCTTTGAAGCCGTGTGTGATGAAAAACGCAGTCGAACCAATAACGGCCCCGAATGCCATAACAGGATTCTCTTTAAGCGCGAACCAGACTATTGCCGCAAGAAGCACCGAAACCACCGCATAAAACCATACGCCTTGTGAATGAAAGAATTTTTCGCCTTTTAGCCCATAGTTTTTTGGCTCCAAAAACAGCCAGTGAAAGAACAAAAATATAAGAAAAGTACCGCCTCCGGCGAGCAAAATTGGTGTGGACAATTCAATGGCCTCTATAACACTTGGATCACTGCTAAATGTGGCGGTGAGTGAGCCCATAAATCCCAGCGACGGCGCCGTTGCATACACAATCAGCCACGGGAGCAAACCACGCACTAAAAAGACTGCAATAAAAAGCCCCCAAATTAGAAACCATTTTCTGGATTTGGGCTTCATGGTATGCAAAACTTCGGCGTTTATGATTGCATTATCAATACTGCTTATTGTCTCAAAAAGGCAGAGACCAAGGACGGTGATAAGCATTGAGTAAATGGGCATTGACGCGACTTAAGTGGACAAGGAAGGATAAACCGCGCAAAATCTAGCACGCAAAACCTAAGGCTACAAGGACTACTCTTACCTAACACATAATGGAACCACTAGCTTCACGAATTCGGCCCAAAAATTTAAAAGAATTTGTTGGTCAAACGCACCTTGTTGGTGAAGGAAAACCGCTTGCACGTGCAATTGAGGAAGGCCATCTTTTCTCCTTTGTTTTGTGGGGTCCACCCGGTACCGGCAAGACCACCTTGGCACGAATTTATGCAAAAAGTTTGAATGCAAAACTCTATGAACTTTCTGCGGTTTCCGCAGGCAAACAGGACATAAGAGATCTTTTGGAAGAATCCATAATTGAGTCCGGAGGCGCCCCCAAAGTTTTGTTTTTGGATGAAATTCATCGCTTCAATAAAGGGCAGCAAGACTTTTTGTTGCCGTATGTTGAGCGCGGCGAACTCACTTTGATTGGTGCCACAACCGAGAACCCGAGTTTTGAGGTTATTCCTGCGCTCCTTTCCCGTTGCAGAGTTTTTACATTAAAGTCGCTTTCTCCGGAGGAAATGCAACAAATCCTAGGCCGCACAGATGTGAAAATGGACAAAGAATCTTGCGACTTTTTAATTGCCATGGCGGACGGTGATGCACGCCAAGCAATCACAGTAATTGAAAACACGCAGAGTCTCTATAAAAAAATCACAGTCGAAAATTTAAAAAATACTATACAATCGCGCTTTCTCCGTTACGACAAAAAAGGGGAGGAGCACTACAACATTATCAGCGCTTTCATAAAAAGCATGCGCGCAAGTCAAGCGGATAGCGCAATTTATTATTTGGCGCGGATGATAAATGCGGGTGAAGATCCAAAATTTATTGCTCGCCGAATGGTGATTTTTGCCGGTGAAGATATTGGCCTTGCAAATCCAAATGCACTCCTCATGGCAAATGAAACTTTCCGCAGTGTTGAAACTGTTGGCCTACCCGAATGCGCTATCAATCTGGCGGCCTGCACGGCGTATTTATGTAACTCAAAAAAGGACCGCTCGGCTTATGACGCCTTGCAGGCCGCCATGGCAGACGTGGAAACTTTTGGTGATCTTCCAATTCCGCTAATGGTACGCAATCCCGTCACAAAATTGATGGAAGGTGAAGGCTATGGGAAGGACTACGAAATGTACACAAAAGAAAGCTTTTTGCCGGAAAAATTGAAAGGGAAGAAGTACTTATAAATGGAGCGGGTAACGGGAATTGAACCCGTCTCTCTACCTTGGGAAGGTAGCATAATACCGTTATACCATACCCGCGTGATCCGTATTCTTTTTAACTGCACGGAATTATCTCACGAAAACCCTGGAAATCAAAAAAAATGTGTTAATATGGACTCGTCAAATTAAATTTATACTTTAATTCTCATAAAAATGAAGAAAAAATTCCTATTTGCAATCTTACTCTTACCACTTCTTGCACTTTTTTCCTGTAGCACTCAGCAAGAACCCTCAACTACAGATCAAACAAATGGAGAAGCAAATTTCACACTTAAGGTTGGAGATGAGGCGGAACTAATGAACTTTCTGATTGCTCCGGACACGCTGTATACCCTTTCAAATGGCACAGCAGATATCTCTTCAGGTAATGATGCAAGTCTGAATTTAAGCTTCTTCACGGACCCCGTCACGGACATAAGAATATATCTAAAGATGGGATTGCCTGCAGTTGAAAAACTCAGTGCCCTTCCTCTGCCATTCACACTAACAGAAGCCGACCTTGCCACACTCAACATTGAATATGCAGACCATTTTAACGGTGTAACAGACTTCAATTTCACAGATTCGGAAATGACATTTACATCATTTAAAATAGATGCTCAAAACCGCTTAACGGCGGAAGCCACATTTGTAGGCAAAATGGATGAAAGCTCTCTGTCAAAAACTTTTGTGATCTATTCCGTAGATGGAGAGCTCAGTATGGAGAATGTGGCAATTAGCGCAGGATTGTAGAATTTATTTTATCTCCAAAATCCTATCCACTTTGAAATATTGCGGTCAATCCAGACGTTTTTTGTAAATCGATTTTTAGCTAAAAAAACCTCTGAATTGGGACTTTGTCTTGTTCAGAGAGTGGAGCGGGTGAGCGGAATCGAACCGCCCTCTTCAGCTTGGAAGGCTGACATAATAGCCACTATACGACACCCGCACGATTCTCCGCGGCGAGGCAGTAGCCGAGCCGCGTGGTAACATCCTAACAAAAAAGCATTTATTTTCAAGGTGAAAGTTGCTCGCAGATAAGCTACACTAAAAGTCGATCAGAATTTCACACGCTCGCGTATGCACATAGATATCTTCACAGACGGTTCCTCAAGAGGCAATCCGGGGCCCGGAGGCTGGGCGTATCTGCTCCGAATAACAGATAAAGATTGCAAGGAAATTCCGGGAGACGGCGGCGAACCTTACACCACAAATAACAGAATGGAACTTATGGCAGTAATAGAAGGCATCGCTTTTGCACGTGCAAATTTTCCGGAGGCAAAAGAAATTCGCATAATTTCCGACTCGTCTTGGGTCATAAACACCATGACCAAAAATTGGAAACGCAAGAAAAATTTAGACCTTTGGGCGTCCCTCACACCTCTCTTAAAAGACCTTAAAATCGACTGGAAATGGATTAAAGGGCACAACGGTCACAGGGAAAACGAAGACTGCGATTCCCGTGCAACGCGCCAAGCGGACAGGCAAGCGAGGCTACCTCAAGCCAAACCGCAAAAGCTATTAAATGAGCCCGTTAAGTTTCTCAAGCAAAGTCTCTTTTGATGTGCCGCCATTAAGTCTGTCAACTTCAACACCGCCTTTCATAAAAACAAAAGTGGGAATACTCATGATGCCGTATTTTTGAGCTGTATTCATGCTGGCATCAACATCAACCTTCACAATCAGCACTTTGCCGTCGAGCTCGGCGGACAATTGGTCAATGACGGGCATCATGGCTTGGCAAGGCCCGCACCACTGGGCAAAAAAGTCGACTAAAACCGGCACCGCCGACTTCAAAACGATTTCATCAAAATTCTCATCAGTAATGATTGTAGCCATAAGAGGAAAGTAGAAATTAAAGCAGAAACATGCTACCATGCTTTCCCGCATTGAGAAAAGCCCTAAAAAATGTTATAATTAAGGGATTAAAAACTATGGCAATGAAAACTTGGATATTCTCGGTTGGATTTGTGACAGCATTAGCGCTTGTTTTTTTGTCGACTTTTGCCGTCTCGCGCGAACCCACCGCAAGTGCACATATAAACGGCGAATCTCGCCTGGAGCTCGACCAGAAAGCAACAGCTTCAGTGATGCAAGTAAACCCTGTTTATGAAGAGGAAAAACTATTTGTGTCCAAAGTTTACGAAACAGATAAGGAATTCGAACTTTTGGGGCTGAATTGGCAACAATCTTTGCCTATAAAAACAAGCGCAGATTTAGAAATTAGGTTTCGCTCAATAGATGGCATTTGGACTGACTTCCAACCTGTTGTAGCAGATACGGATGGCAAAGATGGGAAGGGGGAGGAGAGCACACTTTGGACTTACGTTGTCACAGACAAAAGTAATGCTTTCCAGTATAGGGCACATCTTTCATCAGATAGTGAAATGCTTACGCCAAAAATTTCAAATATCTCTTTCGACTATGTGAGTGGAGGTGAAACATCAACAATCAAAAAACTAAAAAAGATGATTTTTAGTGACGAAACCGGCACAGTTTCAAGAGAAGATTGGGGTGCTGATGAAAGTTTACGGCTCTCTAAAACTTATAATTTGGATGACAATAGCGGTTTTGAATCGGAACTGGACGTAGAGGAAACAGCCACTGATCCCGAGATGGAAATAGTCAAAAGAGTAGACACTGATGAGAACGGGAATGCTCTTCTTTGGCCTGAAGAATATCCGGCAGAGGTCAAAAAAATCATCATCCATCACACGGCAAGCTCGGGGACAATTTCAGATCCGGAAGCCACAATCAGGGCAATTTATTACTACCATGCGGTGACTCGCGGATGGGGAGATATTGGCTATAATTTTATTGTTGGTCCGGATGGAAAAGTTTACGAGGGCAGGGCCGGTGGTGATGGCGTTGTTGGGGGTCACGCATCAGGGTATAATACCGGATCCGTGGGCATTTCTCTTCTTGGAAATTTTGAGGATAATCCGGTGTCAAAAGAAATGATGCAAGGTCTTATGGGCCTTGTTTTACGCGAGGCGGAAAAATATGACATTGATCCGGATGGTACCGGCACTTTCCGTGATGAGAAACTGGACAATATTTTAGGACACAAGGACGTTGCGGCAACCGCTTGCCCCGGTAAATATGCTTATGCGGAACTCACGGATATTCGTGATATGGTGGCTCTCTCAATTAAAAATGCAAGCAGCAAAAACTCCGGTACGTCTTATGCGTATGAGGAAGTTGGAGATAGGGAACTAACCGCGCTCTCAGTAAACGGAGAAGCTACAGTGACCTTAAAACTCAAGAATACGGGTACTAAAACTTGGGGCAAAGACACATTTTTGACTGTGAATGCAAACAGCGAATCCGATGACATCATAGAAATCCCAAAAGACTCTCAAAAGCGCACAGCTTTTATGAAACAAAGTTCAGTCGCACCGGGGAAAATTGCCACTTTTGAATTTGATGTCTCATCAGAAATGAATAGTGGCTTGGCCTCTTTTGATGCGTATCCTGTTTTCGACGGCAAGGAAAAGTCGAAAAAAGAAATGGACTTGGCCTTTTATGTTGAAACTCCGGTCATAGAATTTAGCACTGTTAAAATCGACTCGCCTTCAAGTTTGAAACCGGGTGAGTCATATACCATCACGGCAAAACTCAAAAATACCAGCGACTTTTCATGGGAAAATTCCGGCGCAAATCCACTCGTATTAAAAGTGGTTGGCTCATCAAGTTTGGCTAGCGGAACTTTGGCCAAGATGACAGAATCCGAGGTTAAAAACGGCGAAACAGCTACTTTCACATTTAAGATAAAAGCGCCCACAAAAGCGGGCACTTACACACTTTATTTTGCTCCGGAAATGCAAGGATCGGATGCGGTTTCAAATTCGTCCGCACAACTTTCCGTGAAAGTTTCAGCATCTACGGATGACGCAATAGTCTCCGAAGGCTCAAGTGGCTCGGATCTTTCATTCACCCCTGGGGAAGTAAAAACACTTTATGTAACAGTAAAAAACAATAGCACAAAGAGTTGGACCACTAGCGGGACCGGAGCATTTAAACTGGTATTTTCAAGTTCAGGTGGGTCCGGCTCAAATACACTTAAGGCGGTTTTCAAAAAACTTTCCGTGCAAAAAGTCTCGCCGGATGTGAGTGTTAAGGCTTATTTCACGGTTACAGCGCCTACAAAAGCAGGCTCTTACACACTGAGCATTAAGCCGCGAACGGGAAATACAAGCCTCGCAAAAAGTGCTTACACAATGAAAATCACTGTTGCCAAGGCGTCTTTCACGGAAACCACATACGAAAATCCAATCCGCATCAAGCTAACTCCTGAAAGCGGAGTAGGCACTCCAATTTTAACCTCAGATAGCGATTTTGCAGTTTATGCGGATGATGAACTTTTGAAGGTGTTTACATATGACAGCAGTGTGAAAGTGGCCATGTCAAGTACTGCCGGCACCGGTACTTTCAGCATAAGCTCCGGCACCAACAAATGGACAAAAGAAGGCCCAATCAGACTTGTCCCCGAGGAAAACGGGATTATGGAAATTACAACAATGGAGCAGCGTCCAGCATGGGATATAGCTCTGAACGACAACACTTTCCGCGGAACAATTGAAGTCCGCGCAGTGGACGGGGAAACCGTTCTCATCAATGAGCTCGCTCTTGAGGATTACATGAAAGGAATTGGCGAAGTCTCAAATAGCGACCCAACCGAGAAAATCAAAACAATTATGGTAGCCGCCCGTACTTATGCGGCCTATTACATTAGCGGACATGAAAAATATGCAGGCAAACCATACAATCTGGACGACGACCCTTCTTCCAGCCAAAAATATCTTGGTTACGGCTTTGAATTGCGTTCTCCAAATGTAACAAAAGCGGTGGAAGAAACGGAAGGACTTGTTGTGAAATATGATGGTGAATTGGTTGTTACTCCTTATTTCAGCCAATCAGACGGAATTGCCACAAAGAGTGCCAAAGAAGTTTGGGGATGGGACGCGCCGTGGCTTGTTTCAGTCCCGGACACTTTCTGCGATTCCACAGTTTTTGCCGGTCATGGAGTGGGACTATCAGGTTGCGGAGCCACGGCGCTTGCGCGCAGCGGAAAAACATTTGAAGAGATCTTAAAGTACTACTACACTGGGGTCACAGTAGAAAAACTTTAAGGCTTCACTGCTTACGCACAATGATCCTCGCCCTAAACACAGCGGAAAAAACACATGAGATGACACTCCTCACAGCAGAGCGGATTTTGCTCTCGGAAAAATGGTTGGATGACCGTTCAGATGTAGAAAACCTAACCCCTCGTCTCCAAAAAATGCTTGCCGAGCTCGAACTCACAAAAGAGGAAATCACAGATATTATTATTGTGCGCGGTCCGGGTTCTTTCACATCGCTCAGAGTTGGAATTGCCTTTGCAAACGCATTGGCAGAAGGTTTAAGCACAATAAAAAAAGTCGCACTTTATTCACTCACAACTTTTGAACTTTTAGCCCTAAAAGCAGCAACGCGTGACCCTCTTTTGATAGCACTTCACGCAGGAGGCCTTGATGCAGGCGTGGCTTTCACGCCTAACCACGAAAGCGAGCTAAAAGTGGGTCCACTCTCAGACCTGCTCGCAAAAATTCCACATGGCCCGCAAACGCATGCAATTTTTGAACTTCCGGAAACTCTCTCGGATGAATTTCATGCAATCGCAACAGAAAAAAAGTGGACAATTCTTGAGTCTCACGAGCTCCAAACTTTTGGAGAAGCGCTACTTACAAGCGGTCTTGCCACAAGCCTAGTTGTACCGGCCGCCAAACCAGCCGCGCCTCTCACGCCGGCAGATTCCGTAGAACCGCTTTACTTAAAATCTCCGCATATTACAATCTCTTTAGATCCATGGAAAAAGGTCTCTACATAGTTGCAACGCCAATCGGCAATCTGGAAGACATGAGCTACCGTGCTGTGCGCACTCTCAAAGAAGTCGACTTAATTGCTTGCGAAGACACTCGTCATTCGCGAATTTTGCTAAATCATTATGAGATTAAAACACCATACACAAGCTTTCACAGTTATACTTCCGATGCCAAACTTTCCGCCCTAGCTTTAGACCTCAAAAATGGTAAAAGCATTGCAGTTATTACAGACGCTGGTACCCCCGGCATTTCCGACCCCGCTTGGTCGCTCATAAAAGCAGCCGCCCAGGAGGGCGTAAAAATCATTCCAATCCCCGGAGCAGCGGCCTTCCTAACAGCTTTGATGGGCGCAGGTCTCCCATTAAACGACTTCACTTACCTCGGTTTCGTTCCAGCAAAAAAAGGCCGCCAATCGTTTTTTGAACTTGTAAAATCAGATCCCAAAACGGTAGTTTTTTATGAATCCCCACACCGCCTTCTTAAAACTTTGGAGCAAATGAATGAAATTATTGGCCCTCTACGTGCCTGCGTCCTTGCTCGGGAACTTACTAAACTCCATGAGAGTTTTTACCGCGGTACTGTTGCGGACATCCTTGCACTAGTCAAAAGATCACCTATTAAAGGGGAAATGGTCCTGCTTGTTGGGCCGGAAGATTTTAAGTTTTAGGGAAATTACTCATTCATACGTCTCCAACTTATTATAAACTCCCGTTGAAATAGTCCGCTGGATTGTGACGGAAGGCATTTCGCCAAGGAGTCCGTAGTCGTAATCACTGCCAAGGGAAATTTTCATGACAATTGTAATCTGTGGCTGCGTTTGACCAACTTCTTCTCCAACAGCTCTGTAAGGATCCTCAAGAGGGGCAATAAATACATGGAATTCCTGAAGGTTGATATTTTTAGGTGTGATTGGCATGAAATTCAAATCGTCTGAATCGGCATCTGTGAGATCGACGGGATTTGGACCATAGTCGTCAGCGTAGTTGCATGTGTAAAGCGGACTGCACGCCCACGCATTTATAAGCCCGTCACCATTATCATCCGTACCTGTTAAAACCGCCTTGGAGAGCCGATACGAATCGCCGGCACTATCAGTGGTTTCACGAGCATAAACCACCCTTTCATCTCCACGATTATTTATCAAAATCAGTGCATCTTGAAGGACAAATTGAAGAGAATTGCAACTCTCGGAAGTGGACTCACAAAAGGCATTCATAAAAGTGTGGTCGGCATCCGCTTCGTCATAATCATCCTCAATTACGCTTATGCCTTCAAACGGGTGGGTGAAAACGTCAGTGTCAACCGAACCAGCATAAGGTTGAGTGTCAGTTGGACAGTCATCAGGAAAGGGTTTTGTAGGTTCTTGAGGACAGGTGGGGCCATAAAGTTCATTAACATTATTACTATAAGTCCCATCATCTTCTCCCCAACCATATTCCCCCGGATGAAAAAACGACTGTCCATAAAGTCCATATTTAGGCGTCCCAAAGCCTTCTTCACCCTGTACGCTGCGCGCATAATAGGCTTCATAGTCCACTGCACTGACCTCAATATCACGTGAAACTTTGTCCATTAGCGCCTGCGCTTCGCTGTAAAGATATGCTTCCGCCTGAATTTTTTTTGCCGATCTCATTGTAGAGATCAAGGTGTAAGTTGCAATAACGCTTACAATGCCAAAAATGACGAGGGTTATTAGCACTTCAATCAATGTAAACGCGTTTTTAGTAGATGTTTGCAATTGTTCGAGTTAGAGAAATAACCTTGTCAGAACTGCCTTCCTTCCATGTCACCGCAACGGTAACTTTGACCTCGCCAGAATCCGGATCTCCGTTGAAAACAAGCGTTCGACTGAATTTATTCTTCCCAATAACCTGAAAATCAGGATTTGTTGCAGAAAGGCCGCTTTGTGCGTAAAGCTCGCCCTCGTTCCCATCAAAGTCGACTTTGTAAAGAGTTAAAAAAACGTCGGTTGGTAAGGTGACTTCTTTGATATACCAAGCAAAAATATTGGCGGGATCACCGCTTGCATCAGTTTCAGTCATTTCGCGGAACAGATAAAACTTTGCAGGGAAGGAGGTAATGGACTTGGATCCGGTGGCAAGACAATCGCCAGGATCTGGCGTGTATATTTTGAGCCAACATTCATCAGCATTGGCGCTATAGCGCAAATAATTTGTGTCGCGAACATTTTGTACGGCATTAATCCCTTCAATTGCCAAATTCAAAGCCACAATTTTATCCTCAATTAGCTGATTTCCGGAGATAGCACTCCTCATCATGGCCAGTGCTGCCACCGTTGCAAACACAATAATAGTCACCGCTATAAGCGATTCTATCATGGACTCGGCACGGCGGCGTAGATTCATGGGGCAAAATTACGACTGAATTGTAATGGTGATTCCCAAAAAATTCTATGCTAAAATGCGCACATAAACGCCAAAATGAAAAATCTTCAGAAAAATCCTCGTGCCTTCACTCTCATAGAACTCTTGATTGTAATGACAATTATGGCATTTTTGTCCGTGGCTTTGGCGGTTTCATTTTCCGGAGCCAACCAAAAAGCCGCCTTTGACGACCAAAAACTTCAGCTTATAAACCTGATCCAAACCGCGCGTAGCAGGTCTTTCTCAAATGTACTTTCAGAAGATGGACGGCCAACGGAGTATTACCTTTTAATTATCATGCCGACTTTTGCGGCGGTGGAGGCACACTACAGTGACACGGAATCTGATTTTGAGGTACTGGACAAATTCACTTACGGATCAGGATACGAAGCCTCCGGATCTGCGGCCGGACCCGAACTAATGAAAGTTTATTACACTCCTCCAAATGGCGAAGTATGTTTTGGCTCATCTTGCCCCGCCACCAGCGATGTAACTCCCGAGCAAACCATTACATTTCGCAATAAAGCGCACACTCTGAGCACCACAATCACAGTCGACCTCTACGGAGGGTTTGCGGATGTGGAGTAGGCAAGGGGCTTTGTGAGTTGAGTTCGTGCGTTCTGTACTCTCCAGCCTTGTGCGCGCGCACGGGGTGGGCCGCCAGCCGCCTATCCGAGGAAGAAGGAAGATACATCTTTATTTGGTTCCGCTTTGTGCCGAGCACCACAAAATTGCACATGCAATTGACCTTATTGTGGTGAGGAAGTGGAGGAGGTGAAGCTCCAATCAAAAAATCGCCAGATAGATCACTTCACCACGAACCCAATAATTTTCCCGGGAACAAAAATTTCTTTAATAACTTCGCCGGCGGAAAGATATTTGCTGATATTTCCAATTGCGCGCGCAGAAGAGAGAGCATCTTCCTTGCTGGTTTCCGGCGCTAGGGCCACCGTTCCGCGGAGCTTGCCATTGACTTGAATTGCAAAAGTCACAGTCTCAGTCTTGAAAAATGCGGGGTTGGCAACCGGCCAAGTGCTGTCAAAAACGGAAGTGCCATTTTGGCTGGTTCCACGCTCAGCCTCAGTCAGTGCCCACGCCTCTTCGGCCATGTGGGGTGCGAGCGGAGCGAGCACCCTTATAATCATACTTTTTTGCTCGGGATTTAGACCTTTTTGAAGACCCTCATTTGTAAGTTCCATCAAAGCAGCAATTGCAACATTGAAATTCATTTTCTCGATTGCATCTGTAACTTTAGCGACTGCTTGGTGAACAAGCGTATCCATACCTGCGCCAAGTTCAGATGAGCCGGCCACTCCACCATCCGCGCCATTAGGCATCTGTATCATCCTATAAAACCTTTCCACAAACCTGGCAACACCGGTTATGCCGCGGTCATTCCAGTCGCCACCTTCCGTGAAAGGGCCCATAAACATGAGGTACATGCGGAAAACGTCGGAACCGTATTTCTCAACAAAATCATCAGGACTGACCACATTCCCCTTGGATTTACTCATTTTTGCGCCGTCTTTTGTGATCATTCCTTGATGCACAAGCCGTTTAAAAGGCTCGGGGGAAGAAATCAGACCAAGATCGAAGAAAACCTTGTGCAGGAAGCGCGCATAAAGAAGGTGCATACAAGCGTGCTCCGGCCCGCCAATATACATGTCAACCGGCATCCATTTGTCGACTTTTTCTTTGTTCCACGCCTTGCCGGCGTTCTCACTATCGGGATAACGCAAAAAATACCAACTTGAGCAAACAAATGTGTCCATTGTGTCTACTTCTCTCTTAGCTTTGTCTCCGCAGACCGGACAAACGGTGTTCACAAACTCTTCGCTTCCCGCCAGCGGCGAAGTGCCTTTGGGTATATAATCCGTAATATGCGGGTGACGAACCGGCAAATCCTTCTCAGGCACCGGCACTTCGCCGCATTTCATGCAATAAATTATTGGAATCGGCGCCCCCCAATACCTTTGACGGGAGATAAGCCAATCACGCAGACGGTAATTAGTTGTTCCTTTGCCAACCCCTTTCTCTTCAAACCATGCAATGATTCTTTTTTTTGCTTCATCGACTGTTAATCCATCTAGAAAGTCGGAATTAACCAGAGTGTCCCCCGGTTCAACTACGCAAATAACAGGCAATTCATACTTCTTGGCAAACTCGGCATCTCTTTCATCGTGCCCGGGCACGGCCATAATGGCTCCCGTGCCGTAACTCATAAGTACGTAGTCGGCAATCCAGATTGGAATTTCTTTACCATTTGCCGGATTCACAGCAAAAGCACCTGTAAATACGCCGGATTTGTCCTTATTCAGCTCGGTCCTCTCCATTTCCGACTTGGTCTTTACCTGCGCTTGGTATGCCTTCACAAGCTCTCTTTGTCCCCCCGTTGTAACTTTGTCCACCAGTGGATGCTCCGGAGACAAAACACAATAAGTCGCCCCAAAAATAGTATCCGGACGAGTTGAGAAAACTTCAAAATCCAAATCTGTTCCGGCAATTTTAAACTTAAACTGCGCCCCTTCGCTTTTTCCTATCCAATGCTTTTGCATCAAAATTGTCCTGTCAGGCCAATCCAAACCTGTGTGATCGAGTAGTTTCTCGGCATAGTCGGTAATCTTAAAGAACCACTGTTTTAAATTCTTCTGCACTACCACGGTTTTACATCTCTCACACGCGCCACCATCAACCTGTTCGTTGGCGAGTACTGTCATGCACCCCGGACACCAATTCACCGGCGCCTCCTTCCTATAAGCGAGACCTTTTTTATAAAGCTGTAAAAATATCCACTGCGTCCAACGGTAATACTCCGGCGCCGCCGTTTCCAGATTGAGGTCCAAGTCATACATCCCTCCAATCGCCGCAATTTGCTCCTTCATTTTGTCTATATTTTTGCGAGTGGTTTCCGCCGGATGTACACCTGTTTTTATGGCGTAATTCTCCGCCGGCAAACCGAATGCATCAAAACCCATTGGCTGAAAAACATCAAAACCCTTCATGCGCATATAGCGGCCCCAAGTATCAACAGGCCCATAATTGTACCAGTGACCAATATGAAGTCTATCCCCACTCGGATAGGGGAACATAGTCAAATTGTAATATTTTGGCTTCTCTTTTTCTGCGCGATTGCCGCTAACCCGTTCAAGATCAACCTTATAAAGCTTCCGCTCCCGCCAAACGTCCTGCCATTTTTTTTCCACCTCGCGAGCATTATAATCAGGCATAAATTGACACTTTAAAGAAAACTTAAAAGAAAAGTGCCTGCATTATACCTTCTATTCTTCCTCCGTTGGAAGGGAATTGTAGAGCATATCTGCACGGGAACCGCTGATAGCCTGCTCAACAAAAGAATTCTCTGGAGTTAAATTATTTGCACCAAAAACAAGAACGCCAACTGAAAGAGTAAATAGAAACATCGCACTTAGGATTATCAGCATTTTTGTTTTTTGGGATAGACCTCTGAAAGCGTCCATAAGTATGAAATTTATTAGTGATAAATTGACCAATCGTGATATTATGACACAATAATGGGGATAAGTCAACGTGTACTGGGGTAAAAATTTGAAAACATGCTAAAATAATTTCACAACAAATAACCGCACAATCATGAATAGATCTAAACGTATGAAAGGTTCCATAGGCATTTTCTCAATGTTAATATTATTATTGATTTCCGGATGCGGGCCCGCATCCGATGAAGATTCCGGAGAACAGGATGCAAGCGAATATATTTGGTACAGGATTGAAGGTACTATGTCTTGGGAAAATCAAAAAAGTGGGAAGATGTTTACAGGGACGGGAGAGCTTATTGCGGATCTTTATTTTGAAAATGATGGAGAGGAAACAAAACCTTTAGCTTATTATTACGTTCAATCCACATTAAATTCATACGGGGGGTCTGATGGAGTATGCCGAGTCTCAACTTCTCAAGTATTGCCAACAAGCATAGCAGGGCTCCCAATACTGGACTCAAATACATTGCTGCATACGGACATTGGCAGGCTCCAAGTCTCTCTTGATAAGGAGCAATCCATGAATGATTTCATCCTATCTGCAAATGTCAATTGTGGCCTGGATGACACATTTATAAACGATTACCCTTTTTATAAACTTCTTGCGGGTTTGAAAACGGAAGATCTTGTATTTGATATAACTTCCGGAATTGTAAATAAAGAATTTTCATATGACATGGAAGATCCATCGGGTACTTTTTATGAGGAAATGAGTTTTACGGTAACTGACTTGGGGATTACATCCACATCGGAGAATGGACTAAACAACAGAGTCGACGACCTTTCACTCCCAAGTGACGTTAACGCGCAATAAATCCCATAAGCCGCGGATACAATACAAAAATTGTTATTTGCATAAAAATCTGCTATAATTACCAGATACAGTAGAGTCTTTTTAATACTCATAAAATGAACCTTATCCTAAATATCTTAAAAACCATTCCCCTTCTTCAAACTTTAACTGAAGACGAATATAAATCCTTGATTGAGCATATTATTCTTCAGTATTTCCCCGCTCACTACAGGATTTTTGCAAAAGGTGTGCCGGGTGAGGCCATGTATCTTATAAAATCCGGTACGGTACGTGTATTCGATGAATCGGGAGAGCTCGCCACGTTAAATGAGGGCGACTTTTTTGGAGAAATGGCACTCATAGAATCAGCCCCAAGAATGGCGGGAGTTGAAACCCTTTCAGATTGTGAACTTTTTTTCCTAAACCGCGCTGAATTTGCAGGTCTTATGCAAAAATGTCCCAGCATAGCTGATAAGGTACAAAAAGCCTATGACGACCGCAAAAAAGAAAATTTGAATAATCAAACAAAATGGTAGGATTACATCTTTTACTGGCGCATCTTCTTGGCGACTTTGTTTTTCAGTCGAACGATCTCATCCAGAGGAAATACAGAAGCTGGATTGGTACATTTGAACATGTTTGTATAGTCGGATTTTTTACAGCACTCTTTCTGTTCCCATTCTTAACTGAGTTTAAGACTTGGCTGCTTGTTGTAATTGTTTTTTCAGTGCACTTCTTTCAAGATATTTTAAAAACAAAATTTGATCTTCACTTCAACCTCAAAAGGAAAAGCGTCTGGCCGTTTTTCTTAGATCAAGCATTGCATATTTCACTTCTTCTCTATCTTGCAAGTAAATTTGACAATTTCCCTCTTCCCGATTTCTCACCATGGATTTTAAACATTTACTTTTCAAAATTTTTAATTGCTTATCTGCTTGGACTGGTTTTTTTCTCTTACACTTACGACTTAATTGCATATCAATTCAAAAGACAAAAATCAAAAAAACCACTTTTCTACAGCCCAAATTTCAAAGATATGAGTTCCCGACTAACTTGGTTTAGCTTAATTTCAGTGACATGTCTCTTGCTTTACCGCGGCTGTATGGAGATCAATGTCATTCTTCTCCTTGGCGGTAAGCTCTAGGAATGTGAAAGTCCAAACTCCCGTTGTGAAGACATGAAAAACCCCTAAGAAATAAGAGATAAAATATAGTCCCACAAGAGCAAGTACCGCTCCAACCGCAACTCCTATTTTTGCTAGTGTTAAACTTGTAAAAATGAAGAGTGGAGCAACAACAAGGAGGGGAAGAAGCAGTGCGGCGAGCACATTTATTGCGAGCCGCACAACAATCACGGCCATTAGAAACAGCATGAAGAGCGTATGATGCCACTGCCTCATAACAAGTCCACAACTCTTAAGGATGCTTGTCATCACACCCTCTTTGTCTATTACAATGTAATATTCGGAATAAGTGAAAAGCAGAGTTAATAAAAGCCCCACGCTAATAACTAAAAGAAATATCCAACCAAAAAACTCAAAAGCGGTTGGTCCAAGATTGCGGTAGGCAAAAAACATCTCGGTTAATAAACTGAAAAAACTAAAAGTCCTTACCAAAAGATGATACTCAAAAAGCTGTAAAAACCTTGAAAATCCAAAGCTTACGCCCTCCGCGATTGAAATCTCTTGACCTGCTCTCAAGCGTGCCAAAGTTTGTATAAGCGCCCCCTGAGTAAAAACCGGCACCATAAGGTAGGCCAAAACAACAATCGCACAAATAACCAATAAGAGCACCGTTAAACCCGGCATAGCCCTGAGAAGATCTAAAACTATAGTCGCAATGAAACGGAGTGCGTGCTTGTCTTCAGAGATATCCGGATTTATATAAGGAGAAGTCCAGAACGCCGCCACCTGGTATCCCGCATAAACAACCCCAACCAAAGTGCTCAAAATGGCCGGTACAAAAGCAAAAGCCCAAATTAGCCGTTTATTACTTTGTGTGAGACTCCATGCCTCGCTGATTATTGCGCGGTATTGCATGGCGGAAGTTTAGTATATAAGTTGGTTTGCGCCAAGAGAACTTCGCTCGTATAATGCCGCCATGATTGAGCAGGAAATCCAAAAAATTCAGCATGGTCCCTTAACATGGATTGACGTTGAAAACCCGGACATTCTCACTCTTAACAAATTTAAAACCGAATACGGCTTCCACACGCTTGATATTGAAGACTGTCTTTCCGAGGCTCAGCGCTCAAAGGTGGATGAATATGACGACTATCTCTTTGTGATCTTAAACATTCCTTGTTTTGACAAACGGAAACAGCAAGTTGTCACGGAAGAAGTCGACATATTTATAAAGAACAACCTGTTAATTACTATCCACTGGGGCACACTGAAGCCAATTACCGACATGTTCTGCGAGTGCCAAAAAAAAGACTCAAAACGGAAGGAATTTATGGGCCACTCCAGCGGCTATCTTCTTTATGAGCTCATAGATTTACTTTTTTCGGAAACTTTTCCAATAATTACCACGCTTGAAAAAGAACTCGCAGATCTTGAGAAGGAGGCCTTTTATTTTGAGCAGCCGCGTGACCTTATCAAGGACATTTTGAACGCCAAAAAAAGCATAATAGTTTTCAAGAGAACAATGGCACTTCACCGCACCGTGATTGCGCAAATTGAGCACAAAAATAAGAAATTTCTTACGGACGATTTAGACGTCTATTTTGACGACATTCTGGATAAGGTTGAAAAAATCTGGGCCAGCCTAGAGAACTTGGACGAATTAATTGAGTCTTTGCAGGATACAAACGAGTCGCTGATTTCTCATACCACGGGAGATGTAATTAAAACTTTGACGGTTTTCAATGTGATTATGCTTCCACTTAACCTTGTGGCGGGCATGTACGGTATGAACGTTGCACTTCCAATGGCGGGAGACGGCAGTGTTTTTCTTGTTCTGATAGGTGTAATGTGCACCATTGTGCTTGCAATGTTGCTCTTTTTTAAGTGGAAGAGGTGGATTTAACACTCCGCCAAGATAAAATCACCTTGCTTTTGCTCCGGAGTCGCACTAAAATACCCCTGCATTTTTAACGAAACAAACCTATGAAACACGACGATAAGAAGAAAATCTTTAAAACTTACGGAGTCCATGATAAGGATACGGGCAGCGCACAGGTTCAGTCGGCAATCCTCACGGAGCGTATCAATAAGCTGACGGAACACCTGAAAGGTCACAAAAATGATCTGCACTCCCGCCAAGGACTTCTCAAGATGGTAGGAAAGAGGCGCAGACACCTCCAATACCTGAAGACAAAGAATAAAGAGACCTATGAAACGCTTGTGGATAAACTCCAAATCAGGAAATAAACTATAAGGTCCCTTTTGGGGCCTTATTTTTAGACTATTTAACATATCTAAACATATTCAAATTATGAAGCAAACAGTATCTCAAGAAATCGCCGGCCGCACTATGACCCTTGAAACCGGCAAGTTGGCCCTTCAGGCGGATGGAGCCGTAACAATTCGTTTCGGAGACAGTATTGTCATTTGCGCCGCAATGATGGCTGAGGAAGGTAATTCTGATGCCGACTTTTTCCCTCTCACAATAGAATACCAAGAGAGATTTTACGCCGCAGGCAAAATCAAAGGTTCCCGTTTTATTAAGCGCGACGGCCGTGCGAGCGATGAAGTGGTTTTGAAGGCCCGTCTTATTGATAGGCCAATCCGTCCACTCTTCCCAAAAGGTATCACTAATGAGGTTCAAGGAATGGCCACGGTGCTTTCTGCAGATCTTGTGAATGAATGCGGAGTTTTAGCGCTTACAGGTATGTCTGCAGCAATGATGGTTGCAGGAATGCCTTTTTCAGGCCCCTTGGCAGGAGTTCGTATTGGCATGAAGGAAGGAAAACTTATTGTTTTCCCAACTAATGAGGAAACGGAAACGGGAACGCTCGACTTAATTGTGGCCGGAACCGCAGATGCAATCACAATGGTTGAGGCGGGAGCTGTGGAAGTATCCGAGGAGACCATGCTTGAGGCGCTCGAACTTGCACATAAGACCATCAAGGAAATTTGTGCACTTCAGGCCAAATTAGTCGATTTGATTAAGCCTGAAATTCGCACTTATGTTTCCACAAAGCCGTCGGACGACATTTTGACAGCCATTTCCGGAATTATTTCCGCAGATGAACTTTCCTCTGTGAAAGGAGTCAAAAAGCACGATATTAAGACCCGTGTACACGAACTTCAAGCTAAGGTTAAGGAGCATTTTGCATCTCAAATTGAAGATGAAACTTACACTGAGGAAGCTCTTACAAGCGCACTTCAAAAGCTTATTGATGAGAACATGCGTAAGAACATTTTAGAGAAGGAAACTCGTATAGATGGCCGTGCTCTTGCAGATGTGAGAACAATTTCCGGTGAAGTTGGACTTATGCCTAGAACTCATGGTTCCGCACTTTTCCAACGCGGTGAAACTCAAGCTCTAACTTTGACAACGCTTGGGGCTCCGGGAGCTGCACAAATCATCGACTCAATGGAAGCGGACATGGAGAAACGTTACATCCACTACTATGTTTTCCCACCTTATTCTGTGGGAGAAGTTAAAGCTGTTAGAGGGCCGTCCCGTAGAGAAATAGGACATGGCGCGCTCGCAGAGCGCGCCCTAAGGCCAATGATCCCCGCAAAGGAAGATTTTCCTTACACAATCATGTTGATGTCGGAAATCATGACCTGTAACGGGTCGAGCTCAATGGCTTCCGTTTGCGGATCCACACTTTCTCTTATGGACGCCGGAGTGCCAATCAAAAAGCCGGTTTCCGCCGTTGCAATGGGACTTGTTTGCAGTAAAGAACTTAAGGAAACGGGGAAGGGACCTTACAAGATTTTGACAGACATCCAAAGCTTTGAAGATTTTGCCGGAGACATGGATTTCAAGGTTGCCGGAACTCGTGACGGAATCACCGCTCTTCAGATGGATATCAAGGTTAAAGGTATTACTCCGGACATGATGCGCGAAGCTATGGAAAAGGCAAAAGTCGCCCGCAACTTTATCTTGGATGAGATGCTAAAAGTCCTTGCAGAGCCTCGCAAACAGCTTTCACAATATGCTCCGATTATTCTCAAGATTCAGATCAATCCTGATTTTATTCGCGACGTTATTGGTAAGGGTGGCGAAACAATTCAAAAGATTACCGCCGAATGCGGCGTTGAGATAGACATTGAGCAGACCGGACTTGTAATAATCACGGCTCCAAATGCCGAGGCCGGAGAAAAAGCCAAGAAATGGATCGACCAAATCACTTATGAACCCAATGTTGGCGACGAATTTGACGGCACGGTTGTAAACATCATGGATTTTGGCGCTTTTGTTGAAATTCTTCCCGGAAAAGACGGACTTGTTCACATTTCCGCCCTAAGACCTTTCCGTGTAGATAAGGTTGGAGACGTTGTGAAAGTTGGCGATAAAGTTCATGTAAAACTCATCAAGATTGACGAACAAGGCCGCCTCAACCTCTCCATGAAAGAATTTTACAAGGAAGAAGGCAAATAAATTTGATAAGCGACTGGGAATTTGCTAAATTTTCCCCCGCTCGCCCCGCTTCGCGGGGCTCGCACACCTTGCAGGTATCGTATAGTGGCTATTATATCGCCTTGCCAAGGCGGAGAGACGGGTTCGATTCCCGTTACCTGCTCCAACTAAACGAGGTTGGACAACTCAAAAAATCACCTATCCAACCTACAAAAAACCGTTAACGCACCCTGTTTTTTTGCAATATTCACGGCTTATTGACAAAAATTCGTGAATTTGCTAAGATGATGACATGACAACAAGTAAACCATTTCGGGACAAGATTAGACATCTGAAAGAAGAATATGAACGGCTCCGTCCAGGTAAAGATAATCTTCTCAAATTGCTTGAGGAAGCTGAGCTTTCGGAAAGTGTTTATAACTCAAACGCTATTGAAAATTCAACGCTCACTCTTCCAGAGACTGAAAAAATTCTTTTAGAGATGGAATTATCAAGAAATGTTTCTTTGCGTGAAGTGTTTGAAGCAAAAAATTTAGCTCGAATAATAGAATATCTTTACACGAAAAATGATAATCTGAAGCTTTCAAAGGAAGTAATTTTGTTCTTGCATAAAATGCTTTTGGGAAATATTAATGACGAGTTTGCAGGACAATTCAGGAAAAAAGGCGAATATGTTCGAGTTGGCACATATATTGCACCACCCCCAGAATTTGTGCCTCAATATATTGAGGATCTTTTAATCGACTTTCAAAGCAATATTGGCGACTATTTTCTGGATAGAATCACAATATTTCATCTGCAATTCGAACACATTCATCCTTTTTGCGACGGGAATGGCCGCATGGGAAGAGTGCTAATGAATTTGCAATTAAAACAATTCGGTTTTCCTCCGGTTATCATTCGAAATAAAGAGAAACAAGATTATTATGCGGCTTTACGGACTTACGATGCTTCAAAAAATACAAAACCAATGGGAAGAATAATCGGATTAGCCCTGATCGAGTCGTTAAACAAGCGCGTTGCCTACCTTAGAGGGTTAAAAATAGTGCCTTTGGCAGAGTATGCCAAACGGAAAAAGTCGTCATTCCCAGCTCTTCTAAACGCCGCCAAACGGCAAACAATCCCGGCATTTAGAGAAAAAGGAGTTTGGAGTATAGCGTAGTTGTTCCCAAAATTTAATCTTGGAACCCCAAAAATCTTATAGTACAATATTTTCGCCATGAAGATTAGACATCTATTTTTCACCTCACTATTGCTGGTTTTTGTCGGCTTAGCCCAACCAATGCTTACTTACGCGGTTGCATGGGTTGTCAGTGATGCGTCTTATGATAGCAAAAGCCTTAGCTCCGTAGATAAAGCATTTGATGTTTCATTTAATACAGATGGCACGAAAATGTACGTGCTCGGTGGTGATGGCAGCTCCATAGTCAGTCAATACACACTCTCGAGTCCTTGGGATGTGAGTACCGCTTCATATGTAAGCCAATATAGTTTTTCAAGTCACCAATCGTGGTATTGGGGCGAAGGAATTTTCTTTAAATCGGACGGGACTACTCTATACTATGTATCTTCCTACAGTTATGCAATATACCAGTTGACGCTTTCAACCCCTTGGGATATCACAACATTGTCATATACAAGTAAAACTCTATCAATAAGCGGTCAAGATTCAGAGCCGGCTGGGATTGCTTTCAACTCGGATGGCACCAAAATGTACATGATAGGAAATGCGGGAGATAGCATCTATCAATATACTCTTTCCAGCGGATGGGATCTTGCTACAGCTTCATATGATTCGGTATTAAAAAGACTTTGGGATGCGGCCCCATCATTTTGTTCAAGCGGTGGTTTATTTTTTAAAGACGACGGGACCAAGATGTATGCAATCGACACTTACTACGAACTTGTGGCACAATTCACACTCGGTACTCCATGGAACCTTGCCACAGCTTCTTACGACGGTGTGAGTAAATCCGTTGCTTCGCAGACGGCATATCCAACAGGCGTATACCTTGGCTCATCCGGTCAAAAACTTTATGTAACAGATTATACCAATGATAAAGTCTACCAATATTCAATGGTCGACTCAACTATCCCAACAATAACTTCAATTTCATCAAGCAAGGCCAACGGCTCATATAAGGCCGGTGAAGTTATAGATATTGATGTTAATTTCTCGGAAGCGGTTACTTCAACAGGGAGCGTAACGGTCACTCTGGAAACCGGAGACATAGATAGAACATGTACTTTTACGGTAACTAATTCCTCATCTGGTACTTGCGACTACACCATTCAAGCCGGAGACACATCCTCAGATCTTAATGCAACCATTTCCGGAACTATTACAGACCAAACGGCAAACCCAATGGTGTCTTTTACGCCAGGCACTTCTTTGGCAACTAACAAAGCTTTGGTGATTGATACTACCGCACCAACAATCACTTCAGTTTCATCGGATACCGCCGCAGGGACATATAAACCCGGAGATACAATTGACATTGATGTAACTTTTTCTCAAGCTGTTACTTCAACAGGAAATGTTACAGCCACTTTGGAAACCGGAGACACGGATAGAACATGTACTTTCACGGTTTCAGGCGTAACAACAGGTACTTGTAATTACATTGTACAGTCCGGAGACACTTCGACTGATTTGAACGCCACTATCTCAGGAACCATTGCGGATGCGGCCGGAAATGCCATGGCCTCTTTCACACCGGCAACATCTTTAGCCACCAACGAGGCCTTGGTAATTGATGGAGTGGCACCAACGGTTTCTTCATTTTCACCGATTGATGGTGCCACGGGTGTGTCCATTAATTCAAATTTAGTCGTTAATTTTTCTGAAAATGTAGATGTGGAAACCGGCAATATCACAATTAAAAAATCAGATGATACAACTGTAGAAACAATTAGCCTTCCTTCTGCGCAAGTTACGGGAACCGGAACATCAACAATTACAATCGATCCGTCTGTGACTCTGTTAAGAGAAACAGATTATTATGTTTTGATTGATGCTACGGCATTTGATGATGCAATTGGGAATAGCTACGCAGGAATAGGGGCTTCCACAACATGGAATTTCACAACAGAAGCAAAATTGGCCCAGACAATAACTTTTGGGGCACTTGCGGCAAAAAGCTACGGAGCTTCGCCTTTTGATATCACGGCCTCATCCAGTTCGGGGCTCACAGTTTCTTACGCAAGTTCAAATACAGACGTTGCAACGGTGAGCGGAGCAACAGTGACAGTCCTTACCGTGGGTTCAACAACAATAACCGCATCACAAGCCGGAAATGCAAACTACAATGCAGCTTCAAGTGTAGAACAAACCCTAGTTGTGAATGCAATCGTACCCACCTTAACAAGCACTTCGGCATCTTCCATTACTACCGTTACCGCATCAAGTGGAGGATCAATCAGCTCAAATGGAGGAGCAACTGTAACTTCACGCGGAGTTTGCATAAGCGCATCCATAAACCCAACAATTTTAGACACATGCACAAGCAACGGTACGGGATCCGGCAGTTTTACAAGTAGTCTCACAAGCTTAACAGCCAGCACCGCTTATCATCTGCGCGCCTATGCCACAAACAGCGCCGGAACGGCTTATGGAAGCGATACAACTTTTACCACCATGGATTTGCCACCGACTATTTCTGCCATGACAGCAGTCTCAATTACAAGTTCAGGCGCAACAATAACTTGGACAACGGACACGCTTTCTTCCTCAATTGTACAATATGGTCCAAATAGTGCCTTGACCGTCAGTGAATCAACTGCCGAAACCAACACGGAACCGCGAGTCACTTCTCATTCGATCCCATTGTCATCACTACTTTCTTGCACCACATATTACTACAAAGCAAAATCAACAGGAGCCAATAGCACTCAAACTGTTAGTTCAGCTTCCAGTTTTACCACAGCGGGTTGCACAGCGAGTGCGGAAGTTGTAACCGAAACAGTTGATGACGATGTGATTCCAACCGCAACGGGAGGTTCAATTGCACTAACGGACGGTACAAATACAGTCACAATTACGGTTCCACTTGGGTATAATGAAACAGACAGCTCATTCCAGATCCAGCAGATTAGTGATACCACGGTACTTGCAACTACTGGGACGCCATCGGGCTACATTGCGGCTGATGATTCAACTTATAATTTTTCATCAGTAACGGGTGTAGATACAGCTGTCACAACTTTCGATGTTGATTTAACTGTGAGTATCTCTTATAGCGATGCAGATGTTGCAGGCATTACGGAATCTTCCCTTAGAATTTTCTATTGGGGCGGATCTTCGTGGACTGCGCTCAGCGGATGCTCGGTAAATGAAACTGCAAATTCAGTTACTTGCACCACAAATCACTTCTCAACATATGGACTTTTTGGGACAGCCATTCCAGTGGCAACCGCAACGGGAGGAGGTTCATGGCATTTCCCACAAACTAATGAAAAGGATGAAGACGAAGAAAACGGCTCGGATAGTGATGAGAACAATGACTCGTTCTCTTTCACGGATGTGATAAAAGGCGCTCATAAAAATTCGGATGCAATTTACGGTCTTTATGAGAAGGGGGTAATCAAGGGGTATAGCGATGGTACGTTTAAACCCGAATTGGCAATTAACAGGGCCGAACTAATTAAGATGTTGGTTGCATGGAAAATTAATGAGCCTGATACACAAAAATATAATAACTGCTTCCCTGATGTTACTGACGAATGGTTCGCGCCCTATGTCTGTTATGCAAAAGAAGAAGGTTGGATAGAAGGATATCTTGCCGGTGATTACAAAGGGCATTTCAAACCAGCACTTACGGCTTCCAAGGCGGAAGCAATGAAGATGCTTTTGAACGCTCTTGCAATTGATGTTGAAGAGAGTCAAGTAGCCTCTTTTGAAGATGTGAATTCGAGCGAATGGTATGCAAAATTTGTTGCCAAAGCCGCTGAGCTAGGCGCGCTCGAGGACACCGGCAATTTTTTCAACCCCGGTACGGCAATAACACGTGGTAGTCTTGCGGAGAGCTTGTATAGGTTGCTCGTAGAGGCGGTGTGAGATATGGGTAAAAATTTACAAAACCCCCGCGCATCTATATACTCGCATCATGAAACAATATCTTTCACTTGTTCAGGAAATTCTAGACCATGGAGAGAAAAAACCCGACCGCACGGGCACGGGCACACTCTCAATTTTTGGTGTACAGAGAAAATATGACCTGCGCAATGGTTTTCCGCTTCTTACCACAAAAAAGGTTCTTCATACCGGCATTCTCCGCGAGCTCCTTTGGTTTTTGCGCGGCTCCACAAATATTAACGACGGCCTCAAAGAGTATACTCCAATCTGGAATGCATGGGCCGACGAAAATGGCAATTTGGGGCCAATTTACGGCAAGCAGTGGCGCGACTGGGAAACAAAAGATGGCAGGCACATCGACCAAATTCAAGGCGCAATAGACATGATTAAAACGGATCCAAATTCCCGCAGAATTATTGTAAATGCGTGGAATGTTGGCGACTTGGATAAGATGGCACTTCCGCCCTGCCATATGTTTTTTCAGTTTTATGTCTCTGGTGGCCATGGCAACAGTGATAAGCGTCTCGACTGCCAACTTTACCAGCGTAGCGCAGACATAGCCCTCGGCGTGCCGTTTAACATAGCTTCTTATGCTATTCTGATGACCATGGTGGCTCAGGAATGCGGCCTCACTCCGGGGATTTTCACACATACTATGGGCGATGCGCACATTTACTTGAACCATATTGATGGCCTAAAAGAACAACTTACTCGCACCCCAAAGCCTCTTCCCACCCTGCGCATCGCCCAAAAACCCTTCTGGGATCTCAAATTTGAAGACTTTGAAATTCTTAACTACGAGCACGACCCATTTATTAAATTTGAAGTGGCTGTATAAAACCATTTTATGCAAAAAACCTTTGCAATCATTTCCGGCATGGACGAGCACCGTGGAATAGGGAAGGATAACGGCCTTCCTTGGCATATTTCCGCGGATTTAAAGCACTTTGCCGAAGTGACAAAAAACGGCACGGTGATTATGGGTAGAAAGACTTGGGAGTCGCTTCCGGAGAAATTCCGCCCCCTCAAAAACAGATTAAACATAGTGATCAGCCGTGGCGACTATGAAATGCCGGAAGGCGTCCTCCTTGCCCACAGTCTTGACGAAGCCCTCACTTTTGCCGGCAATATAAACCCCGTTGAAAAAGCCTTTGTAATAGGCGGCGCCAGCCTTTACGCAGAAGCCATTTTACACCCCCTTTGCACCGAACTTTTCTTAACCGAGGTAGCCGGAGTCTTTGATTGCGACGCATTTTTCCCCGAAATCCCTGACGATTTCAATAAAACGGAAGAAGGGGAAGAGTTAACAGAAGAAAATATCAAATTTAGATTTACTAGATACGCAAAGTCTTAGTCGCGCTGGTGCGCTTACGCGCCAACCTCCACCCCAATCGGGCAATGGTCGCTACCTTGAACGTTGCTTAAAATGTAGGCGCTTTTTATGTGGGGCAAAAATTCTTTGTTCACAAAAAAATAGTCGATACGCCAACCAATATTCCGTTCGCGTGCGGCGGTTCTGTAACTCCACCAAGTGTAGGCATCCTTCATATCAGGATTAAAGTGCCTGAAAGTGTCCACATAACCCGCGGCAATAAACTTATCAATCCACGCCCTCTCAATTGGCAAAAATCCGGTGACGTCCTTATTTTCCTCGGGCCGCGCAATGTCCATTTCCGTGTGCGCAGTATTAAAGTCGCCACAAATTATCAGATTTTTCCCCTGTGCACGGAGCCGCTCCAGTAGTGCCAGCATTTCGTCGTAAAATTCCATTTTATAAGATATGCGATGCTCTCCCATCCCGCCATTTGGAATGTAGACATTTACCAGCGTAAACCCATCAAATTCCGTCAGGAGTAAGCGGCCCTCGCCGTCATGTTTTCCATTCTGCAATTCTTTTTGCACGTGCAAAGCTTTTTTCTTGGAAAAAGTGGCAACGCCGCTGTAGCCGGCCCTCTCTGCAAACGCCCATTCGCTGTAATAACCAAGCGGGTTTTGAAGCTCCTGCGTGACCTTCTGCGACTGAATTTTCGTCTCCTGAACGCACAAAATATCAGGGTTGGCACTTTCCAAAAAGTCCAAAAAACCCTTTGCCATTACCGCCCTGATTCCGTTAACATTGAAGCACAAGATTTTCACGCAAACATTCTAAACGAAAATCCCTCCTAAATCCACGTTTTATGAAAACAAAATATAACTGGCTTCCCGACTTTGTTTACGGCGGCATAGACGGCGCTGTAACCACTTTTGCCGTTGTTGCAGGTGTGGTTGGCGCCAATCTCTCAACGCCAATAATTTTGATCATGGGTTTTGCAAACCTTTTTGCCGACGGATTTTCAATGTCAATCGGCAAGTACTTAAGTGATAAAGCCGAGCTTGATCGCATGTCAAAAATAAGAAAAAAAGAAGCCAACGACTTAATTGTCAAACCGGCTCATGAAAGGGAAGAACTTGAAGAAATTTTAGTCGACTTGGGTTTTCACGGCAAAGAAATTACAGCTGCGGCGGACATAATCACAAAAGATAAAGATGCTTGGCTGAATATCCTGATGCGCTATGAATTCAATATAATCGAAGAAAATATCAACCCGCATATGGGAGCCCTTTCGACTTTTCTTGCGTTCATAATAGTGGGTCTTGTGCCACTACTCGGCTACCTGATAAAACCAATCTTCAGCTTTGGAGATAGGGCCACTTTTATTGGTACTTCCATTGCCACCTTATGTGCACTATTTTTGGTTGGCACGGTCAAAGCAAGATTTTCAGACAGAAAATGGTATTTTGCAGGTTCGGAGACAGCTTTAATAGGCGGAGTTGCCGCTGCCATAGCATTTTTAATAGGAACAGGACTTTCCTCCCTATTTGGCGTTAGCTAAAGCCTTTGTACCTCCCTTCTTCACAGGTTTGGCTGTGTGTTTTGTGCGTTTGCGCAAAGAAGGAGAATACCTAAGTTTAGACATATCCTTAAGTTTATCTCTTTGTGCCCAGCCGGAACCATTAATTTTCTTGGTTTCTTGGCAGACCCATACATACGGAACTGATTTACCTTTAGCCATAAGATTAAGAAAAGCGGGAGGAGTATAAAACGCTTTAAGTGAAATCGCAAGAGAATTTAATAATTTTCATTTAGAAGCCCAATATTTTTCTTGCCTTTGGCCAAAAAATCGCTAAACTAACCCTGTTGCCGCGGTAGCTCAGTGGTAGAGCAGAGGATTGAAAATCCTCGTGTCGGTGGTTCAATTCCGCCTCGCGGCACCACTCATTGCACTAAATTGTTCCAAATGTATTTGCACGTGCAAAACGCCTTTTTGAATCAGTGAGGTACGGGTATCTTTCACCATATCCCCGCCACCGCAGATGTAAAATTGCGTATTGCCAGCGTCCGAGCCGCCCCTGTCAGAGTTACAAAACATCTCCAAATGATCCGTAACTCTTCCGCGGAGGCCTGTCCATCCCTCAGGTGGGCGGGATAGGGTGACAAAAAAGTCGAAATTGGGATTGCCGCGTTTAAAATTCTCAAGTTCGTCCAAATAAAACAGGTCTTCTTTATTGCGCACGCCAAAGAGTAGTCGCACTTTTTGCACGTGCAAGAACTCAGGCAACACTGAAAGCATACTCATAAACGGGACAATTCCAACGCCTGTTGCAATCATAACAATGTTCTTGGCCGCACCGGACAGAGCACCGCCTTGCGCGCCTTCGCCAAGCACAAAACTCCCAAAAGGGCCGTCAAAATCCACAGTCGTGCCTTCCGCCAAACCTGCAAAAAAAGTTGAAGCAATTCCGCCGGGAATGATTTTTATGCAAAGAGAAAATCCGTCTTTTTTGCTTGGGGAGGAGACAATTGAGTAAGAGCGCCAAGCGTCCGTTCCGGGCACTTTTACAGATACAAATTGGCCGGCTTTGAAAGAAATTTCGCCTAGAGCGCCGGCGGAAGTACCTTCTTCGCTCGCCGTCAAACTAAAGTCGAACTGAAAAACGTCTGAAGTGAGCTGAATTTTGCGAATAAGTAGCGTTTTCATGGACTTTAATTTAGCATTAAGGGCGATGAAATCAAAACATGTTCTCCCGATTCAGGTTGAATCGTTCGCAATGTTGGTAAAATGCCTCCGCGCCACCTACAAAAAAGCGGACATTTTTGAGGTTTGGATTGACCGCATGCGTGTAAAGGGCGACTTAAAAGTCATAGCTAGAACCTTCAAAAAACCATTTTTGGGAAAAAGCGAAAGCCTTGACCTTTTGAAGCGCGCCGCAACCGCGGGAATGAAATATGTGGATGTGCCGCACAACCTGAAAATTGACCAAGAATTCACAACTTTAGTCAAAAATAAGGGCACTCGCGTGATCCGCTCTTATCATAATTTCAAAAAAACTCCTGCGCGCGCAGAACTCCTGAAAATTCTTGCGGAAATGGATAAAAATAAGCCTGATCTTCTTAAAATTGCCACTCAAGTAAATTCGGCCACGGACGGGGAAAACCTCCTCGGCCTTCTCACGGAAAAATCATATAAAAACCGCCTCATTATTGCAGGAATGGGTGCGCGCGCACGCGCAGTCAGGGTAAAAGCGCCACTTCTGGGATCCGTTTTTTATTACGCGCCACTCGTGAAAAGCAAGGCCTCAGCGAGCGGCCAGCTCACAAAAACCGAGCTTGAAAAAGAGTGGGCCAAGATATAGAGTGCCCGTATGAATCTTCAAATCGCAATTGTTGGAATGCCAAATGTGGGAAAGTCGACACTTTTTAACGCGCTCACAAAAAGCGAGTCTGCACAGGCGGCAAATTATCCGTTTTGTACAATCGACCCGAATGTTGGAGTTGTTGAGGTTCCGGATCCGCGTTTGCAAGCGCTTGCAGGGATTGTCAATCCGCAGAAGATTGTTCCTGCAATTGTGGAATTTGTGGATGTTGCCGGACTTGTGAAAGGTGCCAGCCAAGGGGAGGGGCTTGGGAACCAATTTTTGGCCTCAATCCGCGAGTGTCACGCAATTGCGGAGGTTGTGCGCCACTTCCAAGATGGCGATGTCATTCATGTCCATAACAGTGTAGATCCTAAGCGCGACCGTGAGATTATTGAATCAGAACTCATTTTGGCAGACCTCCAAACCTTGGAAAAACGCATGGCAAAAGCTGTTTCCGAGGCTCGTGGAGGAGACAAGGATAAGATTGTCTATTCTCAGCTTTTAGACCGCATAAAACCCGAGCTCGAAAAAGGCATTTTGGCCGCCGCACTTGACCTCACGGACGAAGAAAAAGAAATGCTCAAGGACCTCCATCTAATCACAATGAAACCGCTGATGATGGTTGTAAATGTGAGTGAAAAAGATCTGCCAACCTTGAGCGAAAGCCAGCTTAAAAAAGAGCTCGGCCTGCCTGAAAATGCCTGCGCAATCCCAATTTCGGCACGTGTTGAGGCGGAGCTGATTGCATTTAGTGAGGATGAGGCCAAAGCTTACTTAAATGAGCTTGGAATGAAAGAGACGGGTCTTCATAGGCTAATTCGCGAGGCTTACAGTATTTTGGGCCTCCAAACTTATTTTACGGCCGGCGAGAAGGAGGTGAAAGCGTGGACTGTCCGCAAGGGTGCAAAAGCTCCGGAAGCGGCGGGCGTAATTCATACCGACTTTGAAAAAGGCTTTATCCGTGCGGAAGTTATAAGTTATGACGACTATATCTCATGCGGCGGCGAACTTGGCGCTCGTGAAAAGGGTTTGATGCGTCTCGAAGGAAAGGAATACGTTGTTAAAGATGGCGACGTGATGCATTTCCGTTTTGCCGACTAAGCCACGGTCTCGGCATGGTCTTGCACACGAGTGACTTTTGCCGTACCGGACACTTTTCCGAGTGCATACATTGTATTTTCGTATTGACTAATGTCTACTATTTCCAGAGAGAAATAAATCCTTTCCATGTCAGAGCTTGTTTTTTCCATGGTACGTACGGCAATAATATTTATGCCAAGACCAACGAGTTCATCACAAAGATCACGCAAAAATCCAACCCTATTGCGGCCTTCAACTATTAAATGGATTTGATGCACCTTTTCAGGAGTCATGTAGTCGAATTTATTGGGGCGTATTCTGTCGTAAGCTTTGATGTACACAGGGGTTGTCTCAACTCCCATAAGTTCTTCTTTACTAAACAGCACACGGAGCAAATCTTTAAGATCAATTGCCCCCTTGCCAAGTTCATATAAAAGGTTTTCCCAAGTGTCTACTTTAAAATCTTCCATTGTCATGACTTTCTGATAATCGCTAACAACATCTATGCCTTCAAATCCAAGATTCTTGATCCCGTGATTTAAAAGTGAAGTAGCCTCGCAAAGTATTGTGGCCTTATCTTGTTCCTTCAAAAACTCACGGATGTGATGTCTTGCCTCATTCGTTTTTACCATGGAAAGCCACTCAGCCTGAGGGCCATCAGACTCCTCGCTGGTTTCAACGTAAACAGTATCGCCACTCTTGAGTTTTGTAAAAATATCTGCCGGCTTCCCATTGATTTGTGCGCCAACTGCAAGCATGCCAAGCTCGCTATGGATGCTATATGCAAAGTCGATCACATTAGAGCCAACCGGTAAGTCCACAACATCGCCTTTCGGACTAAATACAAATATTCGATCCTCAAAAATGTCCAACTTCAGGGTCTCAAGAAACTGCCTGTTGCTGGAAATATCTTTTTGCATGCTCAAAATCTTTTGCACCCATTCGTATTTTCTTGCCACTTTTTTACGCAGACTCTCCTTCTTTTTTTCCTCACCATAAAAATAATGCGCCGCAATTCCATACTCGTTTTCAAGGTGCATGTCATAAGTTCGAATTTGGAATTCGGTAATAATTCCTTTAAGTCCAAAAACTGTGGTGTGGATGCTTTGATAGCCATTACTTTTTGGAATGGCTATGTAGTCTTTTAGTCGACCGATTTTTGGCGTGAAATTTTGGTGCAAAATTCCAAGTGTCTGATAGCATTTTTCAATATTGTCTACAATTATGCGAACGCCAACAATGTCATAGATTTCATGGAAACTCTTCTGTTTTTTGACCATTTTTGTATAGATGGCATAAAGATTTTTTTGTCTCCCTTCCACAATTGTGAACGGCACTTTTGCAGTTTTTAGAAGTTTTTTAACCTTATTCGACGTTTGCTTCACGGTGTCTTGTCTCTGGTAGGCGGTTTTTTTAACCATCTCGGTAAGCTCTTCAAATTCTTTTGGACGCAGGACTTTAAAACAACAATCTTCAAGCTGCTGTTTGAGTTCCCAGATGCCGAGTAAGTTTGCAATCGGTACAAAAATTTCCATAGTTTCCATTGCAATTCTCTTCTGTTTTTCAGGATCCACAACTCCTATTGTGCGCATGTTGTGAAGCCTGTCCGCGAGTTTTATCAGAATAATTCTTGGATCATGAGCGCTGTGTATGAAAAGCTTTTTTAGCGACTCCACTTGGCGCTCGAGCATATCATTCCTGTAGTGAACTTTGGAAAGTTTTGTGATGCCATCTACAAGAAATCGTATTTTCAATCCGAATTTTTTTTCAATTTCATCAAGCGTTACAGGCGTATCTTCAGGCACATCATGCAAAATGGCTGCAATCAAAGTGTCCTCATCAGCATGAAGTTGAGTTAATATAAGTGCTGCACTAACAGGATGACCAATGTATGGAGTGCCATCTTTACGTGTTTGCCCTTCGTGTGCCTTTCTGGCAAAGCCAAAAGCCTCCAAAAGAAATTTTTCATCTAAATTTGGAATGTAAGTTTTTGCGGCGCTTATAACCTGATGAATCATAGAGTGAGGGTAAAGCAAACTCATATGGCCGACTTGATTTGACATTTTACATTGTTCCTGTGATTTATGCAAGTTTTGTATTGTAGCCGGATTGTTCTTTGCACGTGCAAAACCGCTGGGGATTTGCGGTTTTTTGCACGTGCAAAGCAGGCAGGAGATTCGCGGATTTTTTGCGGGCGACTTTTTTGCTTGCACAAGCGGTTTCCCGCGGTTGGTGATTGCAAAATAATTGACGCGGGCCGTCCAGTTAAAGTGGTGCGTTTTGCCTTGAATTTTCCAGTGATTTTGTCTATCATTCTTTTCCAAGTCCTTAACTCATAATACTATGGATAATCTTACGCAAATGCCGGATGGGGAGCTCCTCTCACTTTGCCGGCAGTACGGCAGAAATGCCCTTCTTTGGAGGAAGAAATTTGAAGGGCTACTCCCAGAGGTCTTTAGAAGAAGACTCTATGAGAAAGAGAATTGTTTAAGCGTTTATGAATTTGCTGCAAAGTTTGCAGGATTTTCCGAGGCACAAGTGAAGACGGCACTAAGGGTTGAAAGGAAACTGCAAGGCAAACCAATACTTCTTGATTCATTTCATAGTGGAGAGATAAGCGCCGGAAAGTTGGACAGAGCGGCAGATATAGCTACCACTGAAAATGAAAAAGAAATTGATAAGATGGCCAGAGTACTTCCTGCAAGGACTTTTGAAACTTACGTGAGGGATCAAAAGAGAGTGATGGCCGCAGTAACAGCGGAAGCGGAAAACTTACCAACACTATTTTCCGTTCCCACTTTGCACGTGCAAAGATTCAAGCTTGAGGATGATGTTGTTGAAGAATTGAACCGCCTTCAAGACATGAGAAAAGACGTCAATGAACTTTTAAGAGAATTTTTAAAACAGAAAAACCAAGAAACCGAACAAAAGGAGCAGGAATTATCCGAGCGCGCCCGCGAAGAGACCCATCTTCCTTCACGGACCTACTACAAAAAGGCGATTCGTGATTTCCTCCATGAAAAATACGGGAAAAAGTGTGCCATTCACGGTTGCACCAAACCTGCCGAAGAAATCCACCATAAAATCCGCTTTGGACTGCAGGCAAACCATGATCCTGCCTATCTCGTGCCGTTATGCAAAGACCATCACAAAATTGCACATGCGATTGATCTTACTGTGGTCCGGCACTGGGAAAAGTAGGCGGACTTTGAAAGCCTTTCCGGCGTTTCCGCTTTATATGACGGCAAAACTTGTCTATCATTTGCGCGGAAGTACGCCTAAAACTACGCCAAAACTCTACACATGGAAACTATCCGCGCACGCATTCACACACTTGCCCTTAAACTGGACAGAAAAATTCTCTCGGCGGAAGAGGAGGATTATGTGAGGCTAGACCTATCCGCCCATGAAAAAGTGCGCTCGCACCTTTTTGCAATCAAAAAGCCGTTTAAACACCTGAAAACCATCCTCAGCATCAAGAGTTTTGCGCTTACAACCGCGCTTTTTTTTATTGCGCTTTTTGTAATTACAAACGCTGCCGCTTACTCAAAAATTGCAGTCGCAAGCATAAAAGATTTCACCGCCTCAAGCGAGACGCCTACCCACCAGCAAATTCTTGCCGCCGATCCTTGGAATGGGGGCAAAACTTTTGAGTCGATCAAAGAAGATCCGCTTGCATTTGCAACCGCTGGCACAGAAGCAACCCAAACCAATGATGGCCTGCCGCTTTTTGGCATAATCCCCACTCCTTATGACAATAGGATTGAAATTCCATCGCTCAATATAAGCGCACCAGTTATTGAGCCCGACTTGACTGCCGCCTCACTTGAAGATGGCGACTTTTCAGCCATTGAAGAACAGATTCACGAAACCCTTTTGAAGGGCGTTGTCCATTATCCGGGCACGGCCAAACCTGGCGAGAAAGGAAATATGTTTTTGACCGGTCACAGCTCAAATGTTTTTTGGGAAATGAGCAAGTATAACACGGTTTTTGCCTTGCTTCCTAAGATTAAAACCGGTGATAAAATAATAATTTACAGCAATCAAAATTCTTTTGTTTACACGGTCACGGAGAAAAAAGAAGTTTACCCTTCTGACACAAGCAGTTTAAAACAGACGGACGACTTTCGCCTCACGCTAATGACATGTACACCTGTTGGCACCACTTTTAGGCGTCTCATTGTGACGGCGGAGCTTACACCTTAGGCGCTTGCTGCACTTGCATCTGCGGCTCCAGTAGTAGCTGTATCATCTGCACTTAGTTGACCTAAGATGTCTTCTTCTTTTGCTTTCTCGGAAACCTCAGCTTCAGCCTCGGCTTTCTGCAGGCTTTCGCGGTCTTTTTTCTTCTGGAAAGTGCTCCACTCGTCCAAATGTTTTTGGTTGAGTTTGGCGAGCTCGCCTTGATATTGATCGTCCAATTTGGCCAGTTGCTCGGCCTCTTCTGTGAGAATGTTTTTCAGTCGACTAACCTGTTCGTCCGTCATTATTGGCAAAATCTGGAACCAATATTCGCGCTCCTCATCCGCCATGGACTCAGTTTTTTTGATGAGTTCGACTAACTCCGGATATTTATCTAAAACAATCTTCGGAATATTGTATTCCTTTTTTGTGGCGCCTCCGCTAGCCGCTCCGGCGCCCGTTTGCGCGCCTTGCGCCCCCGTTTGTGTACTTATTGGCGTGTCATCACTCATAACATCAGAGATTATAACGATTAAATTTTATTTGTGAAGAGGGGATTATTGAAGAGCAGGTGTGTCAGAACTCCTTGGTTTTACTGTGCCGGTTGAATTTGGAGCGGGGGAAGGTACGGCCGGAGCTGGTACTTCTGGAACGGTAGACATCTCTTTAAGTTTAGCTGCAATCGCATCATAGAGTTTTCTATTTAAAGGATCATCCTTTAGACCATTTTCTCGTTCAATAAATTCACTCAATTTTACTCCTGAAATGTCTTTTTTATCTTCACTGCTAAATAAAGTCTCAAAACTGGTCTCCAACTCTGTCCATTCAGGCTGAATCGTATTCAACTCTCCCAAAAAGTCTTTAACAGTTGTGTCCGTCTTTTTCTCAAATTTAAGTTTATTAACAAGTGCAATCATCTTACCTTCAGTTTTACTTTCCAGTTCAAATTCTGCCTGCTCCTCAGGAGTCAAAAGTTTATTTCCATTTTTGCTTATAAATTTGAAAACAACAACATCGTCAGAGGCTTTTCCGTTTTCCGTAGCGGCATCAATAGCGGAAATAAATTCCTTATATTTTGTTTTCAATTCTCCATCACTCATTTTGTTAAACGCCTCCCGCAATTGTTTAACTGTGGTATTTGGTTTAATAGTTCTAAAAGCATCTTCTAAACTTCCAAGACCACCTTTGAAATACTTCTCTAGAACAGTATAAGCCATCCTGCTTTCCGGTTGATAATCAGGATCTGTAGGTTCCGTCCATTTAACAGCTAAAATTCCATTTTCTTCAACCAAAGTAAGCCCAAATTTTGCAGCCAGTAATTTTCTTCCATCCGCATCTATGTCTTTCGCCCAAACTGTAGCGTCATCTGGTCCAAAAATTCCAACTAGGAAACAGAATACTTTACCTTTAATCCCATATGTATACTTTCCAAATGTATCTTCTTCTGCCGGTATACTATTGACCAAATCCCTAGCAAGCCCTTTCAAAACAATCTCCCATTTGCTTGCCATACTTTCAACGAGTTCAGGGTTTTTCTCATTTCCATTATCTCCTACTTTAGGCTCGGTTGTTTCAACAGGATCATCTGCATGGAGTGCAGCTTCCCCCAATTGTTGTAAGGTAACAACATCCTCATTTTTTGAGGCTTCTTCCATATCTCTAAACATGTGAGCGCGATCCCTAGCCTTTTGAGCTTTTTCGTCGGCACTTTTTTCTCTTTTTTCATGGCCTTTCTCTCCAGCTCTTTTTTCTTTTTTTCTAAATCTTTCAGCTCGATTATCTTGACGGTCAGCTTTTCTGTCAGCTTTTCCTTGGACACGAAGAAATGCTTTACCTTCTTTTACACTGTCATTCCCACCTTTATCATCAGCTTCTTTTAAATCTTTAGCCAACTTTTTTACCGCACGACTATCGGCAGCAGCATCAACTTGCTCTTTCCTAACTTCTTCTTGTGACGGCGGAGTTTCAGGGCTGGACATAATCTTTAAATTACGAATAAATCGGCGTGTTCTTCAAGGCGCTCTTTGGTTAGGCGCAAGGAAGCAACAAGATTTTTAATCTGGAAAGTGGGCTCGGTGTAAACGCGCATAAGTGAGTAAATTTCACGGATTTTTGCGAGCAAAATTACGGCATTTTTATCGGCCTTGGCTTTGTTTTCAGGTGTGAGCCCTTCGTAAACCGCGGTATTTAGCAGGCTGGACGGCGCGAGCAGGTTAATCTCTTTTTGGTCGACTTTTTGCATGATCAGATTAAGAAGCATTTGGTCGTCTGCGGAAAAACCGCTGGAATCGGCAAGCGGCGTATTCAGCATTTTTTGAACCTGTGGATCAATCGGTTGATTGTCCGTTTTGGGGTCGTAAAGTGTATTCACCTGTGCCATACGTGCGCTTGCATTAAATTAAATCTATAAATTATAGCAGATTTTTGACGGGTTGGCTGTGAATAGGACTTGCGTAATTTAATTTACATGGTATAATTAAAACAGTCACAATCTAAAACTAAAATATGTCAACAGCAGACTCAAATAAAACTCAAGCGGAACCTCTGATAAGTGCTCCGGATTCTACTGAAGGGATCCCAGATCTCGCCGTCGAGGAATTAATTAAAAGAGGGGAAGAGGCACTTGTTCTCGCAGGATCTCCCTCAGATACAGAGCTCAATAGCGATGGCGTTGAAGGGACAGAAGAAGATGAAGTGGCTAAAGAACGAGTCACTTTTGCCGAAGCGGTTACAATTCTTGGAGATACGTTTGACCTCGAAGCCGCATGGACCCAGGCGGTTCAGACACACATGCGTTGGGGACTCGTTGATGCTCTTATCAGGATGGGTGTAGTTAAGGATGCTAAAGCATATGGCGATCTTTTAAAAAATGTGACAATTAGTAGAAGTTCCCTTATGAAAGTTATGGATATGCAGAATAATGGCTATAATATGATGGCAATCTTTGATGCAGGAGCAATGCTCCCCAGTGGAGTTTCAATTCTTTTTCCTGAGGTCCCTTTCCATTACAGAGGTGATAGAGATCTTGTAGAAGTCAGAAGGATCTCACCAAAAGACATTGAAGGCCTCAAAGATCTTGGCGATATGCAAGTTGGAGAACAAAAGACGGCATTGGTAGGTGCATATAAAAGAACAAGAGTTCTTACTTGTACAGGGCCACGCATCATCTTCACGCCGAATGAGTTGGAGATGATGGAGAAGGGTGCTAGGAGAACTCCCTATGCTGAAGATATGCAAGCCTGTGGAAGAGGAGAGAGAGTATTCATGGATCCTATCGCTGACATGATTCGTTACAGAACACAAATAGAGACAGGTCTTCGTCAAATTGCAATATCACAAGGTGTTGATTTTGATAATATGGATACGGCGGCTTATCATCAGTTTCTATTACAAGTCTTTAAGGACAAAAGTATAGATCAGTACCGTCCTGATATGAAAAATTGGACTCGTTATCCAAATTACGTTTCTGCATCCGGTCAAATTCTCAACTTCCAATGGATGATAATTTCTTCTAGCGATGATGGGGGAGAGGAATTGTGGGGTATTTGCATGTTTTTTGACGACCCTATCACTAACAGGGATTCTGTTTGTGGGAGCCGTATCTCGCTCGGGTAGTTTTCTTCCTGAAAAAACCTTAGTTTCCGATAATTAACAAAAATGTATATTCACAGAAACAGCATATGCCTATAAAACAGTCGTAGTTAAGGCACATTCCTTTCTTCACCCGTCCATGTCTGAACTTTTATAATTTTCCCCTCAGAATTATAAACCTCAATTTCGTACGGGTGATCCTTTTTCTCACGGAAATTTCTTTGCACAACTCTCCTATTATCATCATAAAGTTCCACTTCTATGTCACTGGATGCAGGATATGTCTTTTGGGTTAATTTTCCTTCAATATCAAAAAATTCCATGCTACCATCTTTGAAAGATCTTTGGTCCATTTTTCCATTTTTATAAAGAAGAGAAGTATCTCCTTCGACAAAATCTATCTGAACCACAGAATATCTTCCCCAGCCAGACGGTAATATATTGTTAGGATTGAATCCCTCGATATATTTATTGTGCACCAATACAACTAATTCCGTTTCAGCTGTTTCTTTAAGATCTTTATTGATTGGTACAACCTTTATCTGTGATTTTATGCCATTTTTCTCATAAAGATAGACCTCTAGAAATTCATTACATTTAAATAAGTTCGATGCTTGGCAGATAGTCTTTATGTTTTTATGGTGGTCGAATTGATCTATTGAACACATTTCCCCATCTTGGTTCGTATATATACAGACGGCATGTTTTTCAGCCGAAGAACCTATTACTCTAGCCTTGTAATCATACCCATTTTTGCATCCAAGCGAGTCTAAAAGCGTTTTTGCCAACCATGCCATGTTGTCGCAATCATAGCCCCCACTCGCTAAAGTGACTCCTGCATCCATTAATAAATCCAATTTGTCTTTTTCTGATCTTTTCCACTCAACTATTTTATTCTTAGGATTCATTACGGCAAATACATCATCAGGCGTTTGGATTATTGATTCAATAGATTCCAAATATTTTTTTGGAGAAATGCCGGACTCAGCAGGCTCAGACTCCAGTGCCTCATATGAGAGAACAGGATAGCCATTTATGTATAACGAAGTTTCTGATGGTCCCATTGACGACTGTACTTTTTCCTTTAAATTTTCAAGATCAGCTCGTGTTTTCTCAGAGATCCTGCATTTTTCAGAGTTTTCCGTCGCCGTTGATTGTGTTGATAGTGTTTCTCTCGGCATTTTATTTTGGAATTCCCCTCATTATACCAGAAAAGACAGTTTAGTTTAAGGTGAAATCATCAAAAGGTTTTTTGCAGGTCTCTTGACTTTGAAACAGCGCAGTAGTATCATTTCAGTAGATTATAAAGAAATATAATTAAATGAAATTAAAAGACTTTCGCAAAAAGATGAAAAAAAACATATTCTCTGTTAGTGAAGCAAGAGTTGTTTGTTTTGCGGATAACCCTGATGTCCTTAATTTGCAATTGCACTTGTGGAAGAAAAGTGGCGATTTGATTTCTCTAAAACGCGGAATCTACATGTTTGCAGATACAAAAAGTGAAAGTTATGAGGTAGCACGGAAATTGTACAGTCCTTGCTACTTTAGTTTGGAATACGCTTTGAGCTTTTATAGAATCATGCCGGAAGCGGTTTTTGCGTACACTCTGGTAAGTACAAAAGCTACGCGCCATTTCAAAACACCGCTTGGAACTTTTACATATCAACAGATCAAAAAAGAAGCTTTTACGGGTTTTGACATGGAAACTCTTATGGCGGATAAAGAGAAAGCATTAGTCGACTATTTTTACCTTCACTCAAGTGAGCTTGAAACCAGCGACTCATTTTGGGACGAACTGCGCTTAGAAGCCGGCGCAACAAAAATCAATTTCAAAAAAGCCTTAAAATACGCTAAACTTTTTAAGTCGAAAAAATTAAATTTACTCCTTAACAGTTTTTGGGCTTATGCAAAATCTCACCAAAATTATTAAGGAGGCAAGAAATGCTACGAATGGATAAAAGTGCCGCCCAATCCCGCATAGAACTTCTCAAAAAAGAAATTTTGAAACTGAATTTTGACTATTTTGTGATGGACAAATCCGAGGTCTCGGAACCTGTGCGTGACTCGCTCAAACGTGAACTGGTCACTTTAGAGGCGGAATTTCCGGATTTAATAACGCCGGATTCACCAACTCAACGGGTTGGGAGCACGCTTTCCGGCAGATTTGCAAAAGTGGCTCACAAAAGCAGAAAATGGAGCCTCGCGGATGTTTTTTCAATGGAAGAACTCAAGGCTTGGGAGGACAGAGTGGAGAAAGCGGTGGGCCAAGCGGAGTTTGTGACCGAGCTCAAAATGGACGGCTTGAATATCACACTTTGGTATGAGAATGGCGCGCTGGCGCGCGCCCTAACCCGCGGCGACGGCGGCATGGGCGAGGATGTTACGCACACGGTGAGGACAATAAAAAACCTCCCTTTGCGTCTTTTTAAAGACATAGATTTGGAGGTTTCCGGTGAGGTTATCCTTTCCAAAAAAAGCTTTGAGAAAATGGAGGGATTTTCAAATGCGCGCAATGCTGCGGCGGGCACAATTCGTCAGCTGGATCCGCATGTTGCAGCCGAGCGCGAGCTTGAAATGTACTGCTATGAAATTGGTGCATTTTCTCCACGTGGAGCAGCGGTGGCCGTGCCTCAAAAACAGTCGGAAAAATTGGAATTTTTACGCAGTTTGGGACTTCCTGTAAACACAAAATATGAGGTTCACACTTCCGCAGAAGCCAGCATCCACTACCTTGAAAATTGGCAGCGCCGGCGCGCTACTTTGCCTTATGAAATAGACGGCGTGGTTTTCAAAGTGAACTCCGGCGCACAGCAAGAAACCCTTGGCTGGACTGCAAAAACTCCGCGCTTTGCAATCGCGTTTAAATTCCCCGCCGAGCAAACCACAACAATTCTTACGGGCATCACCGTCCAAATTGGCCGAACCGGCGCCGCCACACCTGTTGCAGAGCTCAAACCGGTTTCCGTTGCAGGCTCCGTTGTCTCCCGCGCAACTCTTCACAATGCCGAGGAACTTGCCCGTAAAGACGTGCGAATTGGGGACACCGTAATCATTCAAAAGGCCGGCGACGTAATCCCCGAAGTGGTCTCCGCGCTGGTCAATCTGCGCCCGGACGGAGCCAAGCCCTTCACTTTTCCGCGCACTTGTCCAATCTGCAATACTGACCTTGAAAAACCGGAAGGAGAGGCCGTTACTCGCTGTCCAAATCAGGACTGCGCGGGCCGTAAGCGCGAAGGATTTTTACATTTTGTATCTCGCGGGGCGCTCAATATTGAGTCGCTCGGGGAAAGCGTGGTGGACGCGCTTGTTGAGTACGGCTTCATTCATGACACCGCGGACATTTTTACTTTGACGCGTGAGCAGCTCTTGGAATTGCCGTTTTTTAAGGACAAAAAGGCCCAAAATATTCTCGACAGTGTGGCTTCGCGCCGCACAGTGGAAACATACAGATTTATTTATGCACTCGGCATTCGCTATGTTGGTGAGCAGGTTGCAAAATTGCTCGCGGAGTACATCTCTGCGCAGACCAAGGACAAAATTACGCCCGCAACAATTCTGGAAATTCTGAAAAGTCGCACGCCGGAGGACTTAAAAACAATCGAAGGTTTTGGCGAGAGGATTGCAGAGGGAGTTATCGACTGGATCTCCGGCGCGTCCAACCAAAATTTGCTCAAAAAATTTGCGGATCTTGGCATAAAATTGATTCGACCGGGGGAAAAGTCGCTCGTTTCCGGCGTCACAGGCAAAACTTTTGTAATTACAGGCACGCTTTCCCGTCCGCGTGAAGAAATTAAAGCCGCAATCGAGTCCGCCGGTGGCACCGTTTCCGGCAGTGTCAGCTCAAAGACGGATTATTTGTTCGCTGGCGCCGAGGCGGGCAGCAAACTTGAAAAAGCCACCGAATTGGGGGTTAAGGTACTGGGGGAGGAAGAGCTTGGTGAGTTGCTGGGAGATCATCTGCCAAAGAACCCACCTACTTTGCCAAGTGCTGAACGCGCTTTCCCGAGTAGTCCGCCAACGTTGTTTTGAGAATTAAAGTGTTTTTAAATACAATTTTGCCGCCTTCACTAACTTAAAAGATCCCGCAATTACAAGTAAGACTTGCTTGTCATGAGATTTAAAAAACTCCACAAGTTCAAGTTTTTGCAAACCTTCCGGACAACTACCTGCTCGTGGATCTGAAATTTGGACCCAAAAAGTGCGCTTTTTTGGAAAAAGTTTCCACAAATCTTGAGGTTTGTCTTTTAAAGTATGAATGCCAAAAATAACTTCATCAAAACTGCCCTCTTTGGCAAACTTACGGACCTGACAGAGTAGATGCTGGATGCTGTCAAAAGTATGTGCGCCATCCAAAATAACAGCATGCTTGTGCGTGCGCACAAATTCAAATCGTCCGGGAATTACTACTTTCTTAAGTCCACTCAAAATCCTAACGCCAACCTTATACCCAAGCATCTCTGCCGCCTTTACAGCAAGTCCTGCACTTTCCGGATGGTGGTAGCCAACTTTAACTTGCGGTGCAAAAATCGGGTTTGCACGTGCAAAAATTTCCGCAAGCACTTCTTTTTTCTGCGAACGCACAGTGAGTAACGGAACGCCTACTCTGCAAATTCCAAGTTTATTTTGAGTGATCTCGCCTAAAGTTGAACCGAGTACATCCGCATGCTCAACTTCAACATGGGTTAAAATGGTCAAAACCTTACTTTCAACCATATTTGTGGCATCAAAAATGCCGCCAAGACCGCATTCGAGAACTGCAAAGTCGCATGCTTCCTCTCTGAAAAAAATTAAAGCGGCAAGAGTCAAAATCTCAAATTCATTTAACTCTAAAATTCCAATGGCGACTTTTTTAACTCGCCTGATCAACCTCTCCAACCTTTCCCGTTCAATGCACCTCCCGTTAATTTGTATCATTTCAGAGTCGTCCAAAATGGCGGGGGAGGTGAAAAGACCGACTTTTTTGCCGTGCATTTCCAAAATTTTTGCAAGTAGAGTGGCGGTGGTGCCTTTGCCTTTTGAACCTGCAATGTGAACGGTGGGCACGCTAAATCCGCCCAAGAGCTCCAAAATTGGTCTCAGTTTTTCCGGCTTGTTGAAGTTTTCAAACATGGCGCTTAAGTGACAAGGCAGTTTAAAGCGGCTCCTCCGTGCTCTCCCAACCGAGCGCATCAGCGGCGTTCGTGGTAGCTACGGTGGCCGCAGCGGGAGCGGCAGCAGGGGCGGAAGGCACAGTCTCAAGCTCGGAAAATACACTTATTTCGCTTCCAAGCGCTTCTCTAAAAGCACTTTCAATTTCACCGACTGCTTCCGGCATCTGGACCCTATTATGGTGAAAACTGGAGTTAAATACAAATGTTAACTTTTTCCCGTCAACGGTTTTTAGTCGACCGGTTTGGAAAGAGCTTCTAACTCCGGGATTTTTTATTGCCATCAAAATTTTTGGCAGTTGTTTCTGAATAGCGTCAATGTGCACGAGTCCTTCAAGTCCTTCCGCGCGCTTCTCCTGCACGGGCGCAACTTGTGCAATGGCAGGCATAGCCGCGTGCCCGGGCACAGCCGCAGGCGCAGCGGCAGGCGCAGCGGGCGTAGTAGCAGCCCCGCACGCCCTAACCACCGCAATTTCAAGCGGCAAGGTGGCAATCGACGCCCTCTTAAGCCCTATCCACGCATTGTCAAAAAGTTCAATCCAGTCCAAAATTTTTGGTATAACGCCCGTTTTTTTTTCGCTTACAGCGCTATGCAATTTTTCTCTTAAAAATCCCAAAAAAGCAGTCGTGAATTGTTGCAAGTCCGTGCCCTCCGCGTGAAGTCCCTCGATTATGGCAAGTCCGCGCAATGTGTCCGTGCTTCCAATGGCCCCGTAAAGCTCTTCGCAACTCTGCACATTGCTGAGTCCCAGTCTTTCCTTGATCAAAGAAACTGTTAACGACTCTGAAGACAGCTGCTCAAAAAGTGATATTGCATCACGCATACCTCCGTCTGCATATTTGGCTATCATCCGGAGCGCCTCATCCTCGGCCTCGCGTTGCTCGGCCTCGGCAATTTTTTTCAGCTGTATAAAAATATCCTCCTCGGAAATGCGTTTAAAATCGTACCTCTGGCACCTTGATAAAATAGTCTCGGGAATTTTGTGAATTTCCGTGGTGGCCAAGATGAAATAGACATGGGCGGGTGGTTCCTCCAAACTCTTGAGCAAAGCATTAAACGCCTCTTTTGTGAGCATGTGGACTTCGTCGATAATGTAAACTTTGCAAGTGGCCACAGACGGCATAAAACGGATTTTTTCACGGAGGTCCCGTATCTCATCAATTCCACGGTTTGACGCCGCGTCAATCTCAACCAAGTCCATAAGCCGACCCTCCGCATGCATCTTGCACACCTCGCATTCTCCGCAAGATTCTCCCGTTTCGAGCCGCGCTGCGCATTGAATCGACTTAGCCAGCAGCCTTGCCGCAGATGTTTTTCCCGTTCCTCGTGGTCCGGAAAACAGGTACGCATGCACCGTCCTGCCCAATTTCAGCGCCTGCAAAATAGTCACGCGGATAGGCTCTTGACCCATTAATCCGCTAAAATTTTTAGGCCTGTATTTTCTGTAAAGTGCAAAACTCATGCCGGCATTCTAACGCTCCTTGGCGTTTTCAACAATCGATTTTATGGCTTTCTTAAACGCTTTAACGGAAAATTTGTCCGCATGCGCCGCAATGTCAACCGCGGAATATTTTTTGTGGTTGATGAGCAGTTGTGTGAGCCCTTCCTCCATGCTTTCCACGGTTTGTTCATGGAAAAATTCACCTGTAACGCCCGCAATCACAGTTTCCGTAAGCCCACCCCGCGCATATGCCAAAACAGGTTTGCCGCACGCCATTGCCTCCACCGGTGCAATCCCAAAATCCTCCTCCCCGGGAAAAATAAAAGCCTTGCAATTTTCAAGATATTCTTTGACCACTTCGTCCCCTTTATACCCGAGGAAATCAATGTTTTCGGCCGCCATTGCCTTGAGCCGCGCGCTATCCGGTCCTTCTCCAATCACCACCAATTTTTTGCCCATTTTGTTGAAGAGCTCAATTGCCAAGTCGACTCGTTTATAAGGAGTCAATTGCGAAACAATCAGGAAATATCCCTCATCTTTTTCATGCGCCTCAAACCTCTCAGTATCTACCGGCGGATAAATAACCTCTGCATCCTGCCTGTAATATTTGTGGATTCGTCGCCTCACCGTTTCTGAATTTGCAAGCGCTGTATCAACTCTGTCTGCCGCCAGAAAATCCCACTCTCGAACGCGGTGCAAAACGCGGCTCGCAAAATACTCGCCAATCAGCCCCAAATTCTGCTCGCGGAGGTACTGGTGCGTGTAATCCCACGCATAGCGCATGGGGGAGTGATAGTAGCAAATGTGCCTAGTTTCCAGATTTGTGACAATGCCGTGCGCATATGCACTGGAACTTGAAATGACAACGTCAAAACCTGAAAAGTCGAACTTTTCAACCGCTCCGGGCATCAGAGGAAAGAGAAATTTATGCATTCCGGGAATCCACCGCGGGAATTTTTGTAATGACGACGTAATGACGCGCTCAGCCGGAAACGCATCGCCCATCTTTTTCTCATCATAAAGCAGAGTGTAAATTGGCGCCTCCGGATACATTTCCGCAAGCACTTTTAGCACCCTTTCCGCCCCTCCCATCCGCAATAGAAAATCATGAACAAGCGCAACTTTCATGCCGTGATTCTACAGTGCCAGCCGGCGTGAAGCAAACTTTGAGAATTAGGCTATATCAGCACAGACATTCCTCCACCCAGATTTAGTTCGCGTGTCAAAGAAAAAAATCATAATGGGATTTAGTTCATCCTTCGGATAACTTTGGAAACCGACAGCCACACCAAATTTCCAGTCTTCCCCCCATCTTTCCACAAGACGAGTCCCTCCACTCTCATGCCAATCATGTGCTCTGGCTTCAGTTATTTCTGCGCCAAAACTTGCAGTAATTTCTCTCAGCTCTTCCAAAGATGTTGTTTGGGCAATTTTCCCAAGAAGTTCTTCCGGACAACCAGGTAAAAGTTCACGGCACTGCTGCAAACCACGAGGCGCACTATCAGGCATTTTTGAACGTTAAATTTTACACATTGGAATCTTACCCCCCTCGTTAAAAGTCAAGATTATTGTATAGATAAGGTTGGAAGGGTGAAGGATGGATTCCGTAGCTTTTGGCGGGAAGTTTATGAATTTTTAGACGCGCCATTTTTGGCTTGAGCAAGCCATTTTTAGAGGGTTGATGATTGCGCAATAATTTGCCCAGGCACGCCAGTAAAAGTGGTGAAAATTGGCGTGATTTTCCTTGTATTTTCTGCTATTATTTTTGCTCAATTCTAACCTGTTATTTTATGCAAAATACATTGCCAATTTTGGACGCAGTTTTAGGCCCTGTTTCGGTCCCAATCTTCACCGAAGGAATTGAACAAATTTCAGACGAGAATTTGTACTCTCTTTGTGAGCAGTATGGATACCAAGCTCGTACATGGAGAGACAAATTCATTGGCCTTTTGGGAGAAGTTTATAAACGCCGTCTTTACGAAAAAAAATGGTTTTTCAGCATCTATGAATTTGCAGCAAAATTGGCAGGAGTGAGTGAAGCGCAAATGGACACAGTTCTCCGCGCTGAAAGAAAACTTGAAGGAAAACCAATTCTTGCAAATTCATTTCATAAAGGTGAACTCTCCATAAACAAATTGATAAAAGTTCTTCCAATTGCAACAAGTGAAAACGAAGCGGAAGTTGATATACTGGCCAAGGCGTTCTCAGTTAGGACTCTTGAAGTTTACGTGAGAGATCAAAAGAGAGCGGCGGCCGCTGCGACCATGGAAGTAGAAAACTTGCCAACTCTATTTTCTGTTGCAAAATCTCTGCACGTGCAGAAGTTCAAGCTTTCGGACGACGTAATCGAGGAGTTAAACCACCTTGCCGAACAGGATAAAGACATAAACGAACTCTTAAGAGAATTTTTAAATCAAAAAAAACAAGAAATAGAGCGGAAAGAGCAGGAACTTTCCACTCGCTCCCGCGAAGAGACTCATGTCCCCTCACGAACCTACTACAAAAAAGCTATCCGTGATTTTCTTCGTGAAAAATATGGGGAAAAATGTGCTATTCACGGCTGCACCAAACCAGCCGAAGAAATCCACCATAAAATCCGCTTTGGACTTCAGGCAAACAATGATCCGGCTTACCTTGTGCCTCTATGCAAAGACCATCACAAAATCGCACATGCGATTGACCTTGCAGTTGTTCGGCATTGGAAAAAATAAAAATCGTCAAGGATTCAGTCGACCAAAATTTTTTATTAAACTCCGTTGTTCACCGCTCGCTTATCCCTGCATCAGCAGACTTAAAACCTCTTCCCCCGCCTTCTCCCAAGAGAACAACTTGACCCGCTCCGCACCCGCCGCCACCAAAGTCTCACGCAGTTCCGGCCGCTTCAAAATCTCCCTCATGGCACCTGCAAGCGCGCCGCTCTCACGCGGGCCAAAATAAAGCGCCGCCTTTCCCGCAACCTCCATAGAAGACAAAATTTCAGAACAAATTACGGGACATCCAGCCTCGAACGACTGCAAAATCGGCAGTCCAAAACCTTCTTCCATAGACGGGTAAATAAATGCAGTCGCAATCTTGAAAAATGCCGCCACTTCCTCATCACTAATGTAGCCCGTACAAATCACAGATTCCTCAAGCCCCAATTTCTTGATTTCTTTTTCGACTTTTTCCGCGTCCACTCCTGGAGCTCCCGCCAAAACAAGTTTTGCCCCGCACACTTGCTTGTGCGCCACCGCTAGCGCGGGGCAAGCGCGCACAAATGAAAATTCTCTGATAAGCGCAAGCACATTTTTCTTTTCCTCAATCCTGCCAAGAAAGAAAAACACCGGCTCACCCTCCTTAAGGCCATATTTTTTCCGCACTTCCCGCACAAACTCGCAGCTCACTTTGGGAAGTGGCACAACTCCATGATTTATAACGGATATTTTTTCCGCATCCGCCTTGAAAATCTCTTTAAGATCCGCCTTAACGCTAAGTGACGGCACTATTATTTTTTTACAATTTTTAAGGGCACGCTTTGTGCTCCACGTCAAATACCACCTCTGAAAACGCGAATAAACCGCAGGCGCTTTCATAAAGGCAATGTCATGCACAACGGTAAAGCTCCGCTCGGGCGCAAAAAACGGCAAAATATGCGCCGGCACAAAAAGCACATCCGGTTTGCGGAGTAGCATTTCCGCGCTTAGCCGCAGAGCTGTCCAAAGCCGTGGAAACCACAAAACTCTCTGCACTTCACGCGGGAATTGCGGAATTACCCGCGGGGTATAAAGCCGCACATCACATTTGTTCCCGGGAACAAACTTGTGCGCCACCGCCACGGCGGGGCAAGCACGCACAAGTAACGCCGCAATAATCTCATCACTGTACTTTTCCACGCCGGTTTTTACCCGAGTGGCGCTCCGTGAGGCGTCGATTCCAAGGACTAATTTTTTATCTGAACGGCAAGTCGTCATTATCTGCAATTGTAAGGGCCAAAACATCTTGAGGCCGCGCGCCAGCACCGGCCGAGCCCGTCACGCCGGCCGCGCAAAGTGCTTCTCTGCATGCGAGCAATGTGCCTCCGGTGGTTACTATATCATCTACAATCACAATTTGACCAGCCGGTAGGGGACGCACCACGGAGAAAGCCCCCGCCAAATTTTTGATCCTGTCTGCGCGCGCAGAAAACGCCGCCTGCGAATGCGTTTCTCGGTTCCGCGCCAGCGCCTCCAAATAGCCGCAACCCGTCTCGTGGGAAATCCACTTGGAAAGCACCGCCGACTGATTATATCCCCGCTCATTTAGTCGACTTTTATGAAGCGGCACCGGCACAAGCGTCACGCAAGCGGGGTCAAGAAGCAACCGTAAAGCCGCCACCATCTGCGGCACAAAATAGCGGTAAAGGTCTTCTTGATGACTGTATTTGAACGGATGTACAAGCCTGTCTAAGAGCCCCTTCTCCTCAAAGTACATTGCCGTGCACACTTTAAGATCGCCAATTTTACGCACATGCGGCTCAAATTTAAGTCGACTGTAGCACTCGCAGCAAAGCGCCTCCCCAAGATACCCGCACTCCTCGCACAGCGACGGAAAAAGCATATTTAAGATCTTAGTTTTATTTACGCAGTTTATGACATCACTAATTTTCATGCCTAAACTCTAGCACCCTCACCTTACAAAACCCTGAATTTTTCCTGAAAAATATCTGAAAGAGAATGACGACTTTTTGCACGTGCAAAAAGTCGCTAAAATTGTCCCCAAAGCACAACACGCTAGCGCCTATTGTCAACTCACACTTTCCGCTTGGCGTGGCGGCGGGGGTCGGCGAGTGGTAAAGTCGCATCAACTAAGATAAGTTGCTGTAATGACAAGCTATAAACAAAAAAAAGCGGGGAAGAGGAAGGACGTGCATGAAAAGTCGTGCGGGATTATTTTGTACAGTGAAAAAACAGGCGTGCGCGAGTATCTTTTGCTCCATTATCCGGGAGGACATTGGGATTTTGCAAAAGGGCATGTTGAGAAAAGAGACGGGTCTGAAAAAGACACGGCACTGCGTGAACTTGAGGAGGAAACGGGGATCACTAGCGTGGAATTTGACTCGGGATACCGCATGAGCATGTATTACGAATTTAATCGCGGGGACGCGGAGCGCGTGAAGAAAACCGTGGTTTATTTCTTGGGAAAAACCGAGGAAAATAAAGTAAATATTTCTTTTGAACACCAAAATTTTGCGTGGTTGCCGTTCGCCGAAGCGGAAAAGCGCTTAACTTACGATAACGCTCGCAGCCTACTGCAGTCGGCACAAGCGTATCTTGAAAACGAACTCTAAAATGAACTTTGACGCGGCCTACGCGGCCCTAAACCCCGAGCAAAAAGCGGCCGTGGATAATATCGACGGCCCAACAATGGTGCTCGCGGGGCCCGGAACCGGAAAAACCCAAATTATAGCTCTCAGAATTGCGAGGATTTTACAAAAAACTCAGCTTTCGCCGCACAATATTTTGTGCCTCACTTTTACTGAGTCTGGAACCGTTGCAATGCGTAAACGCCTCATTGAAATGATTGGATCCGCGGCTTATTATGTGAGGATTCACACTTTTCACTCGTTTTGCAATGAAATAATCAAAGATAACACGGAGAAATTTCTTTTTTCGCGTGACTTTGAGCCGCTCTCGGACATTGAAAAAGTGCAGGTACTGCGAGAGATTTTAGATGCGCTTCCGGCGGACTCGGTTTTGAAGCCTTTTAGTGATCCCTATGCCTACCAGCGCGACTTAGAACACGCCATTTCAACCTTAAAGCGCGAGGACATCACGGCGGAAAAATTGGCGGCGGCCGTGCAAAAAACTGAGGAATTTATTGCGGAGAAAGGCGAAGCGATTTTGGAATTTGTGGCAATAAATGGAAATTCTTTGCCGGAGGCTTTAGTCCTGCAAATGCGTGAAAATTTGCGCGGAACTTTTTTTGAAGGACTTTTTGAAGGCGTAGATTTGGATGATAAAAAAGCTCGCACGGCGGTTAAGGGTGCCCTCAAAGAGGAATACGCGTCTTTGGTGAGCGCGCTTCCAAAACAGAAGGCGCTAATTGATTTGTACAGGGCTTATGCGGAGGCACTGCGCGCAAAAAATCGTTATGATTATGATGACATGATCCTGCTTGCCTTAAATGCGCTCCGCTCGGACGACTTTTTGTTGGCGCGCCTGCAAGAGCAATTCCAGTACATTTTAGTGGACGAATATCAAGACACAAACGGCGCACAAAATGAGCTTATAAAACTTATTGGCGACTTTTTTGAAAACCCGAATATTTTTGTGGTGGGGGATGATAAACAGTCGATTTACAGGTTCCAAGGGGCTTCGCTGGAAAATATTTTGTACTTTAACAGCCTCTACAAAGGAAGCGTAAATTTGATCACGCTCAAAAATAATTACAGAAGCACGCAGGTAATTTTGGATGCCGCGGACTCTCTCATAAAACACAACGAGCAAGGAATTCACACTGTTTTGCCGGATTTTTATGAGGAGCTAAAGGCGTGTGCGGAACATGCCAAAGCAAGTGTGCTCTGCCCGGGCACGGACGCGGCGAGCGCGGTCCAGCTTGCCACGCTTTCAACTCCGCAAATGGAGCATCATTTTGTTGCACGCAAAGTTGAGGAGCTGATCGGCCACGGAACCAAACCTGAAGAAATTGCAATAATTTACCGCACGAATAAGGAGGCGGAGAATTTTAAAGAACTTTTTTTGCGCATGAAAATTCCGTTTAGAGTGATGTCCGGCATGAATATTTTGACAGACAAAAACATTTTAAATTTAGTCGACTTAATGCGCTTTATTGCAGATCCTTCGCGTGATGATCTCCTGTTTTTCATCTTAAATTTTGGCTTTATAGGAAAGACTTTTGGCTTTGATGAGATGGCTGTTTTGCGCCTCATCCGTAAAGCAAATCAGAGCCGTGAAAAACTTTTTGAGTGTGCAAGTACTGAGGAGAAATTCAAGGAATTTTTGGAGAAGTGTGCGCTTTGGCGCAGCCAAAGCGCACAAAAAACCCTCACCGAATTCTTTGAAATTTTAATAAACGAATCTGGCTATCTTCCAGAAACACTAAGTCAGCCGGATAAGGCTCCAAACCTAAACCGCCTAAGCACTTTTTTCGACCAAATAAAGTCGCTCGCACGTGCAAATCAAGCTCTCACAATCACAGAATTTATTGAGCACTTGGAACTTCTCAAAGAAAACAATATTGAAATTACGGAGAACGAATTTTTAGTTCAAAAAAATGCCGTAAATTTGATGACCGCACATAGGTCCAAAGGCCTTGAATTCGAGCATGTTTTCATTGTGGGTTGCCGTGATAAACATTTTGGCAACAACCCTGACAGATCCCGCATAATTTTGCCACACGGATTTCTCAAAACAGAACGCCTCACGCGCAAAGAAAAAAATGAAGACGAACGCAGGCTTTTTTACGTTGCAATGACCCGCGCCAAAAAGTCGCTAACGCTTTCTCTAAGCCAAACTCAAGAAAGTGGCAGAGAAATTGTTCCGTCAATTTTCACCGCTGAAATTGATCCCAAATTCACCGCTTTAGCCGCCACAAAAGACATTGAAAATGAGATGGAAAAGGTCCTGGAACTTTCATTCACGCCAATAATTAAACCTTATTCCGCGCAGGAGGAAGCCTTTGTGAAAGAGCTGCTTGATTCTTATGTGATGTCAGTCACGCACCTCAATAATTACCTCGCCTGCCCGCGACTTTTTTATTACAACAACCTCTTAAAAGTCCCTCACGCAAAAAACGAGCACATGTCTTTTGGTACCGCGGTTCACAATGCGCTCCGTGATCTCCTCCTCACTTTCAAGAAAGAAAAAAACCTCCCAAGCGCGCAATTTCTCCTCACGCAATTTGAAAAACATCTCAGAAAGGAGACTCTCACTAAAAAAGATTTTGAACGCGCCCTCACCTTTGGCCAAAGTACGCTCACAGACTACTACACCAATTACAAGGACGACTTTTCACCTCACATACTTACCGAATATCCCTTTGCAAGCCATTCTGTGATGCTTGGCGCCGTTCCAATCACCGGAAATATAGACAAAATCACATTTGAATCCGCGCAAAGTAAGCGCGTGAAAGTAACGGATTACAAAACCGGAAATCCGGACACTAAAAACTCCGAGCTCTTACTCGGCGGCACGTACAGGAGACAAATCATTTTTTATAAATTGCTTTGCTCTCTTTCCCAAAAATTCCCTTATGAAATGTCCGTGGGTGAGATCGACTTTATCCAAAAAAGCAAAAAAACCGGCAATTTTGTCCGCAAAATTATTGAAGTCACGCCCGAGGACGAAGAGCGCACAAAGTCGGAAATATTAAGCACTTACGAAGACATAATGAACCTCAAATTTCTCCGCCCTGACGAATTTGCCTCTTGTGGCGAATGTGAATATTGCAAGGCCTTCAATCACTGAAAATCAAGTCGTCAATTTGCACGTGCAAAAATCCGGACCAAATCCCCACGCAGTATAAGCGTAGACCATCTATTTTTCCCGCATTTTGTTCCCGGGAACAAACTTCACTTTTACCATACAACTTATCCCCAACTATCTGTGCTCCCATTGCCGCCAAATGCACCCTGATCTGATGCCGCGCACCTTTTGTGATTGCGCATCGCACCCACTTGCCGCTTTGTGAGCGCTTGCCCCCCGCGGAGCGGGGTGGCGCACAAAGCGCGCCTGCCACGCGCTCATAACTTGTACTGCACTCTATCGGTTTCCCTCGGTGTTGCACCTTCCGTCCACCCTTGAGCACCGCCATTTTTTTTCCGGATTTATGTACAATGGGATAGTTAATTGTGCCCTGCTCCTCCAAGCGGCCCCAGTCGCAAACCTCCGCAACATAAATTTTCTGCAAATTTTCGTCTCCGGTGAACCTCAAAAACGCCTCGCGATTTTTTGCAAACATAAGCAGTCCGCCGGTCTCATTATCCAGCCTGTACAGTAGTCCGCCCTCCTCTTCGCGGAACCCCGCAAAAGAAAACAAATCCGGTCGCTCGCGGCGCACTTCCTCCAAAAAACACCCTTTTTGCTCCCCAAAAGTGGTCGGCACACCTGCCGGTTTCAAAAATCCCACATAATTTTCATCCTCGTAAAGTGTTTTCACAGAGGCATAATACAGCAAAATCCTTGCTTTTTAATCCTTTATGCAATATAAGGGTTGCCATAACCTTAACAAAACAGATTATGAGAAATTTTAACGGCGGTTCAAGAGGCGGATGGATGGGCTCAAGGGACAATAGGGATGACGACAGACCTGAAATGTTCCAAGCCACCTGCGCCACATGCGGACAGGAGTGCGAAGTTCCTTTCAAACCAAACGGCAGGAAACCGGTTTTTTGCCGCGACTGTTTCAAACAGAATGGCGATTCTTCATCAGACAGACCTCAAAGACCTTCTTTTGACAGACCCGCTTACAATAAGCCTTCATTCGATAGGCCTTCTTATGACAAACCAAAGCCGGCTCCGGTGGCTCCTGTAGCACCAAATCAGAACAAAGAGCAGTTTGAAATGCTCAATGTTAAGCTCGATTATATCTTAAAAGCCCTAAGTCTTTTAGGCGCCACAAAAATCACAGTCGACGAAAAGCCGAAAGAGACCAAAGAAGTCAAAGCGCCTTACAAAGCACCGGAAACTCCAAAAGAAAAACCTGCACAACCTGCGCAGCCAACAAAACCAACGAAGTCTGAAAAGCCATCAAAGAAAAAGGCAAAGGGTAAAAAATAGACTTTTGTGCGCGTGCACAAACTTAAATGAATTTTCATGAAACTCATCAGGTTGAAAAAGAACAAGAAGATTCAGCATGTTGATTTAGCAAATGGCAGGTGGTTTACACTTTCTCTCCCCGAACAAATGGGAAATATAGGAAGTGAAATTCACCGTTTGGTGTTGTCTCAGCATAGCGACAAAAACCGCTTTGACTCGGCTTTTGACAGGGCGCTCGAGCTTATAGACTTAACTTTGACAGATCCAAGATGGCACAAAGGCTACAAGGAAATAGCTCGTGTCCGTGAGGTTTTGTGTGACATTTATTTTGGTAATAATCAGTACTCAACTTCACTTGAAGCATTGGACAATTACTTTTTTCAGTTTGCACTTGTGGCGCGGTGATATGGATGCCGTTTGTTTAATCGTCTTTTAGATAAAATCTTGCCAACACATGAAGTTTAGTAAGAAAAGTGTAGCGGTTCTTGCAGTCGTCACGATTGGCCTTATTGTTTTCATGTTTTTTCATGAAAAAACACCTCCAATTATAAATGGAAACCAAATAAAGACAGTAGCCCTGATAGACTATCCATCAGAATTCAACTATAGGCAGTCAACAAATGACTGTGGTCCTTTTAGCACAGCCGCAGTAGTTAGAGCCTTAAATGGAGAAGAGGTGGACTCGCAAGTATTTACTGAAGAAATTGGATGGAGACTTTCAAATGGATACACTTTACCGTGGGGACTTGAGAAACAAATTGAAAAGAGCGGCATAATAGTGGAAAAACCAAATTTAGCTCCGCTGTCATATGACGAAAAAATACTCTTTTTGCAAGAGCAACTTTCACAAAAGAAGCCAGCTATTATTTTAGGAGAAATAGACGGGTTTGAGCATTACATCACTATTTTTGGATTTGATGCACTCAAAGACGAATTTTACATCTATGACAGCTTGTATGATAAAAATCCTGATTCCGCAGAATTAACAAAAGACAACAATGCCAATTTGCCCGGCAATAGGACTTTAAGTTCTCAAGAATTATTGGATTTTTGGAGAGGCGGGGGAATGTATGGAATCTATGAATGGTATGGAGTAGTTGCAAGTATGACTACATTTTAGCACGCCTCTAGACTTTTACCATTAGTTCCATTATAATGTACATATGAGTACATTTAAACGCAACGTAATCACAAAGCATAACATAACCGCTCGCAGGTTTGCATTGCTAGCGGCAAAGGATGAAAAAATTTTTCACATAAAAGATTTGGCGGCTTTGTGGCAGATACAAAATGCAAATACATTGCGTATTACACTGGGGCGCTATCAAAAAGACGGCCTTATTTATAGAATATTTAAAGGGTTTTATTCGCTTGTCCCGCCGGATGAATTAAGCCCTCCGGAACTGGGCGCAAAGGCTTTACACTCCTTCTGTTATTTGAGTACGGAAACGGTTTTGTATGACGAGGGTTTTGTCTCGCAAAAACCGTCCTCATATACATTTGTGAGTCCAAAGTCGAAAAAATTTAAGCTGGTAGATGCTTCATATAAAAGTCGGCAACTCAAAAGCAAATATCTCTATAATCCCGCGGGAATTTGTCTTAAAGATGGTATAAATATCGCTTCCCCCGAGCGTGCAATTGCTGACATGCTATATTTCAATCCAAAGGCGCATTTTGACAAAAATCCTTCTTGGGATAAAGTCAAAGAAATGCAAAAAAGTTTAGGCTATCCGTTAACAAAATCTCGTTATGTTGCTTCCTCATCCATCTGATGCAGTACATAAATCATGGCTTTACAGACTTCTTGCAAAAATTGCGGACAATCCGTTTTTGATGGAAGTTTTGCGTTTCAAGGGCGGCACATGCGCATCCATGAGAGGCATTATCAATCGTTTCTCCGTTGATCTTGATTTTGATTTGATTGACGAAAGCCGCGCTTTCCAAACAAGAAAAGAACTTGAAAATATTTTTGCCATGCTCGGCTTGGAAATTAAAGATTGTAGCTCTGTGGCCCCACAGTATTTTTTGAGATATAAAAACGAGTCAGGCAAGCGTAATACGCTTAAACTCGACATCACTTTTCCGCCACCAAAAAACAACGAATATGAGGCGGTCCGGTTCACGGAAATCGATAGAATTATTTATTGCCACACAATTCCAACCATGTTTGCCAATAAACTTGTGGCCATAATGGAAAGATATAAAAAGTATGGTTCCGTTTCCGGCAGGGACATTTTTGATATTCACACTTTTTTCATGAAAGGCTACAAATTCAAACCTGAAATAGTCGAAGAAAGAACCGGCAAAACCATCTCAAAATTTCTACACAGTTTGAGAACTTTCATTGAAAAACATGTCACTCAAACCGTAATCGACCAAGATCTAAACTCCCTCCTTCCCAATGACATCTTTGCTCTTGAGCGAAAGTTCTTGAAGGATGAAACCTTGATGTTTTTGAAGGAGAATGAAGGGAAGGACGATTAAAAACTAACATCCATATGCGTTTTTAATGCTAAAAAACGAGCCTGTTAGCTCGAACGCCCTAAGCTGTAGCCAACCAATGGAAGGGAACACCTAGGAACCACTAACAGGTCTTACCGTTTACACATACAATATAACATATTCCCCATTTGCTAAAGCGATGGTTCTAGAACTGTTCTACGCGCTACGCTTGGCGTGAAATTATAGCAGGACAAAATTAAAAATTTGTCAGATGAATTTGCACTAGGATTTAAATATTTGCTAGCAGTAAAACGGAATTCTTCAAAGGGACGTTCATTTTCAGCACAAGCTCTATGAAGTAACAGAGAGCTGTGCCCAAGATAAGTACTTGTTGGCATAGTTGGTAAGGTGCTTGCAAAGGGGATTTGTACTCCAGAGACTGTGTCTGTAATACGAACTAGATTTTCTCTAATGCCTGAGATCATTGCAAATCCTCCATCACGCATTCGACTAATCACTCGATCAGCAAATCCTAGATTGTCAGATAAATATAGTGCCGTCTCAAAAGAAATGACTAAATCTAATGCACAGAGGTCATTTGGTAATGGCTCCGCTAGATCATGAGTTTTGAAATCAACTTCTGTTGAGCACCAAAAATCCTGATTTAAGAGCTCAAGCATTTTTACCCGTTCTCTAATGCTTTTAAATCGACGAATAAATCTATTGAGATGATCTACCGCTTTGCCATAATCCAGTTCGCCCACAAGTGGATTGAGATCTAAGCCACAGGCATTGAATCTACCTCTGCATCCAGAAATTTCCTGATACAGTCTTAAAATGCATGCTAATTCTTTAATGAGTTGCCCAGTCCCACAACCAAGATCAGCTACTCTCACATCCTCACCTTTATCCATTAGCCTCAGAAGACGAGTCACTTCATTGAATGCCAAATGCTCATCAAGCGTCAAAACCTGCGCGGATAAAAAATCCAACCCCCTACTAAGTGCACGATCGGGAAGGAGTTCCTGTAAATGAGTTTTTGGACGATCAGTCAACATATTTGCTTCCTTAAAAGGCATCATTGAAACATAAAAAACACAACCTGTCAATCTTAACAATCTTTGGTGGGCGATAATGGACTCGAACCATCGACCTCCACAATGTCAATGTGGCGCTCTAACCAGCTGAGCTAACCGCCCGTAGTGAGATGGAAGGACAGCGTAGCTGCCCAGGCAGTGAACGTAGGGCGTGTTAGACCTCGAAGAGTGCTAACCGCCCGTTCCTGACTTTAACGCGCACTATTCTACTTTAACCACTGCCACTCCCGCAAGTTCTCCGTCGGGAATTTTTTCCGTGCCCCCCTGCAAAGTCGACAAAACCTCTTCAAAAGTCATCGCCGTGCCGGAATCATAAGCGCTCGAATCAGCTGAAGCGCCAAGCATCTTCGCAACTGCTGCACTTACAAAAGCTGTGGCTTGGCTGGTGCCACTCTTATATCCATAGCGATTATCAGGCAGGGAAGAGCGAACATGATAGCCATAAGCCGCCACATCCACAAAGTCGCCAAAATTGGAGTTTGTCATTTTGTGATCACCTGCGTCCACGCCTGCAACTGCAATAGTCTTGTCGTAAGACGCTGGGAAAAAGTTCACGTCTTTTCCGCTATTGCCGGCCGCCGAAACAATAATAATCCCGTCTTCATAAGCTCGAGTCACCATTTCTTCAAGCGCGTAAGACGAGCTGGACAAGCCAAAACTTGTATTTATAACGTCAACTTCATCGGAAATCGCGCGCGAAAGAGCTGAAAGCACATTTGAAAGTCTGCCGCCATCAGCATCTACTATCTTATACGGAAAAATCCGCGCCTCGGGTGCACTGGTGGCAATAATTCCGGCTATATGAGTTCCATGCCCAACGTCGTCATACATGCTGGTGTCACCATCAATGGCATTCCAACCTGTTCCAAAGTGCGTGTTCGCAAAAATTTCATGAGTTTCATCAACTCCGCTGTCTACAACCGCAACGCGCACGGCGTCATCCACACCACTTTCAGTGGAGCTCAAATTCACAGATTCTTTCGCCGCAAAAATCCCAAAGTCGTAAAAAGGGCTTTCCAAAGCCACTTCTTGATCCGGTTCAATGTTGGAAAATTCCGGAATGCCTGCACTATATTCACTCGCAACTTGTGCTAACTGGCTATCATTCAATTTTTTTTCAGGCTGCAAGAGCAACATTCCGTCAAAATCATCAAAAGTCACAATAAGTCCGGTATTTTCACGCGGCGCGGTTACTCCCGGCAAAAGTACGTCGGCTTTAATAAGTTCAGGCATAATTGAAAGGCCGCTTGTGCCCAAATCGCTGACGCTCATGCGGTATTTGTAGTTAAGCGACTGCATTTGTTTCAACGATTCCGCCGCAAAAACATGTGTTGCCGGATGATTTTGCGCATCAATAAAACCAACCGTAATTGCCACCAAAACGGCTAGTGTAACAGGTATGTACGAGAGCCAAGGTCTATTCATACGCAAAGCATTTTAGACTCATTTCAAAAAAAAGACTAGACAAACTTTTAAACATCGTATATAATTACAATCCATTTGACACCAAGTCAAGTGTGTATACTGATTTTAATTACGGTTGGAGAGGGCTCTTCATGGCGTGGAGGGGGCCCTCTTTTGTATTCCACCAATCTATGGTAGAATTATAACGACTAAAAAATTATGGCAGATAATACAAACCAAAATTCAGGTCAGGGCTTCACGGGCAACTTTGCAAGTGGTTGGGGCACTCCGGCAGGTGGACAACCTCAAGGCCAGCAAGGTGCACAAGGTGGTGCACAAGGTCAGCAACCTACGCCGCCTCCTGTTCAGCAGCCTACTCCGCCTCCTGTTCAGCAGCCTACTCCGCCTCAAGCTGTTCCTTATTACGACTACGGAAACTACGGAGGAAATGTCCAAAATTATGGCGCGCCGGTTCAACCTGCACCTGCACAACCCGTGTACGCGCAACCTTATGGAGGCCAGACTCAACCAATGCCACCACCACCTCCTCCACCACCTGCAGGGCAAGCTCCAATGGCAGGAATGGCACCAACTCCTCCGGCCGAACCAAATGATCCAAATTATAAGTTTGGCGAGAAGATGAAGACCTTCACAACAACCGTGAAACTCCCTGCGCACAGCCTTAACTTCAATGAAGAGTACTTTGTAAACCTCTTAGCCGGTTCAATTTCCCTTTCCAGAGATGAAAAAAAGAAAATTATCGACTCAATTCCTAAATTGCGCCAAGCGCAAGTGGACGAATTGATCCGCATTTTTGAGGAAGAAAAAGTAAAATTCATTGAACTTTCACCAAAACACTCGGCCCAACTTAAAAAATTGGAAGCCGAACATGCTGCCGACTGGAAAGACATTGAGCTTTCCTACAAAGCCGTAGCCCAAAAACAGGAAGAACAAAACAAAGCCGACGAAATCAGGAAGCAACTTGGACTCTAAAGCGGCCCAGCTCGTGGGGCTAATATGCCCTTGCAAAGTAAACAACCGTATCAGTTTCTTTCCCTGTGAAAATACATTTGCGCTTTTTAGGCCATTTGTCCTCGGAAACTATTCTTATGGTGGCCTTGGTTTTTTCTTGAATCAATTTCTCATCAGCCTCACTTCCGGCCCAAGCTGCGCGCACAAAACCGCCTTTTTCATCTAAGATTTTTACCAATTCCTCAAGTGTTTCAGCCTCTGAGATGTGATCTTCCAAATATTTTTGCGCACTCATCAGCATTGATGAATGAATTTCTTTCAAAATCTCAGGCACTTTCCTTGCAAGTCCGGCCAATTTAAGAGTCACTTTCTCTCCGGTATTTCTACGCACCAAAACGGCCGACTCCTCCTTAAGATCACGCGGTCCCATCTCAATCCGAACAGGCACGCCTTTAACCTCCCACTCATTAAATTTAAATCCGGGACTCACGGTGTCACGCTTATCAAAGTGCACGCGCACACCCAAAGCCTTTAAGTCATCAGATAAAGTAGACAAAGTAGACAAAACCGCCTCTTTCTCCTCATCGGTTTTATAAATTGGAATCAAGACGACTTGGTGCGGTGCCACATTTGGCGGAAGCACAAGCCCTTTGTCATCACCATGGCACACAATTAAAGTGCCGATTATTCTTGTTGAAACTCCCCACGAAGTTTGCCAGACATACTGATTTTCGCCTTTTTCATCTTGGAAAGTGATGTCAAACGCCTTTGCAAAAGTTTGCCCCAAGAGATGTGAAGTCCCTGCCTGTATCACCTTCCCGTCTTTGGCTAGGGCTTCCGTTGTGGTTGTGTAGTCGGCACCGGCAAAGGTCTCTTTTGGCGACTTTTTCCCCGTTAAAACCGGCAAAGCCAAAAAGTCGCGATCAAAATCCGTGTACATTGAAAGCGCCCGCGCCACTTCTCTCTCGGCATCTTCGCGCGTTGCATGAGCGGTGTGACCCTCCTGCCACAAAAACTCGGTGGTGCGCAAAAAAGGTCTTGTCCGCATCTCCCATCTGACCACATTCGCCCATTGATTTATAAGGAGTGGCAAATCGCGATAACTGTGAATCCACTTGGAAAAAGTATCATACATTATGGTCTCTGAGGTTGGACGGATTACAAGTGGCTCGGCAAGGAGCTTGCCGCCTCCGTGAGTAACAACCGCACATTCCGGCGCAAAACCTTCAACGTGGGAGGCCTCGCGTTTCAGAAGACTTTGCGGAATAAAAAGAGGGAAATAGAGATTCTGAACACCGGCCTCTTTGATACGTCTATCGAGTTCACGCTGAATGTGCTCCCAAATTGCATAGCCATAAGGTTTAATCACCATGCACCCTTTTACGCAGCTGTGCTCGGCCATATCAGCGAGTTCAACAACGCCGTTGTACCAAGCGGAAAAATCTTGAGTTTGAGTTGGAAGTTTGGACATAAGGTAAATTTAAGGTTTGAAGTGAGTTTACTGAATTTCCTCATTTTGGGCAAGCGATTTGATTTTTATATTGTCCACTAAATTCGGAATATTTGGCGACCACATTGGCCAGAGCTTAATCTGCACACTGTTTACCTCAGGCAAATTTTGGATATAACTCTCGGCGTCGGCAACGGTTTTTCCTGCAACGTGTTCCTTCACCTTATCAGCGAGTGCGGCACCATCTTCGGTCGATGGGTCAATTTGATATTCTTCCACGCCTTGAATTTGTGCTGTGACTTTGTAAGTTTGTGCTATTTGATTCGCCTCAAGTACATTCAAACTTATTGAATTCTCATCAATGGAGATAAGATTTTTTCCGGGGGTCTCGGAAGCAATGATCTCCTCTTTAAGAATGCTATAGAGCGCGTCCGAATCGTAAGCAACTCCACTCACGGAAATAGTCCCGGAAAGCTCAAAAGATTCTTTCTCTTGGCCAATAAGTTCATAAGGGACATCTATTTTTGCCGTGCCAAAAATCAATGTATCTTCATCTTCAATAAGTCGAAGAGAAAGTCCTTTGCCGTTCCCCGTGCTTAAAGTCTCTTTTCTGAGTGCAGCCAAAGCTTTTTCTTTAAGATCACTTTCAAGGCGGGTGCGGGCCGCCATTAAATCTTCTTCGCTAACTTTCACAATCACGCTCGTTGTGCCTCCCGTCATAGGCGCATAACTTTCGGCATAAAGTTCTTTCCGAGATTCTTCGCGCAGGGCGGGCAAAATAAACTTTGTGGGGCCAATGTTCCCTCTGTCTCCAACTGCGACTCCATTCGCATCTACAGGATCAGCCATTACCGTGACTTCCAATTTCCCGGGATTTTCCATTGTACCGGAAGGCACAGTGACGCCCTCATTTATTCTAAAAACTATCCCGTCCGCAGTTTGGAAACGAGTATTCTCAATAAGAGGCTTATTAATTCCACTGATATTTATTATTGTAATTTTTCCGCTCGCATTATTTCCCATGCTTTCAACGGTAGTTGCAGAATGGCTAATGGTTAAATCTGTTTCAGCGCTTACGTTATAGAGTTGAAGTTCCCGCGGGGCAGAAGGATTTTCCACTAAAATTACATTTGTACCTTTGCCGATTACATCAGTTGAAGGTTCTATGTAAATTGTTGCTCCCGGTAGTGCTACATACAAAATTATAAAAAACATCACTGCGCTAACCATCAAAAACCCGGCCAAAAACCGTTTTTTCCCGGGAGTTAGGTAGAAATTAAGCGGCTCTTTCTCAAGCCTGTGTTTTTTAATATCCGCAATATAAGATCGTAATGAAAATCCTTTGTCTTTTTGCTTTACATTCCTTACAACTTCAAAAATTGACGACTTTTTCTTCGGCAGCCTTGAAGGAGAGTCGTCCTCTATGTCATTTTGAGTTGCCGGAATCGGCCTCATAAATGAGGAACCTTCCTCTTTGCCGTCTTCCGTCCGGTTTTCTTTTTCCTCGCCCTTCTTCTTTTCTTCGTCTATATCCCAATGGTCGAAAACTTTTACTTCGGCTTGGTAGGCAAGTTTCATTCCACTCGGATCGTTGGTGATAATTGCCAAACTTTTTCCTAAAGTGTCCATTTTTTGCTTCAAAATCTTCAAATTCACAATACTTTGCAAGAGCACGGCTCTACGCGGCACCACAAGATAGATCTCCGAATACGAAAGCTTTGAAATTCGCTCAAAAATCGCTGTAATTTCCTCGTCCATTTGAACAAAGATAATTTTTTTCTTTGAAACTTTTTTGGCGTTTTCGCTCATGTTGGCGTAAGGCGAGAGGGCTAAACTTGCATTAGTCGAACGACTTTTTGCAGCATTTTTGTAAGCGTTTTTTCTTCGGTCAGTATCTCCATTCCTATTCCTGCAAGCGCAATCGGAGTGATGTCCGCGGGCGAAGTAAGCGTGCCGGTCTTATCTTTAATGTGCGAAATATTTTTTGGCAGGAGATACTTAATCTGCGGCTTTCTGGGGAAGGGAAGGTTTTTATACCAGTCGGCACCCTCAAGACCATCTTTTATGAGAGGCAAAATAGATCCCCCGCCACAAAGATAAACCGTTGGCGGCATAGAATCAATGTCAGGTAGCTCTTTAAGTGAAAAATAAACTCCGGACAGCCAAATGTCTATGTCGCTCTGAAGGGCCCTTCCAACAATACTGTGCGACTGGTGTTCCAGCTGATTTAAAGAGAACGCAATCTTGATCTCGTCGGCTTCGTCGTAAGAAATGTTAAGCGCCTGCGAAAGCCGTTTTGTGAATGCATGACCCCCCAAATGGAACATTTTTGTGCCTATAACGCTTCCGTCAATAACAACCGCAATATCTGTGGCACCTCCTCCAACGTCAATAAATACACCGCTGTAACCTTGAAGTTCGGTTCCACCAAGAAGTCTTCCAACAGCATAAGGCTCGGCCATAATGGCTAGTAGCTCCTTATCCATCTCTGCGCTTATGGTTTGTAGCGCTCCAAAATGTACCGCCGGTGAAAATGCATTAAACACGCTCATAGTAACCTCTCGTCCTTGAAAACCGATTGGATTTGCCACTTTGTACCCGTCCACTCTTGTGTCCACAATGGCCGCATAAACAAGCTTCACATCAATCTCATTGAAGCCGGTTTCATAAGCCAAGTCCCCACGCACTTTTTCAAACGCCTTCCACTGGACTTTATGGATGATATTTTTGAGCTCTTCCTGATGAATTTTGCTGGCGGGATCGCGGCGCTTATATGTGACGGTTGAAGTGGCGCCTTTTATAAGTTCTCCGGCAATTCCAAAGATTAGCTGTTGCGGCGAAGATCCGGACATGCGGTCCGCCTCTCTCATTGTGCGGTGGCACCTTTCAATCACTCCTGCAATATCCGTTATTGCTCCGTTTTCCATTTCCCCCAACCCCTGTTTCTCTTCGCCTTTGCCCAAAATTTCCACCTCCTTGCCTGTGACAAGGCAATTCAGCACTTTTATTGAGTGCGTTCCAATGTCGAGGACTGTAAATAGCCTCTCTCGTTTTTGTAATAATGTGTTTCCTAAGCCAAACATGGCGATAGTTTAGCGGTTTTTTGGGAGAAATTCTATAGAATTTCCTTTGACCATCTCCTTTGACCTCGAGCAGCCGCCGCTTTGCGCCGCCCTTTGCGCCGCCACTTGCGCCGGTTTGGATTAGGAAGGGTGGGATTGTGAGTTTTTTGGACGACTGGTCCCGTTCCTTCATTTGTTCCCGGGAACAAAAAGCAAGGGCCGTTCGTAGATTTCTGTGTAGCGATTTTTGGCTTACGTAAGCCATTTTCCACGGCTAATGATTTCGCCACAATTCTCGTAAGCGCGCCAGTAAAAGTGGTGCTTTTTTGATTGAATTTTCCTGCGATTTCCGCTATTTTTCTTTTACATACTTTCTAACCTTATAATCTTATGCAAACTCAAATGCAAATTTCAGACCAAGATTTGTTAGCGCTCTGCCGAAGATATGGCAAAGAAGCCAGAGAGTGGAGAAATAAATTCATTGGCCTACTACCCGAAGTGAATAGGCGCCGCCTTTATGAGAAAGAAGGCTTCCAAAGTATCTATCATTTTGCCGCAGTCCTTGGCGGAGTGAGCAAAGACCAAGTTAAAAGAGTCTTATCCCTTGATAGAACGTTTGAAGATAAGCCGGATCTTAAAGAGGCACTTGTTGAAGGGAAGGTAAGTGTAAGTAAACTTGCAAAGGTGGCATCAATTGCAACAAAAGAAAATCAAGCCGAGCTTGCAACCCTTGCAGAGATTCATTCCAGAGAAGTCTTGGAGACTATGGCCAGAGATGAAAAACTTTGTTCCCGGGAACAAAACAAACAAGAAGAATTTTTTGAAGAAACGCCTAAACTGAATCCATCTCTTTCAAAAGAAGTCATCGAAGAACTGAACCGCCTCCACGAACAGAAACAAGATGTTAATGAAATTCTCCTTGATCTTTTAAAACAAAGAGATCAAAGGACAGATGAAAGGATACAGGAGACCCATGAGCGCCTAAGCGGAGAGACCCATCCTCCTGCAAAAAGATACAAAAACAAGGAAACACGCGATTTGCTTCACGAAAAATACGGAAACAAGTGCGCCATTCACGGGTGCACTCATGAAGCCGAAGAAATTCACCATAAAATCCGCTTTGGACTGCAAGCAAATAATGATCCTGCATTCATGGTTCCACTTTGCAAGGAACACCACAAGATTGCACATACAATTGACCTGAAATTCGCGAGTCACTTGCACAGCGCGCAGGAAAAGATGCACCAGACCGCGCCGCGCAGCAGAGATCCATACGAGGGATTTTCCATGCTGGATTAAAGTAGCCACACAATATTACACGCAGATATAAACCTCTCAAGCTGTTGCCATCTCCGTAAACTCAGGCATAATAAGGCACGCTAAAACCAACCATAAAAAATTATGACATCACCGGAACACACAACGGGTCCTACCGCCCCAACGGAACAACTTTACGGAGCTCTTTCGGCTCAAAGCGCTTTTACCAGCAAAGTTCTTTCCCTCTTTGGTCTTGCCATTCTGATCACAGCCGCGGGCACATACACGGGATACAATTACATCCTTGCAACACTTGTGCTTAATCCGAGTTGGGCACTTGCCATCTTCGCAGTCGAGCTTGTACTCATACTGACTTCACGCCTTTGGTCCAAAATTGAACCGCTAAATTACATACTTTTTTCCGCATTCGCCTTCATAAGCGGCCTCACGCTGGTTCCACTCATTGCGAGTTTTGCCCACGAATTTAACGGGTTTGGCATAATCTACAGAGCGCTTTTCACAACCACCGCAACCTTTCTCGGTGCGGGACTTTTTGGCTACACAACAAAAAAGTCGCTATCAAGTTGGAGAGGCTTCCTTATAACGGCATTAATTGGCATGCTCATTGTTGGAATTGCGGGAATTTTTCTCCCGTGGGGGAACGGCATGGAGATGCTCTACTCAGGTTTTGGGGTCCTACTTTTCACGGCCTACGCCGCCTATGATATTAATCGCTTGAAAGACTATCCAAAAGGCGAATATATCAACGCGGCCATTCAACTTTATCTGGATATTTTCAACCTTTTCATATTTATTTTGCGCTTAACCGGCGCTGTTTCACGCCGCTAAAAATGATCAAAGTTTCTCAAATTTACAACGCAGTCGACGGCACAAGACAGGATTTTGAAGTCACTTTTCCTGCCGGCGCTTTTGATATCAAAGAAATTTCCGGGGAAGTCACGGCTCGCGGCTATATTATGCGCGTAGATGAGGGCGTCATGATGCTTGTAAATGAGCTTGAGGCTACTCAACTGACTCCTTGCGCACTCTGCGGAAAAGAGCTCAAAAGAAAACTCAATTTCACGCCTTCGGAATGGCTTTTTTATGAGAAAAAACCGCTCCGTGAGGACGACGAAAACGAAAGTCTCACATTGGACAGAACGCGCATGGAAATCGACCCGTTTTCTCCTATAAGGCAGGACATCATTTTGAATATCGACTATGCCCCGCGCTGCACAAAACCATGCAAACATTACGAGGAGCCGGAGGACGGAATAAAAGCCCTCGCCGGCCTTAAAGACCTGTTCAAAAAAGGGAAAAAATGACCCCAAAATCCACTTCGCCATCACCTTCCACAGCACTTTCCGCCATCAAAAAAGACTTGAGTGCACTTGCAAATCCATCTCAAGCAAAAATTCTTCAGCGATTTTTTAAGACGGGGAAGGGCGAGTATGCGGAGGGCGACAAATTCCTTGGCATTAAAGTCCCGCTTCAGCAAAAAGTTGCACTGAAATATTGGCAAGAAATCTCGCCGGAAGACCTTGAGACTCTGCTCTCCTCGCCACTTCATGAACAGCGTCTCACAGCTCTTTTCATGCTCAGGAAAAAGTATGAAAAATCAAAAAATAACGACGAAAAAACAGCACTCGTGGACCTCTACTTGCGCAATCAAAAATTTGTAAATAATTGGGACCTTGTGGACTCTTCCGCTCCTTATATTTTGGGACCGTATTTATTGGAAAAATTCTGCGCGCGCAGAGATAACAAAATCCAAAAGACCTTTCTTATGGAAATGGCCGGATCAAAACTTCTTTGGTCACGCAGAATTGCAATGATGGCAACTTTTGCATTTATCAAAGCGGGCGAATTCTCAATTCCACTTATACTCACGGAAAAACTTATAATGGACAAAGAAGACCTGATCCAAAAAGCTGTTGGTTGGATGCTCAGAGAAATCGGCAATCGTGACCGTGCAATTGAAGAAAAATTCCTTGTGCGCCATGCCGCAGTAATGCCGCGCACAATGCTCCGTTATGCCATTGAAAAATTTCCACAGGATCTGCGCAAAAAGTATTTAAATATGAAGCAAAAATGAAAAAAATCCCAAATAAATTACGCAAAATTTTGGTAGCATTCACTGTTTGTTTTGCCATTTTTCTTCTGTCGCCATTCCTGATACAAAAAGTCGAACAAAAAAATATTTTCACGCTGGAAACCATTCCTCAAAAAGAAATTGCGATTGTTTTTGGCGCGGGAGTGAAAGATAACGGCGCTCCGTCAGACGCACTTTATGACCGTTTAACCGTTGCCGCAGACTTGTACAATGAAGGGAAAGTGGCAAAAATTCTTGTTTCCGGAGACAATTCCACAGAAAATTACAACGAGCCGGAAGTTATGAGCCAAACCCTTCAAAATGACTTTGCCATTCCCGCTGCGGCAATTTCCGAGGACTACGCAGGCAGGCGTACTTATGACACTTGCATTCGCGCAAAAGAAATTTGGGGAATCAAAGAAGCCGTTTTGGTAACTCAGGACTTTCACCTCCCACGCGCAATTTACACTTGTAGTTCTCTTGGGATTGAAAGCGTTGGCATTTCCGCCTCACTTCAGCCTTACATTTTTGATAGTTTTTACCTTGTCCGTGAATACGCCGCCACCTTAAAAATGCTGGTGGACCTCTATGTTTGGACGCCGGAATATATTGGAGGAGATGAGGAAGATGCGCCATCCTTGCTATTGACAAAATAGAATTTGGCGTATAGTATACGCATACTTTTAGCACACTTACACTAATTTTTATGGATCGAGCACCTGTAATTGCAGCACCTTTATTAGCATTATTGTCTGCATGTCCTCACCATGGAGGTCTAGAATCACCTGTCGACGAATCAGTCAACAGAGGGACAACGCAATATGTAGATAAATGGACTGATTATGATGAGAAAATAAGTGAAGCTATTCAAGTTGCAGTAAGAACGTGCTCACGAGATAAAGGGTCCCAAATTCCTCGTGTCACTGCAGTAAGTTTTTCGAAACCTCATACACCTGGAGGACAATATGGTGAGTGGCAATATCGGTTCAATCTGCAAGAAGGAACAAGCGGGAGCATTCTACGGGGAGCTTTTACTGGAGCTGAATCGACTTGTGTTTCTATAGCGTTATCTATATCCCTCGGAAGAGACAGTAGTGGTAGACAGTTCGAGGTTTATTTAATATCAGATGCTGATAGAGATGCATGGATGGACGGCGCTTATGGTGGTGTAGAAATAGGGACATATGCTGTGAGTTTAGATGAAATATCCGTACAATAAATCTAATTGTAGGAAAATTATAGGAGAATAATAGTCTTGCAATACTTCCCGCATGGTTTAAAATACGCACGTTTTAAGTTAAATAACTAAGCAATATGGCTAAACATCCCGTCCCCAAACAGAAACAGTCGAAAGGAAGGTCAAGCCGCAGGTATAAAACCTTTGTGGGCAAAACGCAAAAGAAGCTTGCAAATGCCACAAAACTTTTGGTTTGTCCAAAGTGCGGATCTGCACAAAAACAGCATAACGCATGTCCGTCTTGCGGATTCTATAGGGGCAAAGACATCTTGAAAAAGGCCGTAAAAGCCGAAAGCAAGATCACAAAAATCAAGGCTTAATTAGCCGTCTAAGCACAACTAAATGGCAAGTGAACGCCACATTTTGCGAAGCATAGTCCTGCAAACTGTATTTGCTTGGGAGTTTCATGGAGGAGATCCGGAAGAAATTCTTGCTTACAATTTGGTGAATGGATGCAAAGGGGTAGTCGACCAGTCGTTTGCCTATCATCTTTTAAAGCGGGTTGTGAAAAATCATGCAGTCGTCCGCAGAAAAATTAAAAAATTCGCGCCCGAGTGGCCTCTTGATAAAATTGCACCTGTTGACAGAGCCATTTTGGAGCTTTCCATCACTGAACTTTTGTTTGATAAAGACATGCCTGCATTGGTAGCTATAAATGAAGGGATAGAACTTGCCAAGGAATTTGGTAACGAAAGCTCTTCAAAATTTGTTAATGGTGTATTAAGCTCTCTGTACGATGGCGGTAAAAATTAAACATATCGAGGAACTTGAGAACGCAATAGACGTCCATTTTGACGACGACAATCTGTTAAGCCTCGCGTTCATTCACAAATCTTACGTAAATGAGCATGACGACGAAGAGCGCTACAATGAGCGGCTTGAATTTTTGGGCGACGCAGTCCTTGAACTGGCCGTTACCGACTTTTTGTACCATAACCATCCGGATCAACCTGAAGGCCAGCTCACAAACTGGCGAAGTGCGCTTGTGAAAGGCAAAAATTTGGCTCGCGTTGCGCGTAAACTTGGTCTTGGAAAGTATTTGCTCCTTTCTCGCGGTGAAGACCTATCCGGCGGTAGAGAAAAGGATTATATTTTGGCTAACACGGTTGAAGCACTTATTGGTGCCATTTATTTGGATAAAGGTTTTGATCTCACAAATCAATTTATCTTGAAAAATATAGTGGTTTTGCTTGAAGAAATTATTGCGGCGGGACTTAATGTGGACTCAAAATCCCGCGTGCAAGAATTGGCCCAAGACCGCCTCAACGTCACCCCAGCTTACGAACTTCTTTCCGAGGAAGGACCTGATCATGATAAGGTCTTTGAAATGGGCATTTACTTTGGCTCCGAGCTCGCCGGCAAAGGCAAAGGCCCCTCCAAACAGGAAGCCGAACAATCCGCCGCCAGAGACGCGCTTAAGAAGAGGAAGTGGAAATAAAAGAGTTAAGCCAAGCTCACTAAAATACTTCCTGAAACAACCATGACTGTGCCGGTTAGCAGTTTTACCATTTCCATGTCTTTCCATTCTGAAAATATGATCAATCCAAAAATCACAACGAGCAATGTATTCATGTTGTATAGCGGGGCAAGCTGACTTACCGGTGCGTGATATTTGCTGAGCGCAAGAGCAAAGAGGCCAGAACCGGTTCCCCAAACAAGTCCCGAGCTGAAACTTGACCATGTGCCTTTTATTGGGAAACTCCAGTTGTGACTGAAAGTTGCAGTAAGTATTCCGAGCAAAAGAATTGCAAGTCCTATCATTATGAGATAAGGGCCTACGCCCATTCCCGCTTTGGTACTTACCTTGCTAAAAATACCTGATGCCGCAAAAAATACAGCCGGAATGAATCCGCCAATAATGAGGCCTATTGTTGAGTTTGACATGATTAAAAAGTTTAAATTTTCTTTCTGTAGAGTAGACTTTTGAGTCGATTTGCACAATCACTTCCCATTATTTTGAAAAAATTCAGGTTTTTGTCAGGACAGGGTGGAATTTGTGCGGTATAGTGGGGGTGTTTTTGACAACTTAACTTCTCAAAAATGGCTAAGAAAAAGGAAATCACAAATACCAGACTGCAGGAATTCAACAACTTTGTGATTTTTCAGACGGAAACAGGAAAAGTGAATATTGATGTATTCTTTCAGAATGAAACGCTTTGGTTGACGCAGAAAAAAATGGCGGAACTTTTTGAGGTCAATGTGCCAGCAATTTCAAAACATTTAGATAATATTTATGAAGAAGGAGAAATCCAAAAAGAGGCAACTGTTTCCATTTTGGAAATAGTTCAAAATGAAGGTGGGAGACAGGTTAAAAGAAAAGTCGAATACTACAATTTGAGTGCGATTTTAGCTGTTGGTTATAGAGTGAATTCGCATAGGGCCACAGAGTTTAGGAAATGGGCATCACAAGTACTGCATGAGTATGTAATCAAGGGGTTTGCAATGGACGATGAGCGACTAAAACAAATCAAGCACTTTGGACAGGACTATTTTGAGGAAATGCTCGAGCGGATTCGGGAAATTCGCATGAGTGAGCGTAGGTTGTATCAAAAGATTACCGACATTTATGCTCTTTCGGCTGATTATGACAGCCAAGCGGACATTACAAAGCAATTTTTTGCATCCGTACAAAACCGCCTTCACTTTAGCATAACAGGGAAAACCGCCGCAGAGATTATTTATAGTGCGGCCGATCACAAAAAAATCTTTATGGGGCTTAAAACATGGAAGAATGCTCCTAAAGGAAAAATTTTAAAAAGTGATGTGACGATTGCCAAGAATTATTTGAATGAAGAGCATGTGAAAAAGTTGGAGCAGATTGTCTCGGCTTATCTTGATTTGGCTGAAACGCGAGCAAGAAATAGCCAAGTTATGAATATGAAAGATTGGGATATGTTTTTAAATCAATTTTTGGAACTTTCGAACACGCCGATTCTTGCGGATCTTGGCAAAGTTACAATGCTCGAGGCAAGGCTCAAAGCTGAGGCCGAATACAATAAATTTCGAGTGATCCAGGATAGGACATTTGAGTCGGATTTTGATAAGATGATCAAGCTCTTGAAATAATCAGACAAACCGGTTCATTAAAACTGATGAGGGAAAACAATTTCAATTCCTCTGTCAGTTAGCTTTGCAATCCCAATTGGGAAATCCTCATATTTGGCTATGTACAGGCCTTTTTCGCCACTCGTGTTTTGGATTGGTTGGCGCAGGAAGGCCTTTAAAACTTCCTCGCGGCTGAGCGCGTAAACATGGCGCGTTGCGTGAATCCCAAGGAGTAGTGCGCCGGCGTGGGTTGGGCGGAGCTCATCCGGATAAATTTTGAGAAGTGGAAAACTGAGCGAATAAAAAGGAAGTAGTGGAAAATCAGCAAGTTCTTGGCTTAGCATAAAAAGTGTTTCATCACGGATTGTGAAGGCCGCTTTGGGCGGGAGCTCGCAGCCAAAATATCCAGAAATAAAATTCTTAAAAGGCTCCAGTTGTTTTTCTGTTAGGGTTTTAATATTTTGCTTTTCCGGTAGCGACTTTTTGAATTTCTGATGTCTGTTTGCAGGTTTGTTTTCGCTTGAGTTTTCGATTTCTTCCGCTTCTTCAGTCGCCGACTTTTTGCCGATTGCAATGCAGAAAAAACCTTTTGTGTGGGTTTTATGCGGCCAAAAACGAATGCCTTTTAAAGCGCCAATTTGCTCTGGTGCGCTAGCCGGAGCGGTGTCTTCAATGTAGGCATCGGGCATTTTTTCAATGAGCCGTTCTACCACGCCTTCGTCCTCAATATTGTTGAGGGTACAGGTTGAAAAAACAAGCCGACCGCCGGGCTTTAGCATGCGGAAAGCGCTAAGAAGTAAGCCATATTGTTCGGCGGCATATCTTTTTAGCGACTTTTCACTCCAAAAATCAGGCTTGCCGTCCGGCGTTACAAGGAGTCCTTCGCCGCTGCAGGAAGGGTCGAGCAAAATTTTGTCAAAAGTATTTGGGTAATATTCTGCGATTTTGTGCGGCTGTGTGCGGAGTACCGCGGCATTCCAAATGCCGAGCCTCTCCAGATTATAATGTAACGACTTAAGCCGCTTTGTATCCATGTCATTGGCAATTAAAACACCGGTATTTTTCATCTTTTGCGCAATAAATGTGGTCTTTCCTCCGGGTGCGGCGGTGAGATCAAGGACGGTTTCTCCGGGGCGCGGAGAAAGAACGCAAATTCCGAACATTGAGGCGGAGTCTTGCGGATAAGTGAATCCGCTGTGGTAGGGGAGCTTCAAGGAAAGTTCTTCTCCGCGCCCCTCCAAATCAATTCCCTCCGTACAAAACGGATTATTTTTTACGCTGTAACATTGAGAAGTAAGCCAAATGGTGAGCTCTTTTTTGGTCGTCTTTAATGTATTAACCCTCACGCTTCTACGGGTTTGTCTGTCCTTTATAGAACAAAAAAATTGTTCAGCCTCGGCCTCTCCAATAAGCGAACGGAAATAATCTTGAAAAGTTTGTTTCATATACGCCGGCAAAATTAAACTGCAGCCAGTCTATTGGCAGTCTACTTAAAAAGTCGCTCAAAATAAAGGCTGTTGTCGGAGCTCCAACATACCAAAATTTTTTAGCGGGGCTTGCAATTCCAAAACACTTCAATGTATAATATGGTCATATTAAAATGACCACTTATGACAACAGTCTCAGCTACCGAATTTAAGGCTAAATGTCTGCACATGATGGATAATGTGCGCTTTATGAAAAGTGAAATTACCATAACAAAACACGGAAAACCAATTGCAAAATTGGTGCCAGTTAAGAAAAAACCGCAAAAAAATATTTTGGGTTGTATGGCGGGAACGTTTACAATTGTAGGAGATATCATTTCACCAATCGATGTAAAATGGGACGCGGAAAAGGAATAATATTGGATACACACATATGGCTCAAGGTAATTGGCAATGACAAGAGGGTTTGTCGACTTTTTAAGAAATATCTTAGTGATAGATTTGAGAAAACAATGTCCATATTTTCAGTATGGGAAATTGGCATGCTAAACGAGAAAAAACGAATAAATATACCAATCGATATTAAATTGTGGATGGCATCCGCACTTGAAAGATCGAATGTCACAATAATACCCCTCGATACGGATATAGCTCTTAAGAGCACATCTCTGCGCGGTAATTTTCATGGTGATCCTGCGGACAGAATCATTGTTGCAACCGCAATTGAGAAAAAGCTTTTGCTCTTAACTGAAGACGAGCTGATTTTAAGTTATGCCAAAAAGGGATATGTAAAGGCAAAGTCGCTTTAATTATTTCTTCGACTTTTTTCCTCTATAATTCTCAATCGCTTTTTTTAGTGCTTGGTCACCAAGAACACTGCAGTGGATTTTTCTGGCGGGGAGGCCACTTAGCCTTTTCGTAATCATCATAGGAGTCAATTTCAGAGCTTTTTCTAGCGTCATTCCGCCCTTTTCAAGTACCATCACGCTCATCATGGAAGTTGCGGCAATTGCGGATGCACAACCAAAAGTTTGCCACTTTAAGTCGGCAATTTTTTTGCCGTCCGGGCTTACACGGATCCACACGCGCATCACATCTCCGCAGGCGGGACTTCCAACTTCGCCATAGCCGTCAAAGTCGCCATTTTTGGGGAGTTTTTCAAGCAAATTCTGCGGGTGAAAAAAATGGTCTTTTACAATAGGCGAGTAAAGCCAGTTAGAGCCGTCTTGTAGCATTTTTAAGGTCATAATTAATGGTTTAGAGATTCAAATTTAGCGGTGATATTTCCCTCAAAATCGACACAATGCGCGGTATCATTTTTACAGTGTAATCAATGTCCTCTTTTGTGGTGGATCGACCCAAAGTGAACCTGATGGATCCGTGCGCCCACTCATACGATACACCCAGCGCGGTAATTACATGCGAAGGGTCCAGCCTCTCTGATGAGCAAGCCGACCCCGTGCTGGCATAAATTCCAAGTTCATTCAAGAAAAGTACGAACGACTCTCCTTCAATATCCAAAAAAGTCATGTTTACGTTGTTCGGCAATCTCTTGGTTGGATGTCCGTTGAGCCTCACTTTTTTAACCGACTTTTCAATTCCGGCAATCATTCTATCCCGCAAAATGCAAAGCCGCGCGCCCTCTTTTACTCGTTCTTTTTGCGCAATTTCAAGAGCTTTTGCAAAGCCAATAATGCAGGGAACGTTTTCCGTGCCGGCCCGCCTGTCAAACTCTTGATGTCCTCCAAGTATTTGCGGTAAAATTCGCACTCCACTAGCCTTATAAAGCACTCCAACGCCCTTCGGGCCGTATATCTTAGATCCATTCAGCGTCATCAAATCTACGCCCAATTTTCCAGTGTCAATCTCACATGCCCCCGCCGCTTGGCAAGCGTCGGTATGAAAAAGCACTCGGCCGCCATGTTTCTTAATCGCCTTCCCAATTTCTTTAATCGGCTGAATAGTCCCAATCTCATTATTTGCCATCATTATGGACACCAAAATTGTGTCTTCCCGTAGCGCCCCCTCAAGATCCTTAACAGAAACCATCCCATACTTATCCACTGGCAAGCGCGTTACAGAAAACCCCTCTTTTTCAAGCCTGGAAATCGGCTCCAAAACAGCCGGATGTTCAATTGCGGAAGTGATGATGTGGCCCTTCCCAATAGCCCTCGCCACCCCAAAAATTGCCAAATTATCAGATTCAGTCCCGCCTCCCGTGAAAATGATTTCATTAGCCTCGCACCCCAAATACTTTGCCACTTTTTCCCGCGCGCCCGTAAGCGCTTTTTTAGCACTCAGCCCAATATCATAAAACCCTCCCGGATTTGCAAACTGCTCCGCAAAATACGGCTCCATCGCCTTAAAAACCCGCTTATCCACCGGTGTTGTTGCCGCATGATCCAAATATATCGACTTTTTCCGCCGACTTTTAAGCAGCGCATCAATTTCCTTCTGTACACTCATACCGGCAGTCTAACTTTTTTCACGACTTTTGTAAAATTGCCTTTACAAATTCAAAAGATTTTATAGAATAGGGTAAAATTATAATTTAACTTTTTAGTCAAATGAATAGAAATGAATTCCCAGAAAGTACATTCAGTACTAATGGAGAAGGTTATCGCGCTCCATATATTGCACGTAAAAATCAAGGAGGAGATGATTTGACCGCATGGATGGAACAGGCAAATGAAAGATCCAGAATAGTGACTGGGAATGGAGATACTGCAGAGAGTGGGAAATAAATTTCAACCTTCATTTGCAAAGTCAAAAGTTTCCCATTAAACTGACCACGCTTTTTAGTCGTTCTTTCACAATGTGGGCCTGTAGCTCAGTGGTTAGAGCAGTCGGCTCAAGTCAAGTGGTGCTAAGTCGAAATTCGATATGCACTTCTTGAATAGGGCTTCCGGTGAAGCAATTTGCCGGAACAATTTGCCAAATTCGGGGGATCCTAAAGTTTTAAAACTATGGTAATCCCGAGCCAAGATCTTGAAAAAGATAAGGTGTAGAGACTAGATGGCAAACATCCTCTGTGCGGGATGAAGGTATAGTCCAGCTTACAAACCCGAAAGGGGTTACGAAAGTAATAGTGAGACGCATAACTGATTGGTCGTTGGTTCAATCCCAACCAGGCCCACCACACTCGGCTTTGCCGAGTTTTAAAACTGCAAAAAGTTTGCCAGACAACTAGTTTTAATATATACTGGAACTACTTAATAAATAGTTTATGATCAGCCAAGTTTCATTCACCGCAGATCAGGAATTAAAAAATTTAGCCTTATTAAAGGCTAAAAGCCAAGGTATCACGCTTAAAGCGTTGCTCACCTATGCCATGAGAGGTTTTGTAGATGGGAAAATTTCCCTCACTATCGACACTTCTCAGCAAGAACCGGAAGTGGAAGAGCTTTTTTTTGAAGACAAAAAACTTAATATGGCGGCGAAAAAATTGGCTAAACTACTCCGTTAATGCTTCTACTTACAAAATACATTGCAAGGCACGAGCTGGCTCCTTTGAGTCGTTTTATTGATTTGGCAGATGTATTAGACGGTGCTGAGAAAGTCTCCACGCAAATGGAGGAATATTTGGCAACCCCATCATCAACCTCGCATTCGTAAGCATCCTTGTAGGTGCGGCAATAGGCTTAATTGTCTCTTTTGCAGTTCATCAAATGAGCAAGTAGTCGACTGGTTTACATGAACTTACCCGTCTGTTAAACTCTTTTTTGCGATTCGCCTTTTTGTAGCGGCTTTACGGGCCCGTAGCTCAGTTGGCTAGAGCGCTTCCATGGCATGGAAGAGGTCGTCGGTTCGAGACCGATCGGGTCCACCACACTCTGAACGGAATAAAATTCCAGTTCAGAGGCTTTTAAAAAAGTTTCTCTTTGAATTTACGATTCCCTCTGAAAGTGCTACAATTCCGCCATGAAAATCTCATTTGGTAAATCCATTTTGCCACTAATAGTGCTTGTTGCCTTTGTGGATGGGCTTCTTACGGCCAATCATTTTTATGAAGAAACGCAAAACACAGAGGCCACCGAACCTGCCCAAGTAGCCCAAGTAAAAGACATTTTCACGGATTGGACTGCTCAAATGGACACGGCCACCACGGCCACCACGGCCACCACGCCAGCAACGCCCACGCCAAGTGAAACCGCGCTCACAGCCACGCCGGCAGCTACGCCCGCCGTCCCAACAACAGTCGCAAAAACCGTTCCCTTTATTCTTCAAGCGCCTCTTGGCATTTGGAAAACCCCTTGGACCGACTACGCCGAGGAAGCATGTACCCTCATGGCTTACAATTGGGCCACATCAAGCACAGTCGAGTCTGATAGAGCCGCCGCGGATAAGCTCTACCAAATCGGCCTTTGGGAGAGAGAAAATTATGGGTCGTCCGCACTTACCAACGCAGAGCAAACCCTTCGCATTTTGAAGGAACATTTTGCCTACAATTTGGCCAGCCTCTCTTATGACGTGAACACCGATGACATCAAAAAACTCCTTGATGATGGCATGGTCATAATTGTCCCTGTGGACGGCAACCTCTTGGCAAATCCGCATTACGGAAAACCTGCGCCTGCGCACCACATGATCCTGATTTACGACTACTTAGGTACGGATTTTCTAGCAAACGATCCCGGAACCCGCTACGGGGAAGCCTACAAGTACAATGAGGACACGCTAATTAACGCAGTCAAAGACCTGTCCGGAGACAAGGTGATGATAGTTGTGAGCCGCTAACGCGCTGAGCGCGCCAAGCCAGACTAAGCTTTCTTAGAAATTGCCCCAATCCTGCGAGCAAGCAAAGATTTTCTTCTTGCAGCTGTATTTTTTTGGAGCACATGCTTTTTAGTGGCAGTGTCTATTGCCTTGTAAGCCTTTGGGAGCTCTTTACTGGCCGTAGCACTATCTCCTTTCTCGCAAGCATCGAGCACTGTGCGCGTTGTCTTGCGGATGGCGGTACGAACGTTGTAATTGCGTGCCTGTCTTTTTTCAGATTGGCGAACGCGCTTCTTGGCAGATTTGATTATTGGCATACTTTTCCTTGTGATTTAAAAAATTGCCCGTAAAATATAGAAGTCCAACCTGATTTTGTCAAAGGAAAATGAAAGAACAGATTATTTTAGCCTCATTGAGCCCACGCAGAAGAGAGCTTCTCAAGCTAATCGGCGTTAAATTTAGAGTGCTTAAGCCGACTTTTTGTGAATTCACGCCCGCAGACACCGCCGACCCCGCACTTTTAGTCAGAAAAAACGCCATTGGCAAGGCCAAAGAATTTGCGGACGCATTCCCCAAGTCGACTATTTTGGGCGTGGACACCATTGTTGCAATCGGCGGCCGCATCTTGGGAAAACCCACCAGTCAAGCTGACGCAGTCAAAATGCTCCGCCTTCTTTCCGGCAAAACTCACACGGTTTACACGGCCACATGCTTCCTCCGAGGCGGCCACGCAAACACTTTTGTAGACACGGCTGAAGTCGATTTTCTCCCTATGACGGACAAAGAAATTCGCGCCTACATCAAAACCGGCGAACCAATGGATAAGGCCGGCGCTTACGCAATCCAAGGTCTTGGCTCGCGCTACATCAAAGGCATCCGTGGCGACTTCTTTACAGTTATGGGCTTGCCTGTTTGGAGGGTGTGGAGTAGAGTCAAACTATCTTAACCAACCCACGCCATGGGAAAAAAAGCTGGAAAAATTGCGCTTGGACTCGGTCTTTTAACCGGAGCCATAGCAGGTCTTCTTTTTGCACCTGAAGAAGGCAAGAATGTTCGCAAAAAACTCTTAAAAGGTGACACAAAAGGTCTTCTCAAAGACTTGGAGTCAATGGGCGACGAAATCAAAAAAATCGCAGTCGACTTAGCGAGTAGGCCATCTGTTAAAGATGCGCTGGACAAAGCAAAAGACAAGGCGGCTGATGTTGCCAATATGAAGCGCAGTGAGCTCGACGCTCTCCTTACCGAGGCCACCCGCAAAGCTGACACTTTCAAGAAGAAAGTTGCGGCATTTGTGACGGAGCAAAAGGCCATTTTGGATGAAAAACTTGCGGAGAAGGGAGTGAAGGCTGTGAAGATGGCAAAACCTCTCGCAAAAAAATCGCCTAGAAAAACGGCAAAGAAAAGCAAAAAAGGGAAGAAGTAGTTTTTCTTTTGTGCCCGGGCACGAGATAAGTTTGTGCGCGCGCACAAAGTTTCTTGCTTCTATCTCCAATTTCTGCTAATATTATTCCGTTAACATACAAATTTGTATCTTTATGGAATAAAAATGCAATTTATAGAATTCCAAAACAAGTTATTGGCCTACAATATTTTTTCTTTAAAAGATGTGTTGAAGATTTTGCCTGCTTTTAATCGGATTCAGTTGGACCGTTGGGGAAATAAAGGCTATTTGAAGAAGATCAGGCGGGGTTTCTACTGCTTTAGCACACAAGAATTAAGTCGTAATTCCCTTTTTTGCACGGCAAATAAAATTTACACTCCATCTTATGTGTCGCTTGAAATGGCTTTAAAATATTACGGTTTTATCCCTGAAGAGATTTTTCAAATTACTTCCGTGAGCACTAAAAAATCAACAGAGTTTGGAACCAAAGTGGGCAATTTTAGTTACAGACACATTAAGCCGACTCTTTTTTGGGGCTATAAATTAATGGATTTTGGCAAGCAAAAACTCTTGCTCGCAGATCCGGAGAAAGCAATTTTGGATTACTTGTATGTCAATTCGAACCTCAAAACCACAAGTGATTTTGAAGGAATGCGCATCAATGGTACTGAATTTAGCGAGCAAATCAATCTTGAAAAGTTTCAAAAATATCTGGATGCTTTCGGGAGCAGGGCGCTTACAAAGCGTGCAAAAGTATTTTTAACCACCATGCAAAATGATAACACTTGATCAGATTTTGGCTGAGTATCCGGAAAATTTACGAGCTTTTAAAGAGAGCATTTTGAAGGAATATTTGCAGTACAAAATTTTGAACAGCATCTTTAATAGTGAATATGCGGGCAAACTGGCTTTTCTTGGTGGAACGGCGCTCAGGATCATTCATGGGAGCAGTCGATTTTCAGAAGATTTGGACTTTGATAATTTTGCCCTAACAGCACGGGAATTTGATAGCTTAAGCAAGATCATTCAAAAAGATCTTACGCTGGAAGGGCTTGAAGTTGAGGTTATTACAGTCACAAAAAATGCTTATCGCATCAAAATTCGCATTCCCAAATTGCTTTTTGATACAGGGCTCTCAGCTTTTGCAGAACATAAAATTCTCATTCAAGTTGACACTGTTCCGCAAAATTTCGTTTACACTCCGGATAAGCCGCTACTTAACAAATTTGATATATTTACACAAATTAATGCAGTGCCAAAGGATATTTTACTCGCTCAGAAAATTACCGCTTCGGTAAACCGTAAAAGAATTATGGGCAGGGATTTTTTCGACATAGTTTTTTTGTATGGTATAGGTGCCAAGCCAAATTTTGCTTACTTGGAAAAAAATATTGGGGTCAATAATCAAGCGGGTTTAAAGAAGTATTTGCTTGAAAAGACAGCCTCATTAGATTTTGATACATTGTCTCATGATGTAGAGCCACTACTTTTTGATCCAAGGGATAGGAAAAAAGTGCTACTTTTCAGGGAATTTGTGGGACAAAATTTTTAGAGAAATGGACAAAATCCTGCCGTTTATGTTACTATAAACACGACAATCCCGTCGGCACTATGCTACACAAAAAGGGCCCAAAGGCCCTTTTTGATTGTCGCGAGTGGTGGAGGTAATGGGAATCGAACCCATGTCGATCGGGTGACAATCTCGCCGACGCACCACTGCTACCCCCTTTCCAACGCAACACATGTAAAATAAACCACCAACCTTGCAGAATTCCTGAATTTTTCCTTAAAAATTTCTTAAAAAACCCTTAAATTTATGCGCCTCGTAACTCTTTCATGTGCAAAACCCTCTTTCCAATCAACTCCGCAGTCCCAATGTCGCTCCTAAAAAATACAGGTCCGCTAATCTGCTTAGCGCCGGCCTCAGCAAGCCGCTCAGCCTCGGCAAGCGTTTTTGCAATACCAGTAACAGCAATTGCGCGTGAACCAAGCATGTAAAGCCCGCTTTCGCCGGTGGCATCTTCTCTCGCGTCAATGGACGCAAAGTACACACGCACGCCGGCCAAGCCGCCGGAGCCACTTGGCATCTCTCCAACCTCAACTTTCACATTTTTAACAGGATTTTCAGGATAACCTTCAGGACAAACATATTTTACAACTGACGCTAAATCTTCAAACTCAATCGAAAGCCCGCCGTCCGCACCGCCACCGCCCGCGCCGCCAAGCGTGCCTTCAATAATCGCTTCACAAATTGCAATAAAGTCGGTCTTTAAAATTGGTAAAACATTCATACATTCGGGGTCGCCAAAACGGGCGTTATATTCAATCAAGCGCACACCTTTTGCCGTAGCAATAAATCCGCCATACATAATCCCTTTAAACCTTTCGCCGGTCTCCTTAAAAAGCGCATCACAGACCGACTGATTGATTGCATGCGCCTCAGCCAAATCGGAAGCGGTCAAAAAGGGCAGGGAACCACCTGCATTGCTATAAGTTCCCATTCCACCGGTGTTTGGGCCCGTATCACCCGCAAAAGCGCGTTTATGGTCCTGTACTGCAGGCATGTCAACTACCGTGAACCCGTCGCAAAAACTCATGAGTGAAAATTCTTCACCCACAAATTTTTCCTCAATGACCACGTGACCATGAAGAGAAATGCACTCAAGCGCATAAGAAACTCCCTCGTCCACGGAATGCAAATGCTCGCCGGAAAGTTTCACGCCTTTCCCACCCATAAGTCCGTCCGCCTTAACAACATAATCACCAAGTTCGACTAAAAAGTCCCGCAAGCCTTTTCCATCTGTAAATGTGCGATACTTTGGGTTTCCCGTGATGCTATATTTTGTCAGCAAATCACGTGTAAAGCTCTTTGAACTTTCAAGCCTTGCGAGCGTCTTAACGGGTCCAACACTTGGCACGCCAACGCCAAGCAAGGCATCAGCAACTCCATCTGCGAGCGGATCTTCCGGTCCAATTACCGCGAAATCCGGCCGTACCATCTGCGCAAACTCCAAAATAGCGGGCAAATCATTGAGCGCTCCAAGTTTGTAGTCGCCGGCAAGAGACTTAATTCCGGGATTTACAGCCTTGCCATAGACAAAAAGTTCGCATACTTGCGGACTCCTTTTAAGCGTTTCCGCAATGCAGTGCTCGCGCGCGCCGTTGCCAATTAAAAGAATTTTTTTCATGTGCATGGCGCCTCCGGCGCATTATTTAAAACATCCCCGGTTTTGTGTCAACCTTATCCGTAGAAACATTACTGCAACTGCGAATTTCCTCACGTTCCTGCTCATTTTGTCTCAAAAGCTCCGGAGTTATATCGCCGGTGGGGTATTCTCCATTGAAACAGGCCAAACAAAAATCTTCAACGCCTGCAAATTTTACAGCCGAAACCAAATCGTCCAAAGTTTGATAGAAAAGTGCATCCGCACCAATTGCTTGGCGAATTCCTTCCGTATCAAGTTCGGTTGCTATGTATTCTTTGCGGCTTGGCAAGTCCACACCATACAAACACGGGTAGGTGAGTGCCGGTGCGGCGGATGCAAAATAAACTTTTTTGGCCCCAGCTGCTCGCACAAGTTCAATAATTTGCTTGGACGTATTTCCGCGCACAATGCTGTCGTCCACAAGGAGCACATTTTTACCTTCCAGCTCAACAATATTCGGCGAAAGTTTGTGACGTATTCCTTGTTTTCTCGCTTTTTGCCCCGGCATAATAAATGTACGACCAATATAGCGATTACGAATCAGTCCCTCCCTGAATTTAAGATCAAGTTCATGCGCCAGCGCTATGGCAGTTGAGCGCGACGTGTCAGGTACGGGACAAACCACATCAATCTCCAGACCCGACTTTTTAATCTGGTCCGCCAAATGCTTACCCATCTGCAGACGTGCCTTGTAAACGGAAATCCCATCAATAATGGAATCAGGACGAGAAAAATAAACATATTCAAAAATACAAGGAGTATGTTTTTTATGCATGATCTTTTTCCGGTGTACTTCGCGTTTTTGATCTATGAAAATTGCCTCACCATTGCCAACATTCGAATCAATTTCAAATCCGAGTATTCCAAACGCAATAGACTCCGAAGCAAAGATATAATCAGTGGTTAATTTGTCCGTGCGTTTACCAAAAATTCCGGGACGAATCCCATGTGGATCACGGAAAGCCACCATTCCTTGGCCGGCAATGACAGCCACAACAAAATATCCACCGCTGACTTTTTCATAAACAACTTTTACAGCTTCAAAAACATCTTCCGGCGTGACATTCCCATGAGGTCTTTGGCGCCCGAGTGCTTTGGCAAAAATATGTAATATAATTTCAGAATCACAGTCGGAAGTTACTAGGACCCTCTCGTCTTTTAACAGATGTTCTTTTAGCTCGGCATAGTAAGGCAGATTTCCGTTATGAGCCAATAAAATTCCATAGGGTGAAGTCCTGATAAACGGTTGAGCATCCATAATTCTGCACCCACCAACCGTTGGGTACCTCAAATGTCCAATGCCAATATTCCCCTTAAGTTCATTAAATTGTTTTTCCTTGAAAACATCACGCGTCAGACCTAAATTCTTATAAAGATTAAAATGTTTTCCGTCATAAATTCCCATTCCACACGCATCTTGTCCACGATGTTGTAGCATAAGCATGGCATCATACAAATCCATTGCCACCTCGTCACTTCCGTAGATTCCAACAACTCCACACATAATTTAAGGGTTAAAAATTAAGTTTTTTGCGACTTTTTTCCGCAGCGCGAACGGTATTTAGCAGTAGACAAGCAACGGTCATAGGGCCAATTCCTCCGGGAACAGGCGTAATCATTGCGACTTTTTTAAAAAGATCATCATAGTCTGCATCGCCTGTAAGACTTCCATCTTCCATTCTGTTTATTCCAACATCCACAATAACGGCACCTTCTTTAACCATGTCAGCCTTTAAAAATTTTGGTTTTCCAATGGCAATAATAATCAAATCCGCCTCAAGAGTATACTTGAGTAAATTTTTTGTTCGCGAGTGACAAACAGTGACGGTTGCATCGCGGTTTATAAGCATGCTTGCAACAGGTTTGCCAACTATATCACTGCGGCCTATAACGCACACATCTTTCCCTGCAACATCGTAGCCATAAAATTCCAAAATTTTGATAATTCCGAGCGGTGTGCATGGAGCCAAATCCTCGAACTCTTTTGAAATCACCATTTTGCCCACATTGTAAGCGGTAAATCCATCCACATCTTTGTATGGATTGATGGCCTTCATGATTTTGGGAGTGTCAATGTGGGCGGGCAGGGGGACTTGCACTATAAATCCATTCACGGAGGCATCATTATTTAATTCTTCAACCTTCTTTAAAAGTTCCTCTTGAGTGATCTCAGCAGGCAAACTTATGCGTTCACTCAAGATGCCGGTTTTTTTACAGGCATTTTCCTTCATTTTTACATAAACTTGGCTTGCAGGATCTTCCCCAACCACCACAACAGTCAGCTTTGGCAAAATACCGCTCGCTTTCATCTCATCCACTCTGCCTTTTACTTCCGTGAGCAGAGAGTCTGAAACTTTGCGACCATCCATTATAGTAGCCATGCCCGAATTTAAGCTTATTTCTTTGGAAGATGCAACAGTAGAGTTTGCCAAATTGCATTTTCAGTTTCTTCTTTTGAATCCGTGACGGGTATGGTAAACCAGCCATACTTTTCAGCCAGCTCAAGATGTACCTGCCTTGATCTGTTCATAAAAAGCTCGTTATCTTCATGTAAATGACCTTCCTCCTTTGCGCTTATGTGCCTTTCACCATCAAGCAATATTGCCAAATCCTCCTTGATAAGATAACGATTAATTTCCTCGAGCCAAGATGTGTCCGCTCCTTTCACCGTTCCCCAAGCGAGTCCCGTTCCACTATAGTCTTCTGCAACTACAATTTTCCCCGCGTTCAGCCACTCCTTGAGTGTTGGTTCAAACTGGTAACGATTCACGGTAAACCACATTTGCAGTTCCTCCTCTGAAATATTCTGGGCTTTGCCGCCCCTGAGCATTTGATTCAAAAATCCACCTGAAGGCTCCACTTCATAAACCGGATATTTTACATAAATGGCGTCAAAGCCCTCATTTTTAAGTCTTTCAACAAGCCTTAGTGCCTGAGTAGTTTTGCCTATATTATTTATTCCGTAGAGAGTAATGAGCATGGGCGAGTGCTTGAAAAGATAGCAACGCACTTATTCTAACTCGCTTTGTCCGTGCTGCCAAATCCACCTCTACTTTTTTCTGAGACACTCTCCACTTCTTCCCATTCAGCTTTGTCCACTCGCACAAAAACACCCTGTGCAATTTTTTCTCCGCGTTCAACTGTTACGGGAGCGGAAGTGAAGTTATAGACTTGGATTTTGATCTCATCAGTATCGCCGGAGTAGTCGCAATCAATTACGCCAAAACCATGCGGTTGCATAAGACCTTTTTTGCGTGGTGTGCTGCTCCGTGAAGCAACCATGAGCATGTAGCCCTCCGGCACGCCAACAACCGTGTTCCCGGGCACCAGCTCAATCTTTCCGGGCTCCACAATAACAGTCTCTCTTGCCACAAAATCAAAACCAACGCTTCCGGCCGTCTCATATTTTGGAAGAGGCAAACTTTTGTCCACCAGTTTAACGCGGACTTTCATGGCGCAAAAATTAAGAAGCTAAGATCTTATTTGCATCAAGCCGTATTCCGGGGCCCATGGCGGAACAAATTGTGGCGCTTTTGATGAAAATTGCCTTAACGGTGGCAGGTTTTTTGTCGTTCACGGCCTTCAAATACACCATGATATTTTCAGCCAATTTGTCGTCACCAAAAGATACTTTTCCAACAATATTGTGCAAGTTTCCCTGTTTGTCGTTACGGAATTCAACCTGACCCTTGATAAGATCCGCAACAGTTTGTCCAACGTTTGGAGTCACCGTTCCAGACTTTGGGTTTGGCATAAGTCCGGCCTGTCCGAGTTGCCTTGCAACCTTTGCCAAGCCCTTCATCATGTCAGGCGTGGCCACAGCAACGTCAAAATCAAGCCAACCGCCTTCAATTTTAGTAACAAGTTCATCCGAACCCGCTTCCATTGCGCCTGCATCTTTAGCCTCTTTAACTTTGTCATCACTTACAAACGCAATAACGCGTACTTTTTTACCTGTTCCATGTGGAAGAGCCACCGTTGAGCGGAGTTGTTGCTCGGCTTGTGCGGGGTCGATTCCAAGATTCATATGGATTTCGACTGAAGAGTCGAATTTAACCGTAGAAGTTTCACGTACCAGCGCGACTGCTTCCTTAAGATCATAAAGCTTGCCTTGAGTGACTTTCTCACTTGCGGCCTTATATTTTTTACCGTGTGACATAAATGTATTTGTTATGGGGTCAAACGAACCGGCTAGAGCCTAAGTTCTCCCCCGAATTAAAAATGAATTTATAGTGCTTGCCCCGCTTAGCGGTGGTTTAACCCTCAACTTTAACCCCCATACTACGAGCGGTTCCAGCCATAATTTTAACAGCGGCATCTAAATCGTTCGCATTTAAGTCTTCCATCTTAATTTTTGCAATTTCTTCAAGCTGTGCACGAGTGATAGTTCCAACCTTATCCTTGTGTGGAACGGCGGAACCTTTTGCAAGGTTTATAGCCTTCTTTATAAGAATTGCAGCAGGTGGTTGCTTGGTAATGAAAGTGAAACTTCTATCTTCGTATATTGTGATTATTGCAGGGATAACGGTGTCTCCCATTGGACGGGTTGCTTCGTTAAACTTAGCACAAAAATCCTGCAAATTAACTCCGTGTGGACCTAGAGCGGTACCAACCGGAGGTGCCGGATTAGCCTTACCTGCATTAATCTGCAGTTTAACGATTGCTGAAATTTTTTTTGGAGCCATATTGATGAGAAATTAAGTCGTCTGATTTTTTAAAGCTAGGGGATTTTAATCTTAACCATTAAAGAATGTCAAACACTTTTTTCATATTCTCGTGAAAACTCTGGGCATATTCAAACGCAAACACGTCCTTGCCGGACCTCATTACAAGATGCACGGTGCCGGTTTTTACTTTATGATTGAAATAGAAGGAAGCATCTCCATAATTGTTGGTTTCATTGGTAGTTCCCAAATCAACCAAGCCCTTAGCCGTATCCCTAAGCCCCAAATACCCCTGAAATCCTGCAGTATCAGTGCCGTATTTTATTTCATACGCTGATCCAACATAATTTTCACCATCAAAGATATTCCACTGGTAGACTTTTGCATTTCCGGAATCTGTAAAAGGTACAAATTGGAAAATAAATCCTGAAAACTCCATTTCTTTGATTGTAGGGCTCATTAAACCCGCCATGGAAAACATATCCACTGAAATAAGTGGCAGAATTTCTTCTTGAAGTTGAACGACTGTATCCGGAGCATCATTGCCCTGTGTGTCAGATGGTTCAATATCACTGGGAAGAGCAGTCTCAGCGCCGTTATCTACAGGTAAAGGATCCTCAGTGGAGCCGCTAAGATACCCATGAAAAAGCACATCACCTATGGTAAGCACTACAACAGCGGACAAAATCATGGAAAAAAGCGTGAAGCGTTGCATGGTCAAAAATTATTTTTTCTTAACTTGGTCAAAGTCGAGTTCCACCGGCGTTTCACGGCCGAATATGGAAATCATAACTTTAACCTTGCCTTTTTCTTCGTCGATCTCATTTACAAGACCTTCATAACCCGCAAACGGTCCATCGAGCACAATAACAAGGTCGCTAACTGAGAGAGTGATTTTGAACTTGGGTTGGCTGTCGTCTTCAAGATAGCGTTGAACAATGCCCCATTCTTCTGCGGAAACCGGAACCGGAATAGTCCCGCTTCCCACAAATCCCGTAACATTTGGCGTATTTCTAACTACATACCAAGATTCGTCGTCAACCATCATGTCAACAAGCACGTAACCTGGGAAAAGACGTTTTTTCTCCGTTTTTGGCTTGCCTTTTTTAACCACAATTTGCGTTTCTTTTGGAACCACAACATCAAAGATCTTGTCTTGCATGTTCATGGAATCTATACGTTGAAGCAGAGCCTCGCGCACGGCATCCTCATAGCCGCTATAAGTGTGAATAACATACCAGTGACGGCCTGTATTTTTTGCCTGTTTTGCCATATTAATTTGTGGGGGTAGTGGATGAAGAATCGGCGGGAGTGCCGGAAGTATCAGAAGGAGTATCGGCAGGAACGGTTGTCACGTCAATATCACTGGGGTCAACTGTATAAGAAGACTCCGGAGTTGGTGCCCTATCAAGCAAATATTGATAGCCTTGAGAGAATCCAAGATCAACCAAACCGATTGCGATTGCAAGTATTAAAGACACACCGATGACTATTCCTGTGAGTAACGCAGCCTGTTCTTTTGTTGGCCAAGTAACCTTGCCGAATTCCTCAAAAGCGCTCTTAAAATAAGCGACTATTGGATTCTCCTTCCTTTCATGTGAATTTTCTGTCATATGGGGTTTGAATAAATTTGTTGATTATAACCTCAAAAAGCCTCGGGGCTTTCTATCGGAGATAAGTCTAGCCGCCCATAAGTAAAAAAGCAAGTGATTTTACAGCGGATTTATGTTATACTAATAAGATTAAATAAACGTATGGTTATCTCAAAAGACAAAAAACAGATACTTGAACGCATACTTTTGATGACGGTTTTTTCTTTGTCTGGTGCTCTTTTAAGCCTGGCATTGGCCCCTCATTTGGCATTTGCGTCCGGCTTTGTCCCGCTCCCGTCAATTTCGGGATTGGATATTGCGGCACCCGAAGGTGATACGGCTATACAAAAACTCGAAAGTTTTTTGGGACCGGTGGCCCGTAATGCACGCATAATTGTGGGCGCGCTTGCCGTGCTTTTCATTGTGATAGCCGGATTCTCCATGGTGATAGTTGGCGACAACGAAGAGGGAGTTAAAGAAAAACGCAAGGTAATAACTTACAGTGTCATTGGCCTTATGATGATCAGTATTGCAGGTCCGGTTGCTGAAGTTTTCGACTACAGAAACGGCAATTTTATGAGCGATCCCGAGCAGTTTGTGGAGAGGTCGCAACTTTTCAGTAGCGCCACTTTGCTTGTAATTACTTTTCTGAAATATTTGCTCGGCTCCTTGGCAACGCTCATGTTAATCCGTTCAGGAGCCATCTTGGTTATGTCTTCGGACAATGAGGAGGAAGTCACTCGTGAAAAAAAGAATATTTTATACATAGCAGCGGGACTTTTCTTGGTGGTTGTTTCAAGCCTTGTGGTTAACAAAATTTTCTACAATGTTGAGTTTAACGATGCCGCAAATACAACAAGAATTACTTTGGACCAGAACGAACTCATGCGGCAGATTATTGGAGTCGTTAACCTGATGGTCTCATTTGTTGGGCCAATCATGATGCTTGGCCTTGTGGCAAGCGGAGTACTTTATCTGACTTCCGCAGGTAATGATGAGCGTATGGGTCTTGCCAAGAAAATAATGGTCAACAGTGTCATAGGTATTGTGGTCATTTATGGTGCTTTTGCGCTTGTGTCGACTGTAATATCCGGATACTTCTAATCCACAAAATGAAAAAAATTATTATTTCATTCGCAATTCTTTGGGTCCTTGCAACTCCGCTTACAGCCTCTGCAAGCAGTTTCAGTTTCAAGAGTATCTTGGACAATTTTAGTGAAGATGTGAGTGATACAAGCCAAACAGTTGAGCCTGGGACTGAAGGCATTGACCTGCCAACATTTTCAGACTCGGGAACTGAAGGCGCTTACACGGTAGTTGCGGCAATCAATCGCTTCATGGACTTTTTTAAGCTCATCGTGGCTCCGATTGCAGTTCTTATGACCGTAATTATGGGTGTTAAGCTCGTAGCGGCCGGAAAAGACAGTGAGGACGCAGCAAAGAAAACCAAAACTTATATCCGTTATTTCATTGAAGGCCTTCTTGTAATTTTTATAGCCGACACGATTGTAAAAGTGATTTTTGGGGTAGAGGGCGACATTTTCCGCGGTGGAGAGGCAGGCGCTCAGGCTTATGCGGGCCAAGCTGCGACCTTTTTTCAAGGTATGTATGGCCTTGCGGAGGCCGTAATTGCTACCGTAGCGGTTTTTTCTCTTGTAACAGCGGGTATGCGTTATGTTGGTGGCTCCTTTGATGACGATCAAGTTGGTAAGGCAAAAAAACAGATCACTTGGTCGCTTGTGGGACTTTTTGTGGTTGGAATAAGCGAATTTGTGGCTAAGGGTATACTTTTCCCGGATCAAGGAAGCAGGCTTGGTGTTGAGGAGGCAAAGTTGTTACTTGCTCAAGTTACAAACTTTATTGCAGGAACTATGGGGACTTTTGCATTTGTATTTTTACTCTACGCCGGATATCTATATGTACTTGGAGCTCAAAATGACGAGAACGCCGCCAAGGCAAAAAAGATTATTTATGCCGCCGCTATAGGGATAGTTATAGCATTAGCCGCCTTTGCATTCACTTCCACGTTTGTAACACTTGATGCAGGCAGATAAACCTATATAATAAACTTACCAAATTTAAAATGAATCTCCGCCGCCAGATATTCCGCCACGCCGCCCTCCTTATTTTCTCACTCTTTGTGGGCGCTTTGATGATAAGCGGACTTGCAATGGGGGCAGACTTGGAAGATGCCTTTGATACATTCACTACAGGTTCGGATGAATCTCAAGGAGATGTCCAAGAAACAGACTGTGCAAGTTTGGATGAAAGCATGGCTGCGGCAATGGGATGTAGTTCTAGCACGGATATTATAGATTTTATGGATTTGGGATCAAATGGGATTGAAGCACCGGATCCTTCCGGATATGATCCAAAGCTTACTGAAAACACTAATGCTCGTGAATTTATTCAGTCGATAGTTAATTATGCACTTTCATTTCTTGGGCTTATAGCGGTTGTGATGGTTATTTACGGAGGAATTATGTATGTGGCCAGCCACGGCGAGGAAGATATGGCTGGAAAGGGTAAAAAAGCCATTACTTATTCCGTAATAGGAATAGTCATAATTTTAGCCTCTTATGCACTGGTAAATACTTTGCTAAGTGCAGGAGGAGGTACCACCGGTGATAATGGTAACGGCACAGCCACAACCGGCGAAACAATTACAGAAACAGGCGCCGCCTTTGATGTTGAATCGGTACTTAAAGAGATTGAAGACCTCACGGTGGATTACAGAACTGTATACAACACTTACATGACTGTTGGGGAAGAAACTGCGTATCTGCAATCTATTGAGATGCCGCTGATAGTCTCAGTGATAACTGAAGACCTAACCTTGAGTGGCTTAGCTGATTGGTTTAGTGAGAAGGCCGCTAGAACGGACTCGGAATTCTCAGATGAATATACATTAATTAGTCAACAGCAGATAGAAGACTACGTCTCAGACTTAAGAAAAGGAATCCAAAACATACAATCCATTGCAGATCCATATAGTGAAACATATGAAAGATCACAAAAACTTTATGATTATCTAAGAAGTGGTGCCACTGATTTTTCTTTCATTGAAACCTCAATGGAGTGGCTGTCAGCATATTTAATGCCAAGTGCAAATGCCGTTCAAAGTACATTGGATGAAACAGGTGCACATTCAGGCACAAGTGTGGATCCAAGTACGGTATCACCCGAGACGCCCGAATCTACGGAAGGAGATGATCCAGATTCGTCTCAAAGTGATGGAGAAAGTGAAGATAGTGATGTGTCAGATGTAAAGGCAAACGCAACATCAACCACAACAACCGTCACAAAGGAACAGTATGACGCAGAGGATTTTGGTCCTGCCTGTGCAAGTTTTGAGACGGCGGAAGACACTTATGTGGATAGCCAATGGTTGTTCGGAATACCTGGAGCAACAGTTTCAGAGACAACAGTAAGTGAAATAGATGATTATATATGTCCGGCTCTTACAGACATCATGACTGCCGCGGGAAAAGATTACCAAGAACAAGTGACCACGCTTATTGCTCGTTTTGACGAGCTTGCTTTGCTTTTTGATACAAAAGATAATGCGGCGTTTGATTCGGGGTCCAAACTGACAACTATTATAGGTCAAATTGAAGCGGCAAGGGGGCTTCTTACAACCGCCCAAACCACAATCCAAGCCAGCACGGTTAGAAATATAGTAACTGCCATGAATACTCTTCATGAATCTGTGGCAACGGTGCAGTTTGTGAAAGTGCGTTTAACTGCTAGTGCCGTTGAGGGTAATGCACCACTCGTGGTTAATTTCACAGCCCTTGGTACGGAAGATCCAAGCGGAAAAACGGTTGAAGATGAAAGAATTCAGTGGGATCTTGATGGAGATAATGATTTTAACAACCAAACTCTTGGAGGACTAAGCGGTCCGGAACCTACCGGTGCGGCTGTTACGGCAACTTATACGGAGGCAGGAACTTACAGAGCAAAAGTCCGTGTGCTAAGTTCGGATGAAAACATAGCCGCGGGAATAGCCACTGTACCGATTGAAGTCTCACCAACCCGTTCAATAATCATACTAAAGGCCATAATGGGAAGTGATGAAACAACAATAGCAAATTATGATTCCACCCCAAAAATTGACAGAGATTCCTATAAAATGACAATTACGGAAGGCTCAAGCGGTGTCTGGTTTGACGCCACCGAGACAATGGATGGGAATCGGGTCAAAGACGGACTTTTCTTTGAATGGGACTTTGGTGATAACAACACTCTTATGGGGAATGCGTCTGAAGCGGGACGTGTAAGCCACTCTTATGCAAAGAACGGAATGTATAATGTCTCACTTGCTATTACGGATAAAACGGGGGTTCAAGATCACAAGTACTTCACGGTTTACGTGGGCACTCTTGCGGCACGTATGTCCTATACCCCAACTTCAGGTCCGATTGGGACTGAATTTAATTTTGATGGCACCGCATCTTCCGTGGATAACGGAAGCATTGTGTCATATCAATGGTCTGCAACAAAAGACGGTAAAAATGTAAACTTGGACAATAACAAAGGAAGTACTTTGAAAACCAAACTCTCCGAGCCGGGAATTTACATAGTCACGCTAACTGTTGCGGATGATAGTGGGAAAACCGATTCGGTTTACGCAAGTATTCTTGTTGATTCAACGCCGCCGGTTGCCACTTACAATTATTCTACTGTAAATGAAAACGATCCCGCGGTAATCATGTTTGATGCTTCTGACAGCTACGATCCTGACAAAAATGACACAATCTCTTACTCGTGGGATTTTGACGGTGCCGAAGGCAAGGATTACAAAATTATAAATAGCGACAATGGAAGCAAAACGGTGACAGTCGAATTCTTAAAGGTGGGCGACTATGACGTTGTCCTCACAGTCAAGGATCAATATGAAGGAGATCTCCAGAAGGAGGACACTGCTACCGCCACAATTTCCATAAAATCAGTGCTGAGCGTCAATCTCACAATTGAGGGCGACGGAGCACGTCATCTTGATGCAAACGGAGAAGTCTCAGTTGAAATCACCGGTGAAAGCAAAAACTCCACATCACTGGAAATATCTTACGGAGATGGAGGCACGGATTTTGCCGACTTTTCAACCGAGAAAAAAGTCTTTACTCACACTTACAAACAAGCCGGAATTTTCTATGTTACGCTTACGGCTTACAATGATGAAACCAATGAGTCGATTTCAGTAACTCGCAGAGTCTATATTGGTGCGGGAGACATGCCAATTGCAGTCATAGATGTTTCTTCGGACGGGTCTGATATAGGTTTTGGTTCAACGGTCATGGGTAGCGTGGACACAAGGTTTACGTTCAACGCGGAAAAGTCGGTAAATGTTGATGGCTCGGCCAATAATCTTGCATACGGCTGGAATTTTGGAGACGGTGCCACCTCAACGCAAAAAAGCGTCACTCATACCTTTGATGAACGCAACACTTATACGGTCACTCTCACTGTAAAAGACAAAACGGATAATGCAATTACCGCATCAAGTACGGTTCAGGTGCAGATCACAAATATTGCGCCAAGAATAAGGGGAATTACGATTACTCCACAGAACACAACCATGTTAACACCGCTCAATGTAAATGTGGCTGTAGATGCCATAGATACGGATGGCAAAGTGAATTATATGAAGGCTTGGTATTACGACTTAAATGATACGGCGGAACAACTTGGCATGGTGATATCACGGTCGCCAACTTTCATTCTTAAAATTAATACCAAAGGCGAAGAGGGCGACACTAAAGAATACGGTTTTGCAGTTGAAGTTACTGACGATAACAATCTAACGGTTTCCAGCGTGGATACTATGTCTGAAGACGAAATTCCAACGCTTGAGGTTACAAATGGTCCAAACAAATCTCCGGTGGCCTCGTTTACGGTAAATAAAACTTCCATTTTTGTTGGCGACGAAGTCACTTTCTCAAGCACTTCATATGATCCCGACGGCAGCATTGTGAGGTATTGGTGGGACATAGAGGGCGATGGTTTTTACAACAATGACCCGCAAACCACTTCATCCTATGTTTACAAATTCACACAAGTCCACAGAGATGGTTTGCAGGTGAAACTTAAGGTTGAAGATAGCTCCGGCGCAACAGCGGAATCGAATCCCGTAACGGTTTACGTGGAGTCAGTGGCAACCCCGCCGGATGCCAAATTTTTAACCGATATAAATGGCACAACCGTAAGCTTCAAAAATAATTCTGATTTTGACACGGAAAACGGATCGGTACTTTCCGGTACTTACTGGGATTTTGATCTTAACGCGGACAGTGATGGTAACGGCATAAAAGATGACGACATTGATTCTCTTGAAGCAAGTCCGTCATATACATATCCAACCTTGGGAACTTACAAGGCAAAAATGACAATAGTCGACAATCTTGGACAGTCGGATAGCGTTTCTCAAGACGTGCAAGTAATGGCAACGGGAAATCCAGTGGCTGACTTTACTTACTCTGAGGATGACAAAAAAGTGAGCTTCAAAGATGTCTCCACGGCGGATGCAATAAACAGCGTCACAATCAGATCTTACGAATGGGATTTTGATCTTAAAACGGATAGTGATGGTAATGGCAATGCTCAAGATGACAAGGATTCCATGGAGAGAAATGCAGCCTATGAATACAAAGATTACGGGACATATGAAGTTAAACTCACGGTCACGGACTCTATGGGCAAGGTGGCAAATATCACCAAACAGGTTGAGGTTGCCAGCCCAATTGCAGCAGTTGAGGCATATTTGACCTCCGTTCCAACTGCAAACTCGCAAAAACAAGTGATCCTAACGAGTGACGGACAAGAAGTGACCTTCTACTTTAACGGGGAAGGCGGCAGTGAAAATTACACTTACACTTTGGATAAAAATATTTTCTACGATACTGATGGGAATGGAATCCGTGACGATGATAAAGATTACACGGCTGATGCTGCCGGTAAATGGAAGACTCCTTTTTATAAATCTTACGGGCAGACAGTCACAAAATTGACCGTCACGGATGATGAAATGGGAGACGCTGCCACCGCAACATTGCAGATAGTATTTCAAGGATCCACAGGTGGTGCTAATCTTTTCAACGTAACGCCATCTGAAATGCTTTTAATCCTAATAAGTACAATGCTCACCGCTATCTTTGGTGTCAGCATGGTATTCACCTATAAACCTTTACCAAAACGTTAAATATGGACGAATTTCAAACTATTAGCGCGTCAGCGCTCTCCCCCTCTTCTTCCCCTGTACCCCCTGCCACTGCAGAGGAAAAGCAAGCAAAACGCAAGGCAATGCTAAAGCGCCTCATGATTGTTTCCGGAGTAGTTTATGTGATCTTGCTGACTGCAATAATCGCATGGGCATTTCTGGCTGCAAACAGTCAAATAGTCGTGTTTAATTATCTTCCGTTCTCCCAAGATGTTTTCAGTGGCTTTCTCTTTAAACTCTTTAATATACTTCTTGGAATTTTGGTATTTGTGGCAATGGTAGCTGCGCTCGTAGGTCTTATTAAAGGTCTACTCACCAAAAAGGAAGAATTAGACAAAAAAAAGAAAGCAAGCCACCTTGCCCTTTACGCAGGCATCTCATTTTTTCTCCTCACAATTCTTTGGCTCGCAGGACTTTGGGTCCTTGGCCCACGTCTTGTAAAAGAGGCGCTCCCGCCAATCGTTACAATTCCTAAAAATACTCTTGGCCTCACATCTCCTGTTGAAGTCACTTTTGATGCCGGAAATGTGCCTATAGATCAGAGTAAGTCGCAAGTTTTGTCCTATTCTTGGACTTTTGGCGACGGAGCAAGTGGCAACGGTTCACGCATTGCCCACACTTACACTCGCAAAGCTGAGGGCGACGGAATTTATAAGGTGGTTTTAGTGGTCAAATATATAGACATTGCCAGCGGTCAAGAGTTCGACTACACACAAAGCGTTAATGTCTCAATTCAAAATGAAAGCACAGCCGCATCATTTACAGCCAGCCCTGAAAGCGGGGAAGTGCCTTTAGACGTACATTTTGATGCCACATCATCTTTTGATCCTGACGGAGAAATTGTTTCTTATGAATGGGATTTTGATGGCGACGGCCGCTATGATGACGCAACCGGTGAAGAAGCCGATTATACTTTTGAACTCGAAGGCAAATACAATGTTTCTCTTCGCGTTACAGATAACAGTGGGCAAGAAGTCACTGCGGAAAAAACAATCGAAGCCGGCAGTGTTGGCGGTCTACGCGCTGTAATGACCACAAATGTTGGTTCGGACGGAATTTATTACACTCGCACGGACTACGAATTTAATGGCACTCTTTCTCAAGTTGAGGCGGGCAAAATTACAAAATATTCTTGGGATTTTGGCGACGGCACTAAGCCGGTTCAAAGCAGAACCGTCACCCACAATTTTAGCGCTGCCGGCACTTATTCAGTCACTCTCACGGTTCAAGATCAGGACGGCAATTTTGACAAGAGCCTCCTTGAAATAAAGGTTGTTGAAGAAGGCACTGCTCCAACTGCAAAAGTGAAGACCATTCCAACTGCGGAAAGCAGCGGCAAAGTTAGCGGAGCGGTACCTCTTGAAGTAGTTTTTGATGGATCTGTTTCGCTCGATAGTGAAGACGATATTGTGGACTACAAATGGGACTTTAACTCAGACGGCGTAATAGATGACACCGGTGATACGGTCACATATACGTACAGCGAAGTGGGTACATACAGTGCAAAACTTATTTTGACCGATTCAGCGGGCCACACCGCGGAAACAGTCGTTCCAATTGAAGTTACGGAGCAGGGCGTTTTGGCCCGTTTAACAGTTAGCGCGGCTAATGGGGAAGTACCTCTCACTGTTACTTTTGATGCCTCCGGTTCAACTTACAAGGAGGGCAATATTGTCTCTTATGAATACAATTTTGGCGACGGCTCAGATCCTTATATAACAGGCTCCAGCGTCACTTATAAATACACGGCTGTTGGTACTTTTACGGCCTCAGTTACCGCAGTTGGTGACGATGGCACAAAAGGCACCGCAAGCGTGCAAATAGTTGTTCGTCCGGTTGCTTTGACCGCTTGTTTCACGGTAAATACAACTTCCGGCTCTACGCCACTTTTTGTTTCTGTGGATCCATCTTGTTCTCAAGGAACCGTGGAAGCTTATAAGTGGGATTTTGGCGATGGCACAATTAGTTTCGACAGAAAGCCCGAGACCCACACGTACAGCAAAACAGGCATTTATACCGTCAAATTAGAGGTCACAAGCCCTGAAGGCATTGTGAGCACCTTTGAGAATGAGATCACGGCTAAATAGCCGGCGCGCTTCGCGCGCCGTTCCTACCCAAGGAACCCCTTCGCGATTATGTAAGTTTCAAAACTCCTGTCTCTGCATGAAGACGGTTTAAAGACATGCACATCACGGAACTTTCTTTTAATGCGTTTTAGAAGTAGCGGCATCTCCGGTCCTTCAAATATTTTTCCAAGGAAAGATCCGCCTTTCTTAAGGAGCAAAGTAGACAAATAAAACGCCTGATCAGTGAGTTCCTCCGAGAGTCCCTGATCAAGATCGCGGATTCCGCTGGTTTTTGGCGCAAGGTCACTGGTCACAGAGTCAACCTTTGTAAATCCGGCTTGAGAAAGCGCCCCGAGCACCGCTTCTTTGTCCATAATATCTGCCTGTAAAGTGGTGATATTTTTCTCCCATGTCTCAAAGAATGGTTCAATTTCTTGCAAGTCAATTCCAAACGCTTTCCCAGTTGGCCCTATTATTTTCGATATCACTTGCAGAAAACTTCCCGGAGCCGCCCCAAGATCCACAACCGTTTGTCCTGGCCTCAAAATGTGAAATTTTCCCTGAATCTCAAGCAGTTTAAACGCACTCCTTGCCCTATATCCCTCCTCCTTAGCAAGGTGAAAATATTTATCCTGAACTTGAAACGGTTTTGGCATAAGCGTGCAACGCAAATTTCTGCGCACGCATAGGATAGCAGTCAAAAGTATGCCAAGCAACTGCGCCCGTCCTTCCTGAGCTGATTTCTGCGCGCGCAGAGAGCAATGATGACACGGCGAGCGATGCCTCTTTCTGCGCGCGCAGAAAAGGCGGGAAATTGTGGCCGTGCAGTTGTTTTTGTGCGGATTTTCAGAGGGTGACTTTTGGGCTTACTTAAGCCATTTTTCGCGGTTGGCGATTCCGCAATAATTACCCTGCACCGTCCAGCAAAAACCGCCTATTTTGCCTTGAATTTTCCAGTGATT
>JBAZYV010000001.1:0-218354 GCA_041659165.1 Candidatus Altimarinota bacterium | reverse complement strand
TGAGAGAAAAAACTCTCCAAACCTTTTTCTAGGCACAAACCTTCTGCGCGCGCAGAAGAAACTTGATTTTATTCTTTCAGATGAGGTCACAGATAAGCTCAATCTTATTCATGCGCAGGGGAAGGACTTAAGCGCCCTCTTGAAAGAATTTCTTAATCAAAAAGATCAAGAAACAGAGCAAAAAGAACAGGAACTTTCAAAAAACACCCGCGAAGAGACACATCTCCCTTCGCGGAATTACTACAAAAAAGCTATCCGTGATTTTCTCAACGAGAAGTATGGGACCAAGTGCGCCGTGAGCGGCTGCACTAAATCGGCCGAAGAAATCCACCATAAAATCCGCTTTGGACTGCAGGCAAACAATGACCCTGCCTATCTCGTGCCGCTATGTAAAGAACACCACAAAATTGCACATGCAATTGACTTGAAAGTTGTGGAGCATTGGAAAAAGTAGGGCCGGCGAACAAAAAGGACAGGAGATTCAATTTTGATATGGTCAATTTTCGTGTTAGGCTTTGTTGGATTTTCCAGTCGCTTTTTAAGCCTTTAATCTTCCATCATAGCTATGTACACAAAAACAACTCTCAAAAACGGGCTCCGCGTGATCACGGAAAATATTCCCGGAGTCAAATCTGTTACGGCCCTTGTTTTGGCCCGTGCCGGCTCGAGGTTTGAGGAGAAAAATATCAATGGAATTTCACATTTTTTGGAGCATCTCTTTTTTAAGGGCGCAAAAAAATATAAGACGGCAAAAGATGTTTCCGGCGCAATTGACTCTGTTGGTGGCGACTTTAACGCCTTCACCGCAAAGGAGTACGCGGGATATTATGTGAAAGTTGGTTCACAAAATAAGGAACTTGCGCTGGATGTTCTCTCGGACATGCTTGTCTCTGCGCGTTTCGACCAAGAGGAAATTGAAAAAGAACGCGGTGTGATTTTGGAGGAATTAAATATGTATCAAGACACGCCAATGGTGCAAGTTTCTTGGGATTTTGAGCGCGCACTTTTTGGCGACCAACCGATTGGTTGGGATGAAGGCGGGGAAAAAGATGTTATTAAGCGCCTTGGCCATGACGACTTTGTTTCATATAAGGAGTCGCTCTATACTTCACAAGACATGGTGGTTTGTTTGGCCGGTGATATTCTGCACGGTGACGCAGAGAAATTAGTCGAAAAATATTTTCCAATTGAAGATAAAACTGCAACTCGCAAAATGGAGGCGTTTCTGCCCGCACTACCCACTTGTACGCGGGTGAAATTGCAGACAAAAAAGACCGAGCAGGCGCACATGGTTTGTGGAGTTTTGGGTTTGCCGGACGAGCACGCGGATCATTATGCACTCAAAGTGATGACGTCGATTTTGGGTGGAAATATGAGTTCAAGAATGTTCCTTGCGGTGCGTGAAAGTAAGGGGCTGGCGTATTATATTTCTTCCGGCACGGAGGACTATTTGGATACGGGCGCTTTTTACACCCGCGCGGGTGTGGACGTGAACAGAATTGACATGGCCGTTACCGCAATTTTGGACGAATATAAAAAGATTGCGAGTGGCTCTGCGGATGGCGTTTCCGAGGAAGAATTAAAGAAAGGCAAAGAGTTTTTGAAAGGCAAATTGACGCTTTCTCTTGAGGATTCCGAGCATGTTGCGCAGATGCACGCGCGCGATGAACTTCTTTACGGGAAAGTGCGCACTTATGAAGACATTGCCGCGGAAATTGACAAGGTGACCACTGGGGATGTCACGCGAGTTGCTCAGGCGCTCCTAAAAAATGATGCGCTTTGCCTAGCGGTTATTGGGCCGTATGAGGAGAAGGAGAGGTTTACACGGGCGCTTAAGATATAGTGTCTTGTTGTGAATTCATGGCGGCATCCTGTTTGGCTTTTTCCGAGACTATTAGAATGGAGGCTCTATCAAGGATAGGCTCAATTGTCCCCTGCGTTCTATTGGGCTCCCCTAACCACGCGCTAATTGCATTATAGCATTCCTGAGCCGTAAGGGGAGTCTCTTCCAGATCCTCAGAGTTCTCTTCATCTGATTGACTTAATCTATTCAGGATCAAAGCTATGAGATTTCCAATCAATCTCATTGTAATTGATACCGCCTTGGCGTTTGTAAGAGAGAAAAGAGACTCGAGCTCTTTAAGACAATTTCTGCATGCTTCTTCCACGTCCGTGGTTGTTTCAGCATCATTTTCTGCAGTTTTTTTATGTCCAGGGATTATGACCTGTAATGTTATTGGCGCTATTCCTGTGGTTCTTGTTTCTGCTTGCACAAACCAGTTGATTAATTAGGTGTATTTTAGTACAAACCAAGTTTATTGTAAATAACACACAATGAGATTGTTTGTGAGGTTATTTACGAAATTTCTAGGATTGAAGAAGGTTTGTTTGGGGGAGCCAGATCAAGTAAGCTTTCAATTGCTTGTGGATTCTCAATCAAAGTGGAGAGAAAAGTATTTGCTATATTTGTTGTGGTAATAGTAATAAGGCTATCGGGGTTGTCATTTATAACTTTTATCATTCGTTGTCTGTTCACTACTGTGATTGCTACGCATATTCGGCCCGCAGATGGTGTTAAAATTTTTGTTTCAAGGAGTGCTCCAACAAATAAGTAATTTCCTTTCGGGTCTACGCTGTGTGGTGTAGCTGCTACGTTTTGGCGTAACCATCCTGACATAAACTTTTCATCTACAGATTCAGGGTCTTTAACCGGAGACGTGACACTTTTAGCTTCAAGGGTGAAGATTTTTTCAGGGATACTTGTTGGGTCCATGTTTTGCCCTGTTGCAAACTGCCATGCTGAAATAACCTTTGCACCTTGTGTCCAGGTGCCAAAAGTTCTCCCGATTTGGTCGATTCTTACAATGTGTGGAACTACAATTACCCTTGTCCATTTGGCGTTAAGTAGAACTTCTGCGACTGTGTGCTTGATTCCGTCTCGTGTTACGGCAATTTCCAGAAGATGAGGTTTACATGGAAGGCTTATCAACCGTTGTGTGGCTATAGGCAAAGGTGTTGATCTTGGCGTCTCTTCGGTGAGAAGTTCCCTTAAAAAAGTTACTCTGGACATAAATGTACCCGTGATTGGCAGGAAGTTTTGTACGTCATAATGGCAGTTTTGTCAAGCTCCTCCTCTTTGACTTTTTGGGCGGCTTGATGCAACCTGTCGCCGTAAATTTAACAACAATTTTATGGAACGCACACTTGTACTTATTAAGCCCGACGGAATTCAGCGCGGACTTGTTGGAGATATTATCAGTCGCTTTGAAAAGAAGGGGCTGAAGATGGTGGGATGCAAAATGATGGGACTCGACGAAGCCATTTTGCGTGAGCATTATGCGCACATTGCGGACAAGCCGTTTTTCCCCGGAGTCGCAAAATTTATGAGTTCTTCCCCAATAATTGCAATGTGTTGGGAGGGGCTTGAAGCGGTGGATGCGGTTCGATTAATTACAGGCGTGACGAAGGGTCGCACGGCGGATGCGGGGACTATCCGCGGGGATCTTGCCATGAGTGTTTCTTGCAACGTTGTGCACACCTCTGATTCGCTTGAGACAGCCAAAAAGGAGGTGGCTCGATTCTTTAAACCGGACGAAATTTATGACTATCAAAAAGGCGAGTACGAGCACGTGTATAACGACGAAGAACGCGCGGCGTAGCCAAGTTTGGGAGAAGTTTTTGGAAATCAGGACGACTGCGCTTGCGCGGGGCGGCGTGCGGCCGATTTTAATGGATACGTGTGCCGGTGCGCGCGGCTCTGCGCGCGGTTGGAGTTATGTTGCAGTGCCGGCGAAGGTGCAGAAAAAGTGGGGGACGGTTCCCGTGCCCGGGCACGCGATTAAAAGCGGTCCGACTTTTACCGGCGGCTGGGCTGGATTTATGACTTATGAAGGCAAGCCACATTTTTTGTGGTGCGATAAAGTTTATGCGTTTCAAGTGACGTGCGAAGATGGGCGCGACTTTGTGCGCGCGCACAAGTGCAAATTTTTCGTGAAAAATTTCAAGTCCACAATCACGCGCGCGCGTTACCGCGAGCAATTCAAAAAAATTCAAAAATATTTGCGTGATGGCGAGAGTTATCAGGTTAATTTTGCACAAAATTTTGTGGGCGACTTTTCCGGAGATCCGTTTTTTCTTTATGCATCCGCATTCTCCGTGAACCCTTCCGCCATGTGTTTTTATATGGAGATTCCGCCGCAGCGTGGCAAGGCGGCAACAACTATTTGCAGTAATTCCCCCGAGCGGCTTTTTTCCTTGCGAGACGGAATTTTGCGGACCGAGCCGGTGAAGGGAACAGTCGGCATTTTAGAAGATCCGGCGTTTTTGCTCAGTGACAAAAAGTCGTACAGTGAGTTAACTATGATTGTGGACCTCATGCGCAATGATTTGGCGCGAGTTTCTGAGATTGGATCGGTAAAAGTCGTGAAACATCAGGAGCTCATGAAACTTAAGAGCGTGTGGCACACTTTTAGCGTGATTGAAGGGCGTTTACGGGAGGGGCTCAGCGCTTTTGACGTGCTTGGGGCACTTTTCCCCGGTGGGTCCGTGACGGGGTGTCCCAAGGTGCGGACTATGGAAATTATTAGTCGACTTGAAAATTTTGAGAGGGGTGCTTATTGCGGGTCGGCCGGTTATATCTCTGAGACTGGCGACGCAGATTTTAACATCATGATCAGGACTGCGACTGTTTCTGCGCGCGCAGATGGGCGAGGCGGGGCGGACGCGTACAAGTGCGCGAAGAGCGGCGCGCAGGTAAATTTTCCGAGCGGTGGTGGAATTACGGTGGGAAGTACTTGCTCCGGAGAATATGAAGAGACGCTGAAAAAGGTGGCGGCGTTTAAGGAGGCGGTGAAGTGAAAATGAATGATGGGTTTTACAGATAAGGATTCCGTCCCAGGACGGGACTTGAACCTGTAAAGTTGTTGGTAATTTTTACTTGCGCAGTTTGTGTTGTATGGTATAATTAAGGCCTTTAATTTTTTTTATGGACATTAAAAATCCAATTACATCGGAAGTTTGTTTGGGGACACATCCTCCTGTTATAGTTACTGTTCGGTTTCCAGTAGGTCTTGAGGGTGTTGCACGAAAAGCTCATGAAGCTGTTTTGAAGGTGCTTTCAGATTATGGAAGAGATCCAAGAAGTCACAGGCTTGATTTGATGGGGGATGTAAATGTTGTTGTAGCTCCAAATGGGGAATTTTCCATCAAGGTGGTTCGAAGGGGCGTATGTTCTTCTGGTGACTGTGGAGCGAGGGGAGAGGGGGAATTATCAATTGATAATTGACAAAAGATTTTATGGAAAAAGTTGTATTTTGTCCAAATGATGCTGGAAGAGATAATTTGGTTGTGCTCCGGATTTTGGGACTGCCGATAGTATAAGAATGGCTTTGGAGCGCGTTTTAAAAGAAGTTTTTAAGAAAGAAATTTACACTGGCATAGAGCCAAAAGTGGCAAGAGTTTTTGCGGAGTGTGGTACTGATGGGAAATGGACTTGTTCGGTTTGTCATGGGCGTTTTGTGTTCGAGGAAGCGTGTTTGAGATCAATGCGAAGAGCTTCCAGCGAGAAATGTGTTTTTGAAGGGTATGTGGTGGTTTTAGACGGAAATATTGTGAGAACTGTGTGGACCGTTGTATTGTAGTCGATTAAATGGCTTGGGGAAGCTGAGATTGGGCAATTTTGACTTGCGCGGTTTACGTTGTGTGGTATGATTAGGGCCTTTAAAAAATTTTCTTTATTATGCGGATATTGGAAAGTAGTTTTGTAGAGGAGAATGTTATCTCTGGGGCCAAGATTCTTATCATTGGTCCTGACAGTTGCTCTGATTTGGCGCGAGTTGTTTTGGGGCAGGTTCAGAAAGTTATGAGAGATCCGAAGATTGGCTTATACCGTGACGTAGAAGACGTGGGAGAGGTGCAGGTTGTTCCGGTGAGAAATGATGTTGTTGATGAAAAACAGGGAGGCCAAATCAGATGGGAATGCCGAGTTTTTTGGAAGAAGCAGCGTCCGCAGAGCAGTAAGAGTACTCCGGTAGGCTCTGATGGAATTTTTGTTCCAGATAGATGTTTTTTAAGTGCAGTTCGTTCTCCTGGTAGTGGGACGGTAAAAAGTCGTGCTATTTGTTATGATGGATGTGTTGTCTTCCTAGTTCCATCTGGCGGCGGGAGTGCCTGTACGGATTTGAATCAGAGTGTAGATTTTTTTGAAGTGTATACGTTTGGAGAGGAGGACCATGAAAATTATAGGTGGGCGTCTTGGTGATAGTTTGTGATATTGTTGCAGTATGACAGTTTGTAAAAAAGTCGAGACGGCATTTATGGGGATACTGAATGTTACACCGGATAGTTTTTCCGACGGGGGGAGGTTTGTGAGCGAGCGCCGCCGCGGACGAGGGGCAGGCGCGCAAAAAGTCGACATTAAAAAAGTTTTGGAAGTGGCGCGGGAGATGTTAGAAGATGGGGCCACTTATCTTGATGTTGGAGGGGAGTCTACGGGGCCCGGAAGCTCTGCGGTTTCCGCAGATGTGGAAATTTTGCGAGTGGTGCCGGCGGTTAGGGCTCTACAAGAGCTGAAAAAGGAGTTTCCGCAGGCTAGGATTTCAGTCGACACATGGAAGAGTGAGGTGGCGGAGGCCGCTTTGCGGGAAGGGGCGGACATGATTAACGACGTCACGGCGGGGAGGGGCGATCCGCGGATTTTTAAGGTGTGTGCCGAGGCGCGGGGCGGGGCGGGGGTGCCAATGGTGCTCATGTACTGCAAAGATGCGGGGCCAAGGACAACGCGGGAGGCTGTCCGGTATGACGACGTGATGGCCACGGTGAAGGCGTTTTTGGAGGAGCGGGTGCGGGTTGCAAGGGCGGCGGGGGTGCGCGCGATTATTGTGGATCCCGGAATGGGCGCGTTTGTGAGCGGAATTCCGGATTACAGCTATGAAATTATTTCGCGAGTGGGCGAGTTGCGGGCGCTTGGCTGTCCAATTTTGGTGGGGACTTCAAGGAAAGGGTTCTTGGGAGCTACGCCGGAAGAGCGGGAGGTGATGACTTTTTGGACGGCTTTGCGTTTGCGTGGGAAGGTGGACATTTTGAGGGTGCACAGCGTGGTTGAAAATGTGAGTGCGGTGGGGTAGAGTTGGCTCATGCAAATCTCAAAAGAATTTAAATTTTCGGCGGCACATTTCCTTACAAAATATCATGGGAAGTGTGAGAAGTTGCACGGGCACACCTATAAATTGCGTGTCACCTTTGAAGGAGCTGTTAAGGACGACGGAATGGTGGTGGATTTTGTGGAAATTGGTGAGCTTGTGCGTGAGCGAGTGCTTGCAAAATATGACCATGCGTCATTAAACGACTTTTTTGAAAATCCAACGGCGGAAAATATTGCAATGCAAATTTGGAAAGATTTGGAGGGGGGCTTGGGAGATGGTGTCCGGCTCAAAAAAGTAAAAGTTTGGGAGTCCGAGGACTCATTTGTAACATATTGCGGAAAGTAAAAATGCGAATATTTTTAGGACTTGGTACAAATTTGGGAGACCGCGAGGCGAATTTGATACGCGCCAAGGATTTGCTCGTGAAAAATGGTGTGATGATTTTGGGACAGTCGCAGGTTTTGGAGACAAAGCCGCTTTATGGGGTAAAACAACCTGATTATTTGAATCAAGTGGTGGAGGCGCGAGCGGACGCGAGCGCCGAGGAACTGCTTTTTATTTGCAAGAAAATTGAGAAAGAAATGGGGAGGCCGGTGGACTTGCCGATTTCGAATGTAAAGTTTGGTGGAGTTTGTGCGCGCGCACAAAGTGCCCCACCGCCAGAGCGGGGCAAGCGGGTACGGAACGAGTCACGCATAATTGACATAGATATTTTGTTTTACGGGGAGGAAAAAGTGGAAATGGCGAACCTGCTCTTGCCGCATCATGGGGTTTTTGAAAGGGGGTTTGTAATTAGGGGAATGTGTGAACTTGCGCCGGAGTTTTTTGAGAGAATGCGGGAAAAGTCGACAAAAATACGAAAAAATTTGCGTAAAAGGGCTTGGAACGTGCATAATTTATGCAGTTAATTTTACGCATGAATAAAAGACAAAAAGAACTCAGGCTTGCGGCCATTGAGCTCATAAGAAAAACCGGAAAGGGAAGTAGCGGGCAGATGCTTTCGTCGATTGATTTGATTGAAGGCTTGTATTTTGGCCGTGAAAATAGTAGGCCGATTTTTAAACATAAGGCCGCTATGCCGCAGTGGGAGGAGCGTGACTACTTTGTCTTGTCCAAGGTTGAAGCGCTTCCGGCACTTTATGCGGTGCTTGAGAAAGACGGGTACTCTTTGCCCAGCGCTTTGCCTTTGCAGCCGGACAGAAAAATTCCCGGAATTGAAGTAAGTGTGCGGGAGGGTGCTTATGGGATTTGTGCGGCGGCGGGGATTGCGGAAATTATGAAAATGGACCATAAAAACAGCCATGTTTTTTGTCTTTGTGGCGACTATGAACTTAGGCGCGGAATGGCTTGGGAAGTCATTCAAACGGCTGCGGAGCGTAGACTGGACAGGCTTTGTTTGGTGGTTGATGAAAATGATCCCCGGAGTGAGTTCACACAGGAAAAATTTGAGTCGTTCGGATGGAAAGTCATAAAATTAAAAGATGCTCATGATCACGACGAAGTTGTTTACGGTTACATGCGGGCGCGTCTTACTTTGAGGAAACCAACATGTATTTTGGCAAAGACAAAAAAGTCGGCGGGAATAGCGTTTGCGGAAAGAAAACCGGAATATGATCATGCTGTTTTCTCTGATGCGGAATTCCAAGAAATTAAAAAAATTCTTATATAAATTTCACGCAAAATTTTATGAAACTCGATGGCAAAATGGTGCAGATGGCGCTCAAAATGAAAAATTTGGTGCTTATTGATTTGAGTTTTCCCGAAAGTCCGTTTGATGAATTTAGCAGCCTTTATGAACAGCGATTTTTGCATTTGCCGTGCCAAAAAGAAATGGCGATTCCGTTTGCGGCAGGGATGTCTTCAATGGGTAAACAAGTGGTGATTTACGGTGCTGAAGTGGACATCAATTCCCTTTGTGACACAAATCTCAATGTAAAAGTGCTTAAGGAAAGTTCCGGCGGCTCTTTTGAAGGACTTGATTCACAGATTAGAGAATTTGGTCCTGCAGTCTTGTTGATTCCCGAGAGGGAATGAAGTAGTATTCCTCCGCTTTTACCCCCTTCGCCATATGGGACTTAAAAACATCAAAATTTTCGCCGGGACTTCGCATCCTGCGCTTGCCGGTGCAATTGCCAAAGAGCTTAGATTGCCGCTTTCAAAAATGCTTTTCAACAGGTTTGCATGTGGAGAAATTTATGCAAAACCGGAAGAGTCTGTGCGCGGGTGCGATGTGTTTTTGGTGCAAACTTGCACGGATAAAGTAAATGAAGATTACATGGAACTTTTTGTGATGATTGATGCGCTTAAAAGATCTTTTGCGCGAAGTGTGCATGTGATTATGCCGCATTTTGGATATGCCAGGCAGGACCGTGTGGCGTCTCCGCGTGAGCCCATTTCCGCAAAAGTTATGGCGGAATTAATTGATGCGGCCGGTGCGGATCACATTGTGACAATCCATTTGCATAGCGATCAAACTCAAGGGTTTTTCAGGTTTCCAATGGACAACTTGCACACAAAGAATCTCTTTGCCGACTATTTAAAAAAGAAAAAATTCCGTGATCCGATTATTGTTGCGCCGGATGCCGGAGCCGCAAAAGAGGCCGGAAGAATTTCCGCGATTCTTGAGTTTCCGCTCGCTATTTTGACCAAGAAGAGGCCACGATTTAATGTTGCCGAAGTCACCGCTATTGTGGGAGATATTGAAGGGCGAACTTGTATTTTGGCGGACGACATGATAGACACTGCAGGATCCGTTTGTGCCGCACACAAGGCATTGATTGATGCCGGTGCAAATCCGGATATTTATTTGCTTGCCACACATCCGGTTTTCTCCGGACCTGCAATTGAACGGCTAAAAAATGCGGAGTTTAAAGAAGTTATTGTGACGGATACAATTCCGCTGACCGAAGGGAAGCGGTTCAAAGGGCTCACAGTTTTGTCCGTGGCGCCTATGCTCGCGAGAGTTATTAAGTCGATACAAGAAAACAGGTCTGTAACGCAAGCCTTATAACCCCACAAATATGAATGTCTACTTTGGTAGTGATCACGCCGGGCATGCACTTAAAGAGTCGCTAAGGGAGCATGTGAAATCCAAGGGGATTAATGTGGTGGACATGGGCGTTTTTACGGAAACAAAACCAGTCGACTATCCGGATATTGCCAAGGAGGTTGCGGCCAAAGTTGCGGTTGATGGCGACTTGGGGATTTTGATTTGTGGGACCGGAATCGGTATGTCTATTGCGGCAAATAAAGTTAAAGGTATACGTGCGGCGCATGTTGGCACTCCCACTGAGGCTCGCTTCGCTCGCCTCCATAACAATGCCAATATTCTCACTTTGGGACAAAGAATTACCGGAGTTGAGGTGGCCAAAGACTGTGTTGACAGTTTTTTGTCTACAGAGTTTGAGGGAGGTAGACATGACGAACGTGTCAAAAAGATAATGGCTTTGGAAGAGCCTTCAAAATGAAGAAAACCGTGAAAAAATCAGATCTGCACATTTCACCGTCTATTTTGGCGGCGGATTTTGGGAATTTGAATGCGGACATGGAAACAATTGCGCCGCTGGTAGACAGCTGGCATGTAGACATTATGGATGGACATTTTGTGCCAAATTTGAGTTTTGGTCCGCCAGTTGCAAAGTGTATAAAGACGCCACTACCCCTTGAATTCCATCTTATGGTGGACAACCCAAATCAATATTATTGGTCCGCCAAAGATGCGGGTGCCAGTATGCTTTTTGTCCATGCCGAGATGCTTTTTGACAGTCTTGGAACTTTTGATGTGATTCGCGGGCTTGGAATGAAGGCCGGAATTGCAATAAATCCGGATACGCCGCTTGGAGATATTGAGTTTATGTTGCCTTTTGCCGATGAGATACTTTTCATGTGCGTTTACCCCGGTTTTGGCGGGCAATCTTTTATGCCGGGGGTGCTTCCAAAAATAAAGGCGTGCAGAAAACTTTATCCCGATGCAGTAATCTCCGTTGATGGAGGAATCAACGCTTCAACGGGTGTCTATGCAAGGGCGGCCGGGGCAAATAAGCTTATTTCCGGCACTTATATTTTCGGGGCCAAAGACAGAAAGGCGGCGATTGATTTGATGAGGCTTTAAGCGGTGGGCTTCATGAGCGCTTTAACTTTTTTTGAGACTTGTTTTGTGAAACTGCAGTATTCGTCGGCTTCTTTTTCTGTTACAATCCAACCTTGGTCATAAAGGTCCAAATTGCGTTTTGATCTCATGGAATTGCCCATAATGGCAATATTTTTGTCATTCAGAATTTCAGCTAAAGCGGAAATTGTTTTCATATGATGTCCTAAGCGTATTTTCACGCGGTATCCTTTGTGTGCCAGTGCGGTTATCCCGAGTTTCAAAAGCGCATCGTAAGAGAACTGAAATTTTACCTCGGGAGTTTTCGACTCATCCGCTATACACAAAAATTTTTTCGCAGATTCTAAATAGCCGGCCACTTGTTCTTCTGTGAATTCCAATTTTTCTACTGAATCAGGGTCAAATGCAGTCATATAATTTCTATTATAGGTCTTGTAAAAATATTTTTTATAAATGGATTTGTATTTTGTTTTTTACGCTCGAATTCGGCTTTTGTCATATTAATTATGTTGATTTCTCTGCCAATTTGTTTTTGTAGTGCAAAAAATTTTACCTGAAGATCCAGTAGTTTTTGGTTTCCTATGATTAGTAAATCAATGTCACTTTCCGTGCCGAGTTTGTTTTTTGCATAAGATCCAAAAATATATGCTTTGCAAATATTCTTTTCATTCTGCAAAATGTTTTTTATTTGCCGCTCAATCCCAAAAGTTTTTTTCACAATTTGTTCATACTCTTTGAGCAATGTAAAATTTTTATTTAACGAATAAAAACACTCTTTACCTCTGCGATCTTGTTTAAATATGCCCGCGCGAGTAAGCTCTTTAAGTTTGGAATCTAAATTTTTTGGGTCTACGACAAGGATTTTTGCAAGTTCATTGACATACTTCTCTGTGGTCTTGTTTAAAAAGAAGTAAATGAGTAGTTTTTGTGTAATTTGCGATTTTAGAGAGAAAATCATGGTATGTTTTTACCATGTATATGGTATCATATTACCATAATTATTTCAAGGGATTTTTGTGATGTCTGTGCTTTTTACCGCCTCTGCAACAGTATAGCCGCGGCTTTCCGCAATTTTTTCATAGGACCCAAAAATTTCTTTGAATGAGCGTTTTATATATTCGCGGAGGCCTGTGATTGTGACTACCGTGATCCGGCCACCCGGTTTTAAGTGTGCATAGGCGTCATGCAAAATTATTTCAAAAAATTCCTTGCCCGGTTTGGCTGGGAGATTTGAAACTATGAGGTCAAATTGGAGGCCCTCCGGAACGGCGCTGAACGCATTACTTAAATAAATTTGTGCAGTTTTTAGACCCAGAGCGGTGGCATTTTCTTTGGCATAGTCAATGGCAACAAAATCCTTGTCCACCATGTGGAGTGGGCCGCCGGAAAGTGTTCCAAGCACAATTCCAATTGGGCCGTAGCCGCACCCTAAGTCGAAAATTGAATCACCTGGGTGTGCTTCTGTGTTCTCGATTAAGAGGCGAGTCCCGTCATCAATTTCTTTTGGACTAAAAAGGCCCCAAGTGGTTTTGAAATGCCACTCTTTTCCGCGTAGAGATGCGGTAAATTCGGTTTCATGGGGAGGAAGGGGCATGTGAGAAAAGGGAAAAGAGAAGAGACTTGCAACAGGGATTTCATCCCGTTGCAAGGGTGGTGATCGTGGTAGGAATCGAACCTGCGACCCTCAGCTCCGCAAGCTGATGCTCTATCCAACTGAGCTACACGATCACGGCGAGAGGAATTTTATGGGAAAAATTAACTTTAGGCAAGCATTTGCTTAATAGGCCCTACTTCCCAGCCGAGGTCAATCGGAAAATAAGCGGATTTACGCATCTGAATGCGGTTTCTTTGACATGTGTGATAGGCTTGATTAGACTCTTGTCACTTTTTAATTTTAACGTATGGCTTTAATGGATAAATTGTGCCCTTTTAAGATCTGCAATCTGTTTTTTGTGTTGGCGCTTACTTCTCTAATGCTTTTGGTTTCTGCGGCACATGCATCTGCGGCTACTGTGAAATGGGACGGAGGGGGTGCTAATAATAACTGGAGTACTTCTGCTAACTGGGTTGGTGATGCTGTCCCCGGTACTGGAGACATTGCAACTTTTGATGGCACTTCAGTAAAGTCGTCCACTGTTGACCTTGGATTTGCCGGTGAAATTTCAGGAATAGATATCAATAGCGGATATACGGGCACAATAACTTTGGGTCGCGATTTAATTATAGGTTCAGGTGGCTATGCTCAAGACGTTGCGAATTTTAACGGTGGTTCTTATGACATTGATTTGAACGGATCTTTCACTCTTGTTGGGGGGAATTTTGTGGCTACCGGCAGGACTTTTTATGTCAGTGGAAATTTCACTCATACCGCCGGAGGGACGTTTACAAGCGGGAGCGGGACTGTGAATTTTGATGGAGCAACTGCAGGGACACTTGATGTGAATGCCAGTGAGAATTTTTATAATGTTATTTTTAGCAAGACTGGCGGTTTTGATTTGACAATTGGCGCCGTAGATATGATTAACGTGACAAATGATCTTAATTTTAGCGTTCCGGTTGGATCTGAAACGTCAGATACGCTTGGCGGAATTTTCAGAGTTTCAAAAAACGTTACGGTGAGAGGAAGTTGTGGCACATCCGAGATAAAATTTATTGGGACTACCAATCAATATTTTGATCTTACCGGGGCTGCGAGCGAGTGTGACGGAATCATTACGGTGAATAATACGGGAGGTACGGTATATTTGCTGTCTGACTTTATTGGAGATTTGCCCGGACAGAAATGGACTGCTTGGAAGGGAAATTTTGATATGAATGGATATAATTTTACTATAAGATATAAGTTTGAAATATATGCAGGAAATTTTTACTGTAGATCCGGGGCTTTTGTGACAAACGACCTTTTCTATATGGGTGGAGGAACTTTCAACGCATCCACTTCAACAACAACCATACGTGGTGCAGTTACAAAAATGGGAGGTACATTTAATCCAAATGGTGGGACGGTGGTTTATACGGGAGATGGAGACGGCGCTACGGACACATTTTTGATTGCCACTTTGTCATCGAATTACAATAATCTTACAATAGATTCCACGGATACCGCTGTGGAGATTTTTGAACTTGATGCCAATTTGGATATTGACGGTAATTTCACAATAACAAAGGGAATTGTTGATGCCTCTGCGTCAAATTATGAGATAACGGTTGCCGGAAATTTTGCAAATGGAGGAGTTTTTACGGCGCGCGGCGGAACGGTGACTTTTGACAATTCTTCACTTGTTTCCGCCATTTCCGGGTCCATAAATTTTTATAATTTTACTTGTACTGAGTCTGATAAAACTCTTGAGTTTGCAGTGGGCTCTACGCAAACAATTTCAGGGACAATTACGATTACCGGAACAGAAGGGCACTATGTTGGTTTAAGAAGTACGAGTGCCGGAGTCAGGTGGGGGCTTATTGCAGGGGCGTTTCAGTCGATCAATTATGCCGACGTAAGAGATTCCGATGCCTCCGGTGGAGTACTTGTAAATCCCGGAGTTGGGTCTTTGAATACGGGAAACAACTTGGGTTGGGCATTTATGCCGCAAGTGACTTTTAGCATAGAATCTGCCGGTTTTGATGAGGGAGTAGGTTCATTTACAGTTTCCGCAGATTTGACGAATGCCTATCTCTTTGATGTAACTGTTCCTTTTGGCATTTCCGGCGGTGCAATTTTGGGTACGGATTATACAATTTCATCCGCTGATTCATTGGTAATTCCGGCCGGATCAATGAGCTCTTTTGTGATAGTAACAGTGCTTGATGATACCGTGGACGAATCAAATGAGACCCTAGTTTTAGGGATGGGAGTTCCGGTTAATGCAACAGTTGGTGCAATAACTTCATATACAGCAACAATTCTTGATAACGACGAACCGCCGGTTATAGTTACTCTTCCTTTAATAGCAGTTTCCGATGTGTCCGTCTCTGAAGGAGTAGGTACTGCCACTTTAACTTTAACAATGACAGGAGTAAGTGCAAGTGACGTGACCGTTGATTTTGCAACTTCAGACAGTACGGCAATTGCAGGGAGCGATTACACTGTGCTTTCCGGAACAGTTACATGGGCGGCCGGAGAAACAGGAGCAAAGACGCTTAGCGTTGCAATTTTAGAAGATACAACTGATGAGAGCGACGAGACTTTTTCCGTAAATCTTTCAAATCCGATTGCATCTACGGTGAGCGATGACATTGGTATTTTGACAATAACCGATAATGACGAACCTGTTGTTGTGAGTTCTGGCGGTGGCGGTGGAGGCGGCGGTGGTGGAGGCAGTTCAAGAAGTTCAACTAAAAAGAGTGAAGATGTAGATGAGGAAGCTGACAACGTCACTCTTATAGAGGTGGACATGAGTTCGGTCTATAATAGTTTGACGATTCTTATTCCTGATCATTGGTCTATTGGATACATGAGAAATTTAGTGGAGGAAGATTATGTTGTTGAGTTAGCGAGCCGTGAGACGGCATTTCTAAATGTGCTTGATGAGATGTTTAAATCTCCGGACATGGGGATGATTCGCGCAAAAGCCGTTGAACTTTTGGTGGTTTTTAGCAGAGGTACGGCAAGTGAAATTCCGTCCGGTGCCTTAAGCCAAACTTTCACGGATGTCTCACTTGATCACGAACAGTCTCTCTATATTGAATATGCTGTGCAGGCAGGACTTATACACGGTTATCCTGATGGTACGTTTGGTCCCTCCAAGATTTTGAACCGTGCGGAAATACTTAAAATGTGCATGTATTTTTTCAATCGAACTGAAGACTCGGGACTCCGTGGTGACAATTTGCTGGCGGCTTATAATCTTACGGAGAATCCATTTTCCGATGTAGACTTAAATGCGTGGTATGCTCCTTATGTTATTGAAGCTTATCATTATGGAGTGATCAAAGGTTATGGCGACGGAACTTTCGGGCCGGAAAAAACCGTGAGCAATGCAGAATTCCTGAAAATTGCGACTTTGTCCCAGAGTCTTGAAGAGGCTGTTGAGCTTGCAAGTGAGCTTGAATAGAGCGCGAGCGGAGCGTTGCGCTATCGCGAGCGCGACTAGATCTTGCTAGATTTTGTCTCCGCCCATGTCCTTGATAATTTTGAGGAAAGTGGGATGTAGCGTGCGGTTTGTTGCAAGCATGTTTTTAAGTTTGGGATTTAGCGTGGTGCCGTCCATGTTGGTAACAAGGCCGCCGGCCTCTTCAACAATAATTTTGCCCGCCGCAATATCCCAAGCTTCAAGTCCGTACTCCCAGAATGCATCAAAGCGGCCGGCGGCCAAGAAACATAGATCCATTGCCGCAGATCCCATTCTCCTGACGCCGTGGCTTGGGGTGTAAATGGCCCTGAACAGTTCCATATTTTTTTGATAACGCGCACTTGCGCGATCATATGGAAAACCCGTGGTGAAAAGACCGTTTCCGAGTTCCGCGGTTTGCGAGACATGGATTTTTTTGCCGTTTAAGTAAGCACCGGAGCCTTCTTCCGCCCAAAAAGTTTCACGGAGTCCCGGAATTTCAACCACGCCAATAATCGGCTTTCCTTTGTGCACAATTGCAATTGAGATGGCAAAAAGCGGCAGGCCGTGTGAAAAGTTTGAGGTGCCGTCCAAGGGGTCGATAATCCATTTGTATTCACCGGTATTTTCAAGCGGCTCGGATTCTTCCGTCACAATGGAGTGGTCCGGAAAATGATTGCGAATCGTTTTGGTTATGAGCTCTTCGCATGCCAAGTCGGCAGAGGTGACAAGGTTTAAATTATTTCCGCTTTTAGAGTGAACCGTGAAGCCTTTTTCTTGCATTTTGAGCGCCAATTGACCTGCGTCACTGGCAAGTTTTTTAGCAATTTGAAGGAGATGTGCTGGCATAGGCGGGGAGGAGGTAAATTTTAAGTAAAACTTTTATGTAAAAACAGAATACCCGCAAAATGCGTGAAAGTGGCTTTCTTAAGCGGAAAAGTGCTTGACAAATCTCCAAGAGATTGTACTATACAGGCATGCAAAATCCTACAAAAACTTCTCAGCAGGACCAAATCAGTCAATTGCTCGGTGCTTTGCGCGCTTTGCCTCTAGCCGCTTTGCGCAAATTTCCGGCACTTTCCGTCGCCCGTCTTTCCCGAGTTTTTACAGGTGAGCGTTTACATCGTAATGTGAAATAAATATGTGGAGAGGCAATGCCGCAACCATATTTTTCAGCATAACATCAAGAAAATATGTCCGGTTGTGAAACATGTTCTCGTAAAATAGAATTTAATGGGCGACAGCGTTATATGGATGGAGTAAGGAGGGCTGCATCAGAAGGGATTTTAACTTGTGATAAGGATGGAATGGGGACGCATCTTTGTGTAAGTTCAGATGTTTATTCGCATTTAGGACCAATGGGAGTGGTGCCGGCGTGCTCCAGGTTGCCAACCGGATTTTTCCAGGAGCTTTTGAGAGCGACTTTGGGCGAAGCTCCCCGTGAGAAAAGATATTTTGAAAGTGGTCCCGGACTTGGTCTTTGTGCAAGGCAGGCCCACTTGTTAGGAGCGGAAGTTTATACATGCAGTCGTGCGCCAATAAATCCATATCTTTGGCCGAGTGCAGCTTTTTTTGATGGTAGGCTTGGAGAAGTATTCACAGATAGTCCTGTTTTAACTAGGCTTGGATATGGGGACTTTGATAAGCCTCCGCGGCTTTTGGATGAGGATTTGAATAGATTAGTAGAGCAGAGGGTTTTCGAAGAAAAGGAGGTACCGTTTGTCCATAGGCAATGGGTTGGGCCGCTTGAATCTGCATTTCAAGATATGGGGAGAGGGACCATGTTTGATATGGTCTTTGATACGTGTGGTAATTTGGAGTATGAAAGAGAAAGATTTTCAAGAGTACGTGATGATTTATATCCGCGGCTTACTGTGTCAGGGGCCATGTTTTTGAAAAATGTAGTTGCAGGGGATTTGTGTGTTTCTAGACTGAGTTTTGCTCCGAATGCTGTGAAAATATTTGGGAATGAAAACATTCCTTGGTGTGGACTACGTTTATGTGTACTAGTGGTGAATCCGGAGCATCCATGGTATCAAGCGCTTAAGAGGCAATGTGCTAATGAGGAAAGCAGTTATATTTTGAAACCTTCTTTTCAGCCTCTGTCAGGGAAAGGTGGTCTGGAAGAGTTTCTTTTAGGAGTTGTTAAGTCTAAATAATTTTATTTTTATTGGCAAAGATCATCTGAAAGGTATGCGTGGTTTGGCATACTACCAATCCGGCGAACAGCGATTTTTGCAATGTTTCACAAGCAACGCCAAACCAGCAGTTGCCGCTTGAACATTAATTTCTCTCTGCTAAAATAGACAGGTTGTTTTGGCTGTGCGGAAAGATTTGCACGTGCAAAAACAGTCGCAAAAAAGCTATAAAAAATGCTACAAAAAAAGTTTAAAATCAGTTCGGAGATGACGCCAAAAGGGGATCAGCCAAAGGCTATAAAAGAGCTGACGGCGGGGGTCCAAAAAGGGCTTAAGGGTCAGGTTCTTTTGGGTGCAACGGGTACGGGAAAAACTTTCACAATTGCAAAAGTGATTGAGGAGGTTCAGCGGCCAACCCTTGTGATTGCGCATAATAAGACGCTGGCGGCGCAACTTTGCAGTGAGTTTAAGGCGCTTTTTCCGGAGAATGCGGTGAGTTATTTTGTCTCCTATTACGACTACTATCAGCCTGAGGCGTATCTTCCGCAGTCGGACACTTACATTGAAAAAGATGCGCAAATTAATGAGGAAATAGACAAGTATCGTCACAAAGCAACCGAGAACCTGCTCACGCGCAGAGATACAATTGTGGTGGCGTCAGTGTCCTGTATTTACGGGCTTGGGTCGCCAAAAGAGTACTTGGATTTGCGTGTTGAGCTTAAAAAAGGCGGGCGCATTCAGCGCGACTTGCTCCTCCGCAAATTCACAGATCTGCAATACACGCGGGCGCACATGGATTTTAAACAGGGAATGTTCACGGTGATGGGTGACACGGTGGAGGTTTTTGCTCCCGGTGGAGATACGGCGGTACGCTTTGAATTTTGGGATGACGAAATTGAAAAAATAACAGAGGTGGATCCGTTTACAGGTGAGACTTTGGGTGAAATGGAGGAGGTCACAATTTTTCCGGCAAAACATTCTGTTACCACGGAGGAAAAAATTCGCAAGGCTGTTGAAGGTATTCGCGTTGAGCTTTGCGAGCGCGTTGAGCAGCTCCAAAAAATGGGCAAAATGCTTGAAGCGGAGAGGCTTAAAACTCGCACGGAATATGACATTGAAATTCTGCTGGAAACAGGTTACTGCACGGGAATTGAAAATTATGTGAGATATTTTAATGAGGTGGGTCCCGGTGGCAGGCCGGCAACGCTCATGGAGTATTTTCCGGACGACTTTTTGATGGTTATAGACGAGTCGCACATGACGGTGCCGCAGATTGGGGCCATGCACAGCGGAAATTTGTCACGTAAACAGACGCTTGTGGAGCACGGTTTCAGACTATTATCCGCTTACGACAACAGACCTCTTAAATTTGAGGAATTTGAGGATTACATGAAGAGCACAATTTTTGTTTCGGCAACGCCCGGGAAATATGAGATGGCTAAGCACGACGCGCTTGTGGAACAGATTATCAGGCCAACGGGACTCTTAGATCCGGAAATTTGTATACGGCCAAAAGAGGGGCAGATTGAGGATTTGCTTAATGAGATTCGCATGCGAACTGCGAGGGGCGAACGTGTGCTTGTGACAACGCTTACAAAGCGAAGTTCGGAGGATTTGACCGAGTATTTAACAGATGCGGGAATCAAAGTGCAGTACCTCCATTCGGACGTGGAAACACTGGATAGAATTACAATTTTGCGCGATTTGCGTCTTGGAAAGTTCGACGTTTTGGTTGGTATAAATTTGCTCCGTGAAGGACTCGACTTGCCGGAGGTTTCACTGGTTGCCATTTTGGATGCGGACAAGGAAGGATTTCTTCGCAGTACACCGGCGCTGATTCAAACTATGGGGCGCACCGCGCGCAATGTGAACGGCTTTGTGATCATGTACGCTGACAGGATAACAAATGGTATGCGCGGTGCGATTGATGAGACTAATCGTAGGCGCGTTATTCAGTCGGCTTACAATGAGAAACACGGAATTACGCCACAGACCATTCAAAAGGCGATTTTGGATATTGAAATGCACAGAAAAGAAGGCGAAAAGAAGCAAGTTCGCAGGTATAATTCCGCAAAGGTGCCAAAGGAAGAATTGTTCCGCTTGATTGAGTCGCTTGAAGCAGAAATGGATTTTGCTTCTCAAAACATGGAATTTGAAAAAGCAGCGGTGCTTAGGGATGAGATTGAGGAGATGAGGGAGAAGATGAGGAAGTAGAGGGCCGAAATAAAGTTATTCTAAAACCCTTGATTTTTCCGCAAGGGTTATTATACTACCCGCGCTTAAAATGCGTTTTATGGCTATGGCAAAAGAAAAGTCGTCAAAAACTTCAGGGCAAAAGTCGCCAAAATCTGCAGAGAAATCTGCAGGGCGTGGCACGTCTCAGATGACGCCACTTGTGAAAGGGGTTTCACACTATATTGAAATAACCTCAAGAGTGGCCATTGTGACGGTATCCGTAATAGCGCTACTTGCAGTGCCGGCCTATTTCTTGGACCAAAAATTTCAAACTTTCCCTTGGATTTTTGTGATTGCTCTGCTAATTTCTATGCCGCTTTCCCTTTACATGGTATTCAGAGTCATAAAAGACTTAATGCAAAAAAAGTATGACTGAAATCAGCGTTGCTGCCGAACCCGCTTTCCACATTGGAGAATTTGCAGTTACAAATACAATGACTGCAACTACCCTTGTGACCTTGCTCATCATAGTTTTAGCGCTTTTAGTGAGGCGTAAAGCCGGGATTATTCCAACAAGAGCACAAACCGCTTTTGAAACGTTTTTGACATTCTTTTTAGATCAGTTGACCGCTGTAACCGGTAGTGAAAAAATAGCAAGAAAAATTGTGCCCGTCACGGTGACGTTTTTTGTATTCATTTTCATTTCAAATCTCTTCATTCTGCTTCCGTTTGTATCCACAATTGTTACAGGAGAAGGCTTTCCATTCTTGCGAACGCCAACCACCGATTACAGTATGACAATTGCACTTGCGGCGGCAATTATGATAGGTTCGCACGTTGTGGCGCTTTGCATTGCACCAATCGGATACTTGGGAAATTTCATCAGACTGAAAGGCTTTTTGAAGATCAGAAAGCCAATGGATGTTCTTATGGCATTTATCGACTTTTTCTTGGGCATCCTTGAAATAATTTCTGAACTTGCAAAAGTTTTCTCGCTGGCGACTCGTCTTTTTGGCAATATATTTGCGGGAGAAGTTGTAATTGCAATTGTGATGGGGCTTGCGATATTTACAAAATTCCTTTTGCCGGTTCCATTTATTGTGATTGCTTGTTTTGCCGGAGTGGTTCAAGCATTTGTGTTCACGCTACTCACCTTGCTTTTTGTGTCGATGAATATTAAACATGCAATGCACGCAGCACATAGTCATTAATTTACTTATTTCATCCATTTATTCTTAACCCTTATAAATTATGGATGCAGAAATCATGAAAATGCTAGCCGCCGCTCTAGTCATGGGCATTGGATCACTTTGTCCTGCCATTGGAGAAGGTATGGTAGCTTCAAAAGCTCTTGAAGGAATGAGTCGCAATCCGGAAATGGGCGACAAGCTCTTTACCAATATGATTGTGGCTATGGCCATCATTGAGTCCATTGCTATTTACTGTTTTGTTATTGCTCTCATCATTTTATTCGTTTCTTAATATGGAAGGACTTTCCTCTCTTGGAATAGACCCGTTAAGTATCCTTATTTACATTGTAAACACAGGACTGCTCATTGTAGTTTTAGTGTACGTTCTTTATAAGCCGATTTTAAAATTCTTGGACAGTAGGCGCGACCGCATACGTGAAAGTGTTGAGGAAGCGCAAATTCTTAAGGAAGAGCTAACAAAAAAGGCCGAGGAGGCGCGAGCCGCCGAGGCCCACTTTGAAGCTCAGCTTAAGAAGGAAACTGAGAATCTTCGTAAGTTTGGCGAGGAAAAAAGAGCGCAGATGGAAGCCGAAATGGCTACCCTCCGCACTGAAATGCTCCGCAAAGCAAACGAAGAAATTGAAGTTCGCAAAAACGAACTTATCAAGGAGGTTGAAGAAACTCTCCTTCAGCTTATGAAGAAGGTTGTTCTGGACACGGTGAAAAATCGTGTGCCGGAAGAAGTTGTCATGGAAAGTATCCGTGACGCTTGGAAACAATATAAATAATTATGCTTAACTCTCTACTCACAGCACTGCTATATGAGGTTCTGGGCTTTGCTTCTCACCATCCGGACTTTCTAACTTTAGAAGCCGGACAGCGAGAGGAATTGCTTGCAGATTTCAAGATGCCAACGGCATTAAAACACTATCTTGCTCATACAAATGAAAAGCATTTCATGCAAGATTTAAGGTTGCTTTTGTCCATGTTGACTGGAACGAGCCAAAATTCTCTCTCCATAAAAGGCAATCTGTTCTTTAAGGCGGTGCTGGAATTTTTGTCGACTACTTTTGCGGGCAAACTGGACGAGCTTCCAAACAAGTTTTATTTGCTTCCCGCTGTAAAGCGTATGGAAGAAGTCGAAAAACTTATAGAGAGCGACAGTTTGATTGCGCGAGCCCTAAAAGACCTTTTAGCGAACAATTCTTACCAGGAAATCGCAAGTTTTTTGGAGCAATTTTCCAAAGCTGTAACCGATTCGGATATGGTTTTGGTTCAGATGCCCAGAGATATTGAGCCAGCTCTAAAGAAAGAGATTCGTGAAGCGCTTTCAGAAAAATATCCGCTTTCATTCCCAAAATTTCAGGTAAACAGAGAGTTGATTGGAGGACTGCGCGTATTTGTGAACGGTAAGACAAAAGATCTTTCATGGTTTGCACGAATCAACAAAATCACTTCAATTAAAATTTCTTCTTAACCAAATCAAAAAACTATGTCCAAAGATTTACATAATTTTCTGGCTAACATTGAGTCCGCTTTGGCCGCCTCCACAGGCACTGCCGAGGATTCAAGCGCCGGACAAGGCGTGATCCAATCCTACAAAGACGGAGTTATTTGGATCAAAGGTTTGCCGGATCTTAAAATGAATGAGGTTGTAAATATTGAAGGAACCTCCGCATCCGCTCTTGTGATGAATCTTGAAAAAGATTCCGCATATGCCGTGGTGCTTCAAGCGGACAAGGGAGTTCGCGAGGGACTTTTTGTTTCTTCCACAGGAAGGTTTATGTCTCTTCCCGTAAGCGAAGAACTTATTGGCCGCGTGGTGGATCCGCTTGGGAAACCGGTGGATGGCAAAGGCGAAATCAAGGGAGGGACATATATGCCGCATGAAAGCGTTGCTCCGTCCGTGATGGTGAGAAAGTCGGTTTGTCAGCCGGTACAAACGGGAATTGTGGCAGTGGACTCTTTGATTCCAATCGGTCGCGGACAACGTGAGCTTATTATTGGCGACCGTCAGACCGGAAAAACAACAATCGCAATAGACACAATCATCAACCAAAAAGGAAAGGATATGATTTGTGTCTACGTTGCCATTGCACAACGCGATTCCAAGACGGCGCAAGTTGTGGAAACACTCAAGCAATTTGGGGCAATGGATTACACAATTGTGGTGTCCGCCAGCGCTTCGTCGTCAGCGGTGCTTCACTATTTGGCTCCTTATGCGGGATCTGCCATTGCGGAATATTTCATGGCAAAAGGAAAAGATGTACTTGTGATTTATGACGACTTGTCAAAGCACGCCGTGGCCTACCGTGAGATGTCACTTCTGCTCCGCCGTCCTCCGGGACGTGAGGCGTATCCGGGAGATGTGTTTTATCTCCATTCCCGTTTGCTTGAGAGAGCCGCAAAAATGGACGACGCTCATGGCGGTGGAAGTATCACGGCTTTGCCGATTATTGAAACGCAGGCCGCAGATGTGTCCGCATACATTCCAACAAATGTGATTTCAATTACGGACGGGCAGATTTTCTTGGAACCTCAGCTTTTCAACAAGGGTATCAGACCGGCCATCAACGTGGGAATTTCGGTTTCACGCGTGGGAAATTCCGCTCAGACAAAGATAATGAAAAAAGTTTCCGGAACCGTTAAGCTCGACTTGGCACAGTTCTATGAACTTGAAGCATTCTCACAATTTGCTTCCGAGCTTGATGCGTCCACAAAGGCGCAACTCACACGTGGAAGGCGAGTTGTTGAGGCTCTAAAACAAGGGCAACACAAACTTCTTCCGCTTTGGCAGGAAGTTTTGGTTTTGTATAGTGCAACAAAAGGGTATTTGGATGAAATTGAGCCAGAAAAAATCGGTGAAAAAATTGCCGCACTTTATGCGCTTACTGAAACTTCATACGGCGATTTTGTGAAAGATGTTATGGAGAAAAAAGAATTATTGCCTGAAATTGAGGCTAAGATGAAGGAAATATTAGATAACTTTTTTAAATAATGTCCGGAGCACTACTCGATGTCCGTAAAAAGATTGTAAGCGTGCAGGGTACTCGCAAGATTACCAAGGCCATGCAACTTGTGGCCGCGAGTAAGATGCGTCAGTTCCAAAAACGCGCAGTGTCCACTCGTGCTTATGTGTGGGATTTGATGGACGTGCTTGAAGAGAACATTGAAGTAAAAAGCATGTACACGGAAGAGCGCGAAGAAGGCGAGGTGCTGTTTGTGCTGTACACATCCGACAAAGGGCTTTGCGGACCTCTTAACAATAAACTTATTAACGCGCTTTTCCGTTCCGATCTTTGGAACAGTTACACGGAGGAGCAGCGTATGCTTATTACAATCGGTAAAAAGGGTTATGACGCCGCCAGAAGTTTGGGTGTCCATGTAGACAAAAAGTTTACGGGAGTGCCTGAGAAAATTAACACCGTGCAGGCGCTAAATCTTATAGATAAAATTTTGGAATATTGGAGAAACGGCAAGGCAAAACAGGTGATTTTTATTGCGCCGCACTACAAAAATTCTTTCACATTTTATCCCGTTCTGAAGACATTTTTGCCGTTCAGCAAAAAAATGATTGAGTCGAACATTGGACATGTGGAGAATCATCATGGAAAGCACAAGAAGCAAGATCCGCTCATGATTTACGAACCGTCGAAAGAAGCGGTAATCAGTCGACTGCATGAACAGATGGTAACTTCGCTTTTTGTAGAGTCGTTTTTGGAATTAAAAGCCTCCGAGTATTCCAGCCGTATGATGGCAATGCAAAATGCAACGGATTCGGCAGACAAGGTTATTGCCGGACTTTCACTTCAATACAACAAAGCTCGTCAACAAGAAATCACCAAAGAAATTGCGGAACTTGTGGGCGCGAGCGAGGCAATTTCAGCCTCTTAAATTTTCTAATCCTTAATCTCAATTTAATTCTATGTCCGAAAAAACAATGCAAAAAGGGAAGGTGGTGCGCATCATTGGAGTGGTTGTTGATGCGTATTTCCCGGATCACGTTCCAACTCAATATTCCGCGCTTTATGTGGAAGGTCCGCTCGGCAAAGTTGTGCTTGAAGTGCAGGCGCATCTTGGAAACGGAGTTGTTAGAACCGTGTCCATGTCCACAACTGACGGTTTGTCTGTGGGACAGGAGGTGCTGGATACCGAAAAACCAATTCAAACACCTGTTGGAAAGGCCGTTCTTGGACGTGTAATTAATGTGACGGGAACTGTGATTGATGGAGGCCCCGCGCTTCCCGAAGGCACCGAATACAGGCCAATTCATGCTGAGCCGCCCACATTTGTGGAGCAAAATCCAACAGTCGAAATTTTGGAGACGGGAGTTAAGGTTATCGACTTGCTTTGTCCTTTCATCAAAGGAGGAAAAATTGCTTTGTTTGGAGGAGCGGGAGTTGGAAAAACAGTGGTTATGCAGGAGCTTATTCACAACGTGGCCATGAGTCATGGAGGATACAGCGTATTTGCCGGAGTTGGAGAGAGATCACGCGAGGGAAACGACCTTATCCGTGAAATGCGTGAAGGTGGAGTTATAGACAAGCTTGGAATGGTGTTCGGGCAGATGAACGAACCTCCCGGAGCTCGTATGCGTGTGGCTTTAACGGGACTTACAATCGCCGAGAAATTCCGCGATGACGGAATGGACATTTTGATGTTTATTGACAACATATTCCGTTTCACACAAGCCGGATCAGAGGTGTCCGCACTTCTTGGAAGAATGCCGTCCGCCGTGGGTTATCAGCCAACGCTTGCAACGGATATGGCCGCGCTTCAGGAGCGTATTACGTCAACTCGCAAGGGTTCAATTACGGCTGTTGAGGCCGTGTATGTGCCTGCGGACGACTTAACGGATCCCGCACCTGCAACAACATTCGGACACTTGGATGCAACAATTGTGCTTTCCCGTAAACAAGCTTCAATGGGTCTTTTCCCGGCTGTGGATCCTCTCGACTCAAATTCAACCGCTCTTAAGGCGGAAATTGTGGGTGAGGAGCATTATAAAGCCGCTACGCAAGTTCGTCAGATTCTTCAAAGGTACAAAGAGCTTCAAGACGTTATTGCAATTCTTGGTATGGATGAGCTTTCCGAAGAGGATAGAAAGGTTGTGTACCGCGCTCGTAAAATCCAGAAATTCCTTACGCAAAACTTCTTTGTTGCCGAGCAGTTTACAGGTAATAAGGGGCAATATGTTAAAGTTTCAGACACGGTCCGCGACTTTAAAGAAATTTTGGAAGGCAAGTACGATCACATTGACGAACAAAACTTCTACATGTCTGCAACAATGCAAGATGTACTTGATAAGCAGGCCGCTAACGACGCTAAAACAGCAGAAGCAAAGGCCGAGAAGGCTGAGGCTAAAAAATAATTTTTCATGAAAAAACTTTTATTTTTAATTTCGGTTTTGGTTTTGCTCACATCTTGTGGGCCGCTTGGTGAAAAACCTGAGGAGCCTGCTTTACAAGCTAGTCCCGACGGCATTCAAGTGGACCATGGAACGGTTTTTGGAATGGTACATTTCATAGATGAAAATTCAGTCGAATTTTATACCGACTTGGATGATACCGGTTTGAATGGCACATTAAATTCTTATAAGTTTTCCGAGGATGCGGTTATTAAAGTTTTGCGAGATGGAAATTTGGCAGAACTTCCGCTTAAGAATGCAATGTCTATTGGACTTTCTTCAAGTACGGCTGACTATTATTTTTACTTTGTTATAAATGGTGATCAGGAAGTGCTTCAAATGACACAGGCAAATGTGTTGGCTGAAACTGCAGACCAAAACTCTGACGATTTGGTTTATATTACGGGTGTTTCTTACGGTGCAGGAAGTGATGTTGTGACCGTTGATCCAATAAGAATGCTTTCTTGTGCCGAGGCAGGAAAAGGAGACAGTTGTCCCAATGGATATGTAATTGAAAATAAACAAGTCGAGTCTATACAATATCTGATACCACTTGATAAGACAGTTTTCTCAGTTATTGATTGGGGTACGTCAATCGCACCTGATTACCCCATGAATTTCGTCGATTTTGAGAAGAAATTCTCAGAGAACAAAGTGGCTTTTGAGACTACTCCTTATCATTTGCAAACCGATGGCTATAAAGTTGTTTCTTTAATTGAAAAATATCTTCCTTAATTATGTCTACTTTCAACCTTAAAATTCGTACGCCGGACAAAGAAGTTTTTGCGGGCGAAGTGGAGTCCATTGCATTTAATGCGGAAGATGGGCGCACACAAGTTTTAGCGCATCACGCAAATTTTATGACCACTTTGCAGTTTTCGCCTTTGTGGATTAAAGGGCCGGACGGCACTACCGAGTTTTTTGCACGTAGCGGAATGTTCTCGTTCGACCACAAGAAAAACGAGGCTTTACTCCTTTGTTTATATGCGGAAAAGGGCGACGAAATCAGCTACAAGACAGTTGAGGAGTACTTGAAATTCTTGACCGAAGAGCTTGGCCGTGGGGATTTGTCCGAATACCAAGTTGTCTACTTGCAAGGTGAAAAGTTGGCTGTGGAGAAGCAGGTGAAAGGGAAAAAGTAGGGAGGCAATGCGTAAAAATTCCGAGAATGGGGAGTTAGACTCCCCGAAATAGGCAGATTATGGGGAGTGTGGGTCCCCGAAATTGACAAATTTGAGTGGATTTGCTATCATTTGGGCATGAAGATAGAAAGAATCTATGATCCGGTTGTTAAGTTTTTGAAGCCAAATAAGGTTTTGGTTATCTATGGGCCTCGTCAAGTTGGGAAAACCACGCTTATTCGGGATTGTGATTTTGGTAAAAAGAAGGTTTTGTGGGATACGGGAGATAATTTTGAAACGAGGGCGCTGTTTGAATCGGAAAATTTTAAGGCGATTTTGTCTTATACCGATAATTATGACATTCTTGCAATAGATGAAGCTCAACAGATTCCGGGGATAGGAAAGGGATTAAAAATTTTGGTGGATAATAAGAAAAATCTACAAGTTCTTGTCACAGGGTCGTCATCTTTTGCGCTTGCCGGACAGATTGGAGAACCTCTTACGGGCAGACATCGCACGCTAACGCTTTTCCCGATTTCTCAGTACGAGCTTCTTTTAGGCAAGCACTATAATAAGTATAATCTTCAAAAAAAATTAGCCGAATTTTTGGTCTATGGTTCATACCCCGAGGTTGTTACAGCGCAAACTTTCACGGAAAAACAGACGTGCATAGAAGATATTTCACGGTCGTATTTGTTTAAAGATATTTTGGCTTTTGAAGAGATCCAAAATTCAAAAACATTACTTGATTTAGTCAGATTGCTCGCTTTTCAGATTGGGAGTGAGGTTTCATTGACGGAACTGGGACAGCAAGTAGGTATGGATAAAAAAACAGTCGCACGATATTTGGATATTTTGGGGAAGGCTTTTGTGATTTTTGAGGTGAGAGGGTTTAGTCGAAATTTAAGAAAAGAAATTACTAAAAAAAGTAAGTATTATTTTTACGATACCGGAGTTAGAAATGCGCTGATTTCCAATTTTAATCCAATCGATTCAAGGAATGATCTTGGACAGCTTTGGGAAAATTTTATTTTTATGGAACGGCTCAAGATGAGAGCGTACAAAAACATTTCAGCGAATGTCTTTTTCTGGCGCACTTGGGAGGGGCATGAAGTGGATATTGTTGAAGAAAGAGAAGGAAAATTATTTGGTTTTGAATGCAAATGGAATCCTAAAAAAGGCGACAAACAAAAGGTTCCAAAAGATTGGCTTGGCACTTATCCGGAGGCCAGCTACGCAGTTATAACGCAGGAAAATTATTTGGATTTTGTATGTTGATTTTTAAATATGCAGTGTTTTGTTTGTAAATTTGAGAGGGTAGTAGCCAAGATTATTTCTTGTATTTTCCATCCGGTTTTTGTGTTTCCGGCGCTAATTATTTTATTGTTTTCTAAGGAGCGGGCGTATGTGGACATGCTGTGTGTTTTGGCAATGGCGTTTGGTGGGCCGTTTGCAGTGTTTTTGTGGCTTTTTGTCTGCGGTCGGATTAGTAATTTTGATGTTACGGAAAGAGCACAGCGCTATCCCATTTATGCAGTGACTTTACTTGGGATGGTGGCATCAGTCGTCTATTTATTTTTTTATGGGTCAGCATTTGTCCTTTTCACCTTTTCCTTGGTTTTACCTGAATGCCCAAAAGAATCATCATCTGGCGGATCCTTCTTTTTGCCTTTGCCAAAAACCATACGGGTGAGTTCTTCCACCCGTAGAGTTAAAGCTTCAATCTGTTTAGCCTGAGCTTCAATTATAAGCTGTTGTTTAGCTACAATACCCTCCAGCCCCACAATCCTTAGCTTTAAGTTCGCTTCTCTTTGCAAAGAAGCATCCAAAGCTTTTCTTAGGTTTCTGGCTTCTTGTAAACGGAGATAAAGTTCTTTGCCTTCAAGTTTTTTCATGACTTCATGATAGTGGTTCCATCAGGTTTGGAAAGGGCAATTTTAAATTACAACACATTGTAAAATGAGCCTTCCCCGCATCCATACTTTTCAAGGCTTTTTGTTGTGAAGTTACTCTTCCCGTACAGCCAAAAATGGCCTTAACCTTTCAGGTTTCGTCCGGTTACGCTTTCTCCCGTTACGCTCCATCCTATTGCAGTTTTTCTGAAGCCCAAATTTTGTCCAGTCATTCTTCGATTTACTCAATCCCCAACCTGACCTACAAGGGTCTGTGAGCAGTTACGTGCGAAGGGGTTGACGGAGGGGCTGGATAGGTTATAATTCTGGCTTATTTTTGAACGTATGGCTTTGCATTCTAGTTCTTTAGATGGTCGTAAATATCCTGATGGTGCGCATGCACGGCCGTCTTTGGAAGAAATGATGCAGTCTTCTTGGAAATTTCAGGGGTCTGCTGTTATTAATGGTGTTAATAGTCTGTGTGAGGTTGCTTTGGCCGGTTCCCCGGAAAACAATGGATGTCCGCTTTTGGGTCTTGTGGGGCAATATATTAATAGGTTGAGTGGAGGGTTTGCTGGGTATGGAAATGATCCCCGGATAAAAATCTTCTTTTTACAGAAGATTTTAGAGGAGTGTCCACAGTTGGTGAAATATTTGAAACAATTTTATTTTGGACCGGAGGATTGCTATTTGGATAGACTGAGAGATTTTTTGAAAGCCATTGGTTTTGAGGAAATTTCATTAGAGATCTTTCTCATACATTTTGTTGTTGCGTTCCAATCTTCCGGATGTGGAAATCCCGGAAAATGGGCTGATGAGCATAGAGCAGTTTTTGATGCTCTCTACAGTGATAATTAGTGATTTCCGTCGGTCTGTTGCTGGACGCAGGAGTTTTTTTGTGTTATAATGGAAAGATTCTTAAAAACAAATAGATATGAAAAAAATTCTTTATGCCACTCTTGCCTTGCTGGTTCTGGTTGTGGCTGTTTATGGCGCAATGAACTGGGGAGCTTTAAGCGGAAATTTCCCCGGGTCCGGAACAGTTAAGCAAACTCCCGGATTAATTCAAAAAAGTGAGGTGCAAATAAATCCTCTGGTTGGAGACAATGGGTCAAACATTGTGAAGATTGGTGATCCTGATTGTGATTATTTCCATTTGGATGTAAAAGATTCAGATAATGATGCCGAATATAAAATTCCTTCAGATCAAGAACAAGGTGGAGGCAGTTTTTGTTTAATTTATGGTGACGTGGATTCCGATGAAGACTGTGATGACAATACTTCTGTTATAACTGAAGGTGCTTATGAAAAGACATTCTCCATTACAACAAGTGGTGATGGAGGTTTCTTTTTAGGCAATAGGTCCGGAGGATTTAAAGGGAAACTTGACATAGATTTACCTGTGGATAGTTCTGTAAAAATAAAATTTGATGATATGGTTAAGGGAGATACTATTTACGTAACTGATGAGGGGTATACTTCCAATGGTGCTCTCGAAGCGCCTGTGATGCCATCTCTTGTTTGTACTCAAACAATATTGATCACTCAGGATTCAAGTTCCAATGGTGTAATAGTAGAGATCCCATATGATGATATTGCCATCCCTATTGGAGAAGAGGAGGAAGAAGACGAAGGTTTGACTGCAATCCCGGCTCCTTGGATTACTCCGAAGTTGCCAGAAGCGCCTGAATTACCGGCAGACGTACCTTCGGAAGACTTAGAGGATCCTGACATTCCGGATTATACGGATCTTCCGGATGATATAGGCCCTGTTTTTCCGGATGACCCCACAGACAAACCTGTTTTTGATGATGACGACTCTCCACTGCCAACTCCGCCTCCTGAAAAAGATCCTGTTGTAGTTAAGCCTACAGATAATGATAAACCTGTCCCTCCTCAGGAGGAAGAGTCTGACACAAACGGGTCGCCGTTAGATGATAAGTCCAGCGATACTTTGAAGCCGAGGATTGTTGTCTCCACCGATCCTGTTGTAAAAAAAACCACTTCACCCACTGTAATTGTGCTGAAGGATTATACGGAGGAAGGTCTTGATGAGGAGGCTATAGAATATCTTAAAGATGAAACTGTGGCTTGTGCCGATCCGTTTGTTGATACTGCGGACAGTTTTGCAGCTTTGTATATTTGTAAGTTCTACAATCTTGGTTTCGTAATAGGTAGATATAAGATAGATAGCGACTATTATTTTGAGCCAACAGATGAGCTTACCTTTGCCGAAGCAATAAAAGAGGCTGTCCTTATGGATGGACATGGAACAAATGAGGCAAAAAATCTTGATGCAGCTCCGTTTGAGGACGTAAGCTCAAAAGATTGGTTTGATCCATACATAAGAATAGCATGGGATGAAGAGCTTTTAGACGACAAAGCCGGAGAGGATTATCTCAATCCCAATGATCCTATAAGCCGTATTGAGTTCTTAAAATACATAGAGCTTTCAGCTGATGTACTTCCGGACGATACAGGTTGCGATACCGATTTTGATGATGTCTCATCCAAGGAATCTTGTATTGTTGAAAGAGCTGTGGAGGATGGTGTAATAGAAGGCTATGACGATGATACTTTTGCTCCGGATAGATATATAAGCCGCGAAGAGGCTATAAAGATAGCCTACAAAATGTTCCAAGAGTGGTTTTAGTCGAACAATGTATTTTGTGGTTTTCCAATAGCTTCTTTAATGCTTTTGAACCCATTTTCTTTCAGTAGTTTTGCAAGGCCGCGATTGATTTCACTTACGTTTTGCGGACCTTCGTAGATCATGCTGGTTATGAGCTGAAGGAGAGATGCTCCGGCACGGATGCGCTTGTATGCGTCTTTTGCGGTGAAGATGCCGCCACATGCAATGATGATAAGTTTGTTTGCAAATATGCCGCCGGTTTTGTTGGTTTTACGGTGGATGTACTCAATTTGTTTGAGTGAAAGTTCGTCGACTGCTTTCCCGGATAAGCCGCCCTGGCCAAAAGAGTGTTTTTTGGTGAGATTTGTACAAATGAAGCCGTTAATTTTATGTTTTTTTGCGACTGAAATTATGGCATCTACTTCAAGTTCGGTGAGATCCGGTGAAAGTTTTAAGAATATTGGTTTTTTGGTGGATATGCGGTCAATTTGGCGGAGGAGGGAGTCTAAGCGAGTTGCATCGGTAAAAGGTTGTCCGCCGAAGGCGTTTGGACAGCTCAAATTGATTGTGAAGTATGAACCAATTCTTGCAAAGGCTTTGAAGGCTTTTATGTAGTCTTTTATTCCTTCTTCTGTGTCTACCGTGAGTGCACAGTTTGTTTTTACAATGCTTGTGCCGATTGGGATGGCGAATTTTTTACGGGTGAGGCGGGCGGAGATACTGTCTGCGCCGTCATTTTTTAGGCCGTAATAAATGCGAAGGCTTTTTAATTCCGGATGACGCCAAAGGCGTGGACGCTGCTCGTTTCCCGCACATTTTTCTCCTGAAATCGAACCTATTTCTTCAAAACCAAAACCCACGCAAGGAATTATTTTTGTGAGAAGTGCATCTTTATCAAAACCCGCGGCAAGACCGATTGGATTACGGAAGTGGATGCCAAGAATGTCTTGTTCGAGGATTTTGTCTTGGTAGTCAAAAGCAAGTCGATTTAATATGCGTGTGAATGGGTTTGATCCAAGGATTCGGCCAAAGAGAGTGAACAAATCATGTACAAACTCGGGGTCCATTGCAAAAAATATCGGCTTTAAAAGGTGTAAATAAAAAAAGTGTATTACAGCGTTGCGGATTTTAATAAAACTTGTTTTCATAGGCGGAAATTCTAGAGTCGAGTTGAAGAATTCGTTTTCCGGTCCATTTGTTGCCAAGGAATGCGTCAACAATTTGGCGGAAACGGAGCGATGCGTAAGGAATTGTAAACTCTTTGTAGGGGTCCGTATAGTTTTTTGCGCGGCAGGCTTTGATTGGGTCTGTGGGGTTACTAAATGGAATTCGGTGAATTGCTAAAAAGCTCAGCGGCAAGCCCTCTTTGAGGAGCATGAACATTAAATCTTCAGTGCCAACAAAAAAGTTTAAACCGGGATTTTCGTTCTCATTTTCCATGGCCATTTTCACAATTTTGCCCATCCCTCCGCTCATATTTTGCACAAAAAGTTTGCGGCCGAGTTTTTTTATAGGATCCGCGAGGCGGTAGAAAAATTGTTCGGCATTTGCCTTGGATGTGACAAACAAAAATACATTTCCGGTGACTGCATCTATGCCGGAGAGTCTTTGAACAAGTTCATGAGCTACGAGCGGAATATTTTTGGGATCATTGGGAACCGGAAGGCGTTTGTCCGGAAGTTCTAACGGGAGAGGAAATACTTCTTGGAGAGTTACGGAGCTTACAGTCGGTGGAAGTGCGAGTTCGGTTTTTAGGAAGGAAAAATCATCTCCCATTTCTGCATGGTGGCAGAAAATTCGCGCCGGCGGGGCAATGCGCCAGACTCTTTCTGTAAGAATTTCTTTGAAATTTTGCGGAAAAGCGTGAAGTACCGGAGTGCCGTCCTCGGTAAGAGAAATCCAGAGTAGTGGCGCGCCGGTTTTCAACACGAGCGTCATATATGAAAGCGTTTTTTGAAGAGTTTTTGATTTGATTTTTGCAATTTCCGTGTTGAGTGCTTCTGCAGAGAGCTTCACTTTGTTCCATTCGTCCGTATTTAAGTGCCACTGCTCAATTACAAGTTGTGAGCCGTTTGTGCCTGTATCCGTGTCCATATTTTTTTGGTAAAACATGCCAAGAAGGCCAAAAAGAATGGCAATTCTATCCGCTAAATCCGGCATATTGAGAGCACGTAAATCGCCGGAAAAACGATTTTCCGTGAACTTGAAATGCCATGCATCTTCAATTGTTTCAGGCAGGTTTTCAGCGTGGCCAATGATTAAATTCTCAGCAGGCGGCAACGCAGGAATTTCTTTGGAAAATTCTTTGAGAAAATGTATCTGACTAATAATTTTTACTTTTTTCTCCGTTGCCGCCTTTTGTGCGCGCGCAAAAAACGAGCCTGAGCTTGCGTTTGCATGTTTAATTTCTTCGCCCTCAAGTCCGCAAATTTCAAACCACTTTTCATTTTCTCCGCGGAGAAGTTTTATTTCAGATTTTTCTCCAAGAGTTGTTTCTCCAAGCCAAAGTAAAACTTTAACTCCGAGCACGCTTTCTTCAGCATTAAAACGGTCTTTTTTTAAAAAAGTTTCAAAGCGATTTTCATCCAAATATTGATTTGGATGTTTTAAAACTTCTGCGTCTTTATTAGACAAAAGCGTGTCTACTTCAGGGAGTACAAGCAAGGTGTGTCCGCTTAATGAAAGCGCATAAGCAAGCAAATCTTTGTCTGTGTGGCTGCCTTCTTCCACCAAGAATGGTGCCGTAAAATTTTGCGTGAGAGTGTTTAGGTCCGCATGAGTTTCTTCAATTTCTTCTTTGGTGATTTTTTCGGTCTTAATAAGTGCCCCGCCATCTTCTTTTAATATTTCCAAAAATGTTTGAGCCCAACCCCAGTCGCTATTTTTTAAGAGTTTTGTGACACGTGATTTTTGTGCGGTAGTGAGTGCTTTTATGTGTTCTGAAAGCCGATAAAAAAGCTCTATGTTTGCTTTGACGTCATTAAGTGCGCGGTGCGCGTTTGTTTGCGAAATACCGAGCTTTTTTGTGAGGACTTCAAGGCTGTAACTTGGCTCTTTTATAAGGAGTGATTCGGCGAGGGCGCAGGTGTCCAAAAGCACCGGATTTATTGGTGCGCCTTTTTCCTTTAAAAAGTCTACGTCAAAGCAAATGTAGTGGCCCATGATTGGGTGCGTACCAAGCTCCTCAAGAATTTTTGGCATGATTTCTTCAAGCGTTGGGGCCGCGGTCACCATCTCATTTGTGATGCCGGTTAAATGCGTTGTGAAAGCGGGAATAGGCACAGAAGGTTTTACAAGTGTGGACCATTCGCTCAAGATTTTTTCTTTGTCAAAATGAACTATGGCCACTTCAATAATGTGATCCGTTTTTGAGTTTAAGCCGGTGGTTTCTATGTCCAAACAAACAAACATTTTTTGCTTTGAGCTAATTATTTAAATAGTCGGAAACGGCTGTGATTATTTTGCAGGCCTCTGCACGAGTGAGCGTGTTTCCTGCGCGGAATGAGCCGTCCGAATAACCGCTTAGGAATTTTTCTTTAAGTGCAAACGCCGTGTAAGGTGCAAACCAGTCGTTAACCGTGTCCACATCAGAAAAATTTGGCGCGACTGAGGTTAAATCAGCAAATCCTGCGGACTGCAAAATTATTTTTAGAGCTTCTGCGCGGTTTACAAGTGAGGTTGGATCTTTGTCTGCAGCACTTGCAAGAGTTTGACCAAATGCAGAAGAGGCAATTTCTATTATTTCCGCGCGAGTGATTGCATTATTGGTTTTGTAAGCATCACTTTTACAAGTATTTGTGTCTGCCGGACTTACTTCTTGCAATTCAGCAGGTGGGATGTCTATGGTCAGGAGGTCGATTTTCGAGTTCGCGCCTTGGTCTTTGGAAACATAGATTGGAAGGCCGATTGAGAGGCTTAAAACGGCAACAAGAAAGAGAAATCTTTTCATAGAGCTTTGTGCAGTGACAAAGTTAAATTGTGCGCTTACTTTAGAGCAATTTCACGAATTCATCAAAAAGAAAAGCGGTGTCTGTGGGGCCCGGGCAAGCTTCCGGATGAAATTGCACCGAGAAAAAAGGAAGAGAGCGGTGGCGGAGGCCTTCAACGGTGCCGTCATTTGCATTCGCAAAAGAGACTTCCCAGTCTTTTGGAAGCAGTGATCCGTCCACAATGTAGCCGTGATTTTGAGAGGTGATGAAACACTGTCCGGTGCGCGTTTCCACGCAAGGCTGATTTTGGCCGCGATGTCCATATTTCAATTTCTTTGTGCGCGCACCGGCCGCGAGACCCATGATTTGGTTCCCAAGACAGATGCCGAATGTTGGAATTTTCCGTTTAAAACATTCCTTCATAATTGCCACGGTTTCAGGTAGATTCTCAGGATCTCCCGGACCGTTTGAGAATAAAATGCCGTCAAATGGGCCGAATTTTTCATTTTCCGGTGCGAACGGACTTGAGTTCCACGGAAAGCGAGTCACTTTTAGGCCTCGAGCCAAAAGACTGCGTAAAATGTTTAATTTCATACCGGTGTCTACTATCGCCACATGTTTTTTCTTGTCCACATTGTCTCCTTCAAACCCGTAACGCTCCACTTTTTGTGTACTCACACGCGCCACTAAATTTTCTTTGTTTGGGTCATAAAAGTCGTCACTAATTTTTGTGCCGGCAAGGTGGATTTTCCCCAGCTGAGAACCTTTATCGCGCAAAAGCTGTGTGAGCGCGCGGGTGTCTATTCCGGAAATGCCGGGAATGTCATACTCCCTAAGCCAGTCGGACAAAGATTTCCCTGCGTTCCAATGGGAGTAAACTTCACTGTAGTCGCTCACAAGAAGTCCGCGAAGGTGGATGCGATTACTCTCAAAATATTTGCTGATTTTGTTTTCATCAAGCGCCTCATTTGGCACACCATAATTTCCCACCAGCGGAAAAGTCAGCACCAAAATCTGATCTTTGAACGAAGGATCCGTAAGGCTCTCCGGATAGCCAACCATACCTGTTGTAAACACGGTTTCACCCTCACTTTCCTTGAGCGCGCCAAACGCTTTTCCGGTTAAAGTTGTGCCGTCTTTGAGAGTTAAAGTGAGGAGGTCCATAGAGGTAGAGTTTTGTGTTATTTTAAATCTTGCTTGGGCTTTTACCAATGCTAATAAAAAGGAGGGCTTGACAAAAGCGGGAAAAAGTGTAAAATCCACTGCTGTACAGATTAAAAATTAAATATTATGACAGATACTCCCCCCCCCCTCGAAAATCATGGTCCTGAAGCTGATGGCATAGATGCTGAGAGAAGTGAATTGATGCGGTATTTTTTGCGACTTGTTTTGGAAGCAGATGTGGATGTTAAATTGCCTGATGATTTGAGGCAGAAAGTCACACGTCTCATAGGAGAGACATTCCCTTTTGGGGTTGACGCTGTAAAATCAGGGCGCAAAGAATTAGAAACTGCACAAAAAGAATTTGGACAGGGGGTTTTAGCGGTTACTGATGAGCATCTTTTTGAGCTGGTTAAAACTCTTTTTGAGCAAGAAAGTTTTGCAAAAGTGTTTCAATTGCCACATGACGAGAAGGCTTTGGAAGTTGCAAGACGTGAATTTAAAGTGGATCCAATGCGGATGGCAGGTCTGTTTATGACTGAATTTTTTAGTCGTAAACTTGATCCGGCCTTGATGGCCAGTGTTTTACTCTCTGCAGGAGTTGAGGCTGGGGTTTACCTGAAATATAAAGAGCTGTTTGATTCCAGTGACGTTGCGGGACTCATATTGTTTCTTTGTGCTGTTATTACAGCAGTGACTCCGTTTATGTGGGAAGAGATTAGGGCAAAGACTTTGGCTGCAGAATGTGGCAGGAGGACATCACCGCTTTATGAAGAAATCCGTAGATACAATGAGTTGCTTCGGAGAGTTACGGAGGCACCAGATAAAGAAAATATTTTGAGGCTTCTTAATTTAAGACGGGAGGCAGAGAAGCACATGTTTACAGATAAGAGAGACCGATTGGCAGAAGAAGTAAGGGATATTTCTGTTAGTGTAAGTGCAAAAGTTGAGGTTGCAGGTTTTGTAAGATGTGCGAGCGAGGAAGTTGATGGCACAAGTGATACTTTGAAGATAGTTCACTTGGCGGCATTGAGACAACGTAATCCCCAGTCGTAAATCTTCTCAATTTGCCAAGGCGTGCGCATTTCGTTAAAGTTACGGCGAAGGTTTTTTAGTGAATGATAAAATAGAAAATATGAAACACTTACTTTCGTCTAAGGAGCTTACCCAAGAGGAGACTCTAAAACTTCTTGCACGTGCAAAGGAATTTTTGCCGGTGGTGCGTCACGAGCCTGGCGGGGCAGGCGTGCACAAACGAGTGGGACTTGCGGAGGGAAAACTACTGGCAACGCTGTTTTATGAGCCGTCCACAAGGACAAGATTTTCGTTTGAAACGGCAATGTTCCGCTTGGGTGGAGGGGTGATTTCAAATGCGCAAATGGAGACGGCGTCGTCCGCTAAAAAAGGGGAAACCTTGTTTGATACGGGAAGGGTTGTCTCGGAAATGGCGGATATTATTGCGGTTAGGCACTATCGCGAAGGGGCATGCGCGGAGTTGGCCTTGGGGAGCCGCGTCCCAGTGATAAATGCGGGCGACGGAGCGGGCGATCATCCCACACAGGGGCTACTTGACATCTTCACAATTTCAGAAGAACTTGGACGGCTTACGGACTTTACGATTGCGATGGTGGGGGATTTGAAAAATAGTCGTGTGCTACATTCCGAGTGTGCACTACTCAAGCATTTTTCCGGAGTGAAATTTTTATTTGTTTCGCCGGAGGGGCTTAAAATGCCGGATCAAATTACCGAAGATTTGAAGGCGAGTGGGTTTAGCGTGACTGAAATGGAAAAACTGGAGGGAGCTATTGCGGAGGCGGATGTGATTTCACACACACGGATTCAGCAAGAAAGGTTTGCGAGTGAGGAGGAATATCTAAAATACAAAGGCGTTTATGTCATTACTCCTGACATCATGAAGACGGCCAAAGAAAGCGCAATTTTGATGCATCCGCTTCCACGTGTTGATGAAATTGACAGGGCGGTTGATTTAGACCCGCGGGCAAAATATTTTGAGCAAGTTTCTTATGGCGTTACTATGAGAATGGCAATTCTGGCCGAGTTGCTCGGCGTTTAATTTGTAACTTTTGCTTTATGGAATTTCTTTTCAAATCCGCAACAGTGGTTTCATCATCGGGACAAAAAACGCGGGATATTTACGTGAAAGACGGGAAAATTGTGGCGCCGTTTAAAAGCGAAGTTATGACGGTTATCGACTGCGAGGGGAAACTGCTGCTTCCCGGAATTATAGATTGCCATGTGCACTTCCGTGAACCCGGAGCTACGCATAAGGGCGACTTTGAAAGTGAGAGCCGCGCCGCCGCGTGCGGCGGCGTCACAACAGTACTGGACATGCCGAACAACACACCTCCAATTTTGACCGCCGCAGATCTTGCTGAGAAACGCAAAATTGTGCGCGGAAGAAGTTACACCAATTATGGATTTTTTGTTGGGGCCGGGCAAGATACAGAGGCTTTAAAGTCGATAGAGGGAGCTTGCGGAATTAAGCTCTACATGGGATCCTCAACCGGAAATTTGCTCGTGGATGATCCTGACAAATGGGAAGAAATTTTCAAGATTGCAAAAGTAAAAAACCTAACTGTGACCGTGCATGCGGAAAAAGAAAGCCGCGTAAAATCCGGCATGGAAAGATTTAAAAACGATGAAGATCCTTGTGCGTACGCTCATGCGCGTGACTGTCAATGTGCTCGTGAGGCAACTTGCGCTGCGCTTGAACTTAGAAAAAAAATTGGCAATAAAGTGCATATTGCGCATTTAAGCTGCAAGTCCGAACTCGAGCTTATGAAGGAATTTAAAAACCCAAATTTGACTTGCGAGGTGGCTCCGCATCATCTGTTTTTTACAATGGAAGACATGGAAGATGCGTTCCTGAAAATGAATCCGCCGCTCCGCACAATTACGGATGTGGAAGCGCTTTGGCGCGGACTTATGGATGGCACGGTTTCTTTAATTGTAACGGATCATGCGCCGCATACGCTTGAGGAAAAACGCGAGGATATGTGGACAGCACCTGCAGGTGTCCCCGGTGTCCAGTTTGTCTTGCCGCTCATGCTAAATTCCGTGAATGAAGAGAGAATTCCACTCGAGAAATTAGTCGCACTTCTTTGTGAGAATCCCGCAAGAATTTTTGGGCTGAAAGGCAAGGGAAAAATTGAGGAAGGATACGCGGCCGACTTGGTTTTAGTCGACATGAAAAAAACTCATACAATCGTGCGCGAAGACGTTTTGTCCAAGTGCGGATTCTCGCCATATGAGTTTTTCACTTTGAAGGGCTGGCCTGTACTCACAATGATCAACGGAGAAATTGTGATGAAAGATGGGCGCGTGAGCGGGGAGAAGGTGGGGGTGGAGGTGAGTTTGTCTTGAGTTGTAGCGCAAAAAGTGGTTTCATGCAGCCATGACAGACCTTTCAGTCGAATTTTGCGGGGTACGGTTTGAGAACCCTTTGGTGCTTGCATCGGGCGTGCTTGGCGTGACTGCAGACAGTATGGCGCAGGTTGTGCGGAGCGGAGCGGGTGGAGTAACAACTAAGTCGCTATGGGCGCGGGAACATGCGGGACATCCCGGACCGGTGATTATTGCGGGTGAACATTTTATGCTAAATGCGGTTGGAATTCCTGATGCGGGACCCGAAAAGGCGCGCGAGGAAATTGCGCATTACAGAGAGGTTTGTAAGGCACCACTGATTGCGAATATTGTGGGCGGAAGCATTTCCGATTACGCGGAAATTGCAGGAGTTGTTGCCGACTTTGCGCCGGATATCATTGAGGTAAATATCTCTTGCCCGAACGTTTCCGATGAGTTTGGAAAACCAATGGCGTGCTCAATTGTGAAGGCCGCCGAGGTTACAGCGCTCGTTAAAAAAGTGCTGCTTGATAAAGGTTCGCGCGTGCCTGTGACAGTGAAACTTTCGCCGAATGTGGAAAATATAGTTGCAATTGCGGACTCGGTTTTAAAGGCCGGTGCAGATGGAATTACGGCAATAAATACACTTGGTCCGGGAATGGTGATTGATATCGACTTTGCCCGTCCTGTGCTTGCAAATAAGGTTGGAGGTTTGTCCGGACCGGGGATGAAACCAATCGCAGTCAAGATGGTTCATGATATTTATAAGGCCGGCAAAGATGGCAAAATTGGTTGTCCAATTATTGGAACTGGTGGAGTCATGACAGGGCGTGATGCAATTGAGATGATGATGGCGGGAGCCACGCTTGTTGGTGTTGGAAGCGCGGTTTGGTTCCGCGGACAAGATGTATTTGGAAAAATTGTTTCCGAGATGAATGAGTGGTGCGAAAGTGCCGGAGTTGCACATTTGAGGGACGTGATTGGGAAAGTACACGCGGCGAATTAGTCGTAAATTTAGTTGTTTTTTAATAAATTTCAATGCTCAAAATTGTAAATAACATTCCGCAGGCGGTGACTATAAAAGAGGTGATCACGGAAACGGTGCAAGTGAAAACTTTTGTGCTTGATGTAAGTCTTGGAGCGGAACCCGGACAGTTTGTGAATTTGTGGATTCCCGGCTTAAATGAAAAGCCTTTTTCAGTTGCGCTGGACGACGGAAAAGAGATGCACATTTCAATTGCCGCGGTTGGACCATTTTCACAAAAAATGCATGAACTTAAGGCTGGCGACAAGGTTGGAATTCGTGGTCCGTTTGGGACTCGCTTTGAGTTTAAAAAGGGCCAACATTTGGCGCTACTCGCCGGTGGTTATGGAGCTGCGCCCCTGTATTTTTTGGCGCGCCGTGCGAGCGAAGCCGGCTGCAGCGTGGAATTTATTTTAGGTGCCCGCAGTAAAGATTTATTGCTTTTTACGGATAGAATTTCCGCTTTGCCGGGAGTTTCTTTGCACACGGCCACAAATGACGGATCTAGTGGGTATACGGGTTTTAATACGGATTTGCTTGTGCAAATTGTGGAGGCCGGAGAGGCCGAAGGCGGCGCTGCGAAAATTGATTTAATCTGCACTGTTGGGCCGGAAATTATGATGATGAAGGCAATGAATTTGGCTCAAGAAAAAGGAATTAGTGCGCAAATTTCCGTGGAGCGGTATATGAAATGCGGATTTGGAGTTTGTGGAAATTGCGTTGTGGACGGACTGGGCGTGCCAACCTGTATCTCAGGGCCCGTAATGCCACTTGAAAAGGTTTTACAAATTCCGGATTTTGGTAAATACCACCGCGATTCACTCGGTAAAAAAATTTATTACTAAACGGCTTGAGGCCGATTCTATCCCTTAACTTTTTAACATGGATTACGCAAAATTGGTTGCCGAGGCGCTGCTTCAAAAAGGCGCTTTCAAGATTTCACTTTCACCACTTTTCACTTGGGCGAGCGGGATTAAGTCGCCCGTTTATTGCGACTTAAGAGCTTTAATTTCAGATGTTTCCGTGCGTGAGAGCGTTGTTGAAGCATTCAAAGCCATGAAGAGCGACTGGAGCCAAGTGGACTGCATTGCCGGTACCGCAACTGCCGGAATTCCATGGGCTGCATGGCTTGCCGAGGCCGTTAAAAAGCCTATGGTTTATGTGCGTGGCGAGGCCAAGGATCATGGAACAAAAAGGAGAATTGAGGGTGCTTTGACCGCCGGCGCGCGAGTGGTTTTGATTGAAGATCATGTCTCCACAGGTGGAAGCAGTGTTTCTGCTGTGACCGCACTGCGCGTAGAAGGCGGCGCCGTTTGCGACGAAATTTTGGCAATAAACAGTTATCAATTAGCTAAGGCAGATGCACAATTTGCCGAGGCAAAAGTTAAGGTAACAACCATCACCGACTATCCAACTATTCTGACTGTTGCGCGTGAAAAAGGCACAATTACAGAGGAAAATGAGGCTTTACTCTCGGATTTCAGGGCTGATCCTGCGGTGTGGGCGGAGAAGCATGGGCTAAATTAATACAATTAATTATAAATTTATATGCAAAATTTTGCAGATTCGCTGGTGGCCGCAATAAAGGCTAAAAATTCAGTCGTTTGCGTGGGACTCGATCCGCAGTTGGGGAAACTTCCAAAAGCAATGACCGAAAAGGCGCAGGCGGAACATGGAAATACACTGCATGCGGCGGCAGTCGCTTTTTTGGAGTTTAATAAATGGATAATTGACTCGGTCAAAGATTTGGTGGTTGCCGTGAAACCGCAGCTTGCGTTTTATGAGGAGCTGGGGCACGAGGGGATTTGGGCTTTTGAGGAGACGTGCAAGTATGCTCGCGAGGCGGGGCTTCTAGTGATTGCAGACGGAAAACGTAACGACATTGGTTCAACGGCGGAGGCGTATGCAAGGGCGTTTTTGGGTGGAACCGACCTGTTTGGCGTGAAACTTACGGGGATTGCGGATGCTCTAACCGTGAATGCGTATCTTGGTCTTGATGGAGTGAAGCCGTTTTTGGGGACTTGCCATGAGTACGGTCGCGGGATTTTTGTTTTGGTGAGGACCTCAAATCCTTCTTCTGGCGACTTGCAGGCGCGGATCACTGCGGATGAAGGGATAAGTGTTGCGGAACTTATGGGGCATTTTGTAGAGTCGTGGGGTAGCGATTTAGTGGGAGAGAGCGGTTATAGCTCGGTTGGCGCGGTTGTTGGTGCTACTTATCCGGAAGAGGCTAAAAAGCTCAGGGCGGTGATGCCTAAGAGCTTCTTTTTGCTACCGGGTTTTGGGGCTCAAGGTGGTACGGCGGCAGATGTGGCCGATGCGTTTAATGAGGGTGGACTTGGTGCTTTGGTTGTCTCCGCCCGTGGAATAATCTTTGCGGAAGATCCCCGCGCGGCAGCTTTGGAGATGAGGGATGAGCTCAACAAGGTGAGAGGGTAGGGAGTTGGTTTGGAACAGGCTAGACAAAGGTGTGGGTTTGGGTTATAATTATTCTGTTATTCATTAACAAATAAATTTATGTCACAATCGGTTCCAGATGATAATGCAGGTTTTACAGATGAGGTGGAGGCTGGTGATGGTGCTGGCATGGCTTTGACAGAAATGCTTGATGTGAGTAGTGTCAAAACTTTAGTAGATGTAAGAAGTTTGGCAGAGAAGAATGGCTATCCAGCGGACTTTGTGTTGCAAGAGACTTGTGCGCAGAATTTAACAAGTGACTCTGATAGAGTGGCAGATTTGCTTATAGATGCGTTACAGTCGGGGGATAGTAAATTAGTACTAAAGGCGCATCAAGTAATTACACAAGGTGTACAAGGTTTTGTTCCTAATCTAGAGCGTCAGGTTAAGATTATGGAACTTGTGGATAATCCAACAAATGCATTTTTACGAAAGTATCGAGTTTGGTCTTCACAAACTGGTGAAAATTGTGTAAGTACTTCCAGTTGATTCTGGAGTTTTGAATTATTTGCGTCAAATGGCAGGATGGACAGAGTAGTTTAGTAGTTGGTTTAGTTTCTCCCATTCTTCAAGCGTGAGGTCTTCCGCACGGATGTCCTCGTTGATATTTAGGGATTTTAGGAGGGTTTTTATTTCAGAGGGTTCGCGGCGGAGGGCGGCGGCTAAATTGTTGCAAAGTTTTTTGCGTTTTTGAGCAAAAGAGATGTGAAAGAGCCACATGATTTTCTTTAAGTCGCCGGAAATTTGAGGCTTTTCATGAGTGGTGATTCTAATTATTGCCGACTCAACTTTTGGCGATGGGAAAAATGCTTGTCTGGGCACAAATGCAATTATTTCAGGTTTGCCGAACATATGAACTTCCAAAGAAAGTACGGAATGTTTTTCTTTTTTTGCCATGATTTTTTCAGCAACTTCCCTTTGCATCATGAGTACCAAAGTGGTGGGAGGGTTGCCGGTTTGCGGGTTTTGGTTTTTTTGCAAAAATTGCTCAAATAAAAAGTGATTTAGTATTGGGGAGGTGATGTAATACGGAATATTTGCAATTAATTTGTAAGGGTTTTGCGGCGGCACAAAGGCGAGTGCGTTGCCGTGTATGAGTTTGAAATTTTTGTAAGGGCGAAAACGATTTTGGAGGTCCGGGAGGAGATCACTATCAAGTTCAATGGCTGTTACCGAGGCGGCTTTTTCAAGGAGAGCGGCAGTTAAAATCCCGCGCCCCGGGCCTATTTCAACAATGTTGTCATTAGGAGTTAAATTGCTTGCGGAAATTATTTTTGCAAGGACATCCCTGTCTATCAAAAAGTTTTGGCCAAGGGAGTGTTTTGCATGTGTCATAGGAGTGATTGTTGTGAGTTTTGTAAGTTTGATGGTAATAGTGTGCCGTCCGGAATTTTTAGTAATTTTATATGACTTGTCTCACCACTTACAATCTCAATTTCACTTTTTGGAATGGCTAGGAGGGTTGATAAAAAGTCGATAAGGGCTTTGTTTGCTTTGCCTTTTTCGGGCGTTGCAGCAATGCGAATTTTAATAGTGTTGTCTGCCATAAAACCGGTTATGGCGGTGGCGCGTGCAGACGGAGTAACTTTAATTTTGAGTATCATTTTATTGTGAATTTATTGTTTGGGTTTTTGAAAAAATTTCCATGTTTCCAAGATCAAAATTGCCATGCCGTTCATGCTTAGAATAAGGGCCCAGTCGGCAAGGGTCAAGGGGGCGGTTTCGAGTATTTTTTGAAGCGGAGTTGCATAAATGGCAAGCAGTTGAAAACCAAGACTTAGAGCAACAGAGAGGAGCAAAAATTTGTTTTTAAAGAATGCTGTGAAAAGATGACGGCGTTCAAATCTCACTGAAAAAACAAGTAGAAGTTCAAAAATAACCACGGAAGTAAACATCACAGTGCGCATGTGGTAGGCGGGGGCTTCTTTCATGAGTAAGTAAATGCAGATTCCGCTTATGGCAGGAATTAGCCCCGCTACAATGCTAAATTTAAGCATGTCTTTCCAGATGCTTTGAGTTGCTTTAAAGGGGCGGTCATTCATCACATTCGTTTCAGTGTTGTCCACTCCAAGCGCAATAGCGGGAAGCGCATCAGTGAGCAAGTTTAGCCACAAAATTTGCAGCGGTAAGAAGGGGAGGGGGCCACCGATTACATAGGCAAAACTGACCATAATCACTTCGTCAAAATTTGCACTTAAGAGGAGGCGAATAAACTTTTTTATATTGCGGTAAATTATGCGGCCATTCTCAATTGTTGCGACTATTGTGGCAAAATTATCATCGAGCAAAATGATGTCACTGGCTTCTTTTGCGGTGTCTGTTCCGGTGATGCCCATGGCAATTCCCGTGCCCGCGCTTTTAAGCGCGGGCGCATCATTAACTCCGTCGCCCGTCATTGCAACGGTATGTCCTTTTTGGCTGAAAGCTTTGAGAATTTTGACCTTATGATGGGGACTTACGCGGGCAAAAATGCTGACATGGTCTATTATTGCACCAAGTTCTTTTGCGGTCATATTTTCAAGTTCTTCGCCCGTCACAATTCTGTCGCCCTTTTTATAAAGGCCGATTTTTTCACCGATTGCTTGTGCGGTTAGCGCGTGATCTCCGGTCACCATCACAACTTTTATATGCGCGTTTTGGCAAATGGAAATTGCATTAGCTACTTCCATCCGCGGCGGATCACTTATTGCTGCGAGCCCCAAGAAAACAAGATTCTCCTCAGAGATGCCAATGCCTTTTTTAACAGGTTTGTAGGCAAAGCCAATCACCCTAAATCCACTCTTTGCCATTTCCAAATTTTTGGCAAGAATTTTGTCTTTATCTGAGTCTGTGAGGGGTCTTATTTCACCATTTTCACTTATGCCGGAGCAGACTTCAAGCAATAGTTCAGGAGCTCCTTTTGTGAATATAAAAAATCCGGTTTTTGTTGTGCCGTTTAGTGTGGACATTCGTTTCCTTTCAGAGTCAAAAACAGCTTCTTCCAATTTTGGTAAAAGCTTTTCAGCGGTAAATTTTTCTGTCCCGCCTTTTTGCGCAAGAGTGAGAAGCGCGCCTTCGGTGGGATCGCCGGAAATTGCCCATTTGTCACCGTTTTTGAGGAGGGAAGCGTTGTTGCAAAGTGCGCAAGTATTTAGGATTAATTTGAGCTCCGGTTCGGAATTTTCCGTATTAAAAACAGGAAAGGGCGAGTATCCAATGCCTTCAATAGCATGATCTTTCCCATTAAAAAACAATTTTTGCACAGTCATTTCATTTTGTGTGAGTGTGCCGGTTTTGTCAGTGCAAATTACATCAGTATTTCCAAGAGTTTCAGCCGCTGAAAGTCTGCGCACAATGGCATTTTTACCGGCCATTTTTTGTACCCCAATTGCGAGTGTCAAAGTGATCACTGCAGGCAGTCCTTCCGGGATAACGCTCACGGCCAAACTCACGCTCAAAAGGAACATTTGAAAGATATTTTGTCCTTTTATGGCTGTCAGAGTGAGAAGTAATCCGGCTATAATTAGAACTATAATTACAAGCGCGCGGCTTAGCCGACTAATTTCTTTTTGCAGTGGAGTCGCCTCGGATTTTTCCTCTTGTACAAGTTTTGCAATACGTCCAAATTCTGTTTCCATTCCCGTTTTTATAACAATGCCTTTCCCGTGTCCCTGACTAATTGTAGTACCCATAAAAACCATGCTTTTTGCAGTTTTTTCCACCGGCAAACTTTCTCCGGTTAAGCTTGATTCCATGCATTTTAAGCCAAAAGCTTCAATAATTTCCGCATCTGCCGGAATTTGCATCCCTTCCTCCAAAATAATTAAATCCCCCTGAACAAGTTCACGCGCCGGAATTTTTTTGAGCACGCCATCGCGCACAGTGAGTGCATGTGGAGAAATCAGTTTTTTCAGACTGTCCACCGCTTTTTCAGCCTTGTATTCCTGTAAAAATCCTATTCCCGCATTCAGAAAAATTATGACGACTATTGCCGCGCTGTCCAATTTTTCTTGAGCAAAAAAGCTTATTAACGATGCCGCCACTAAAATTCCCGTCATAACATTCCAAAATTGGCTCAAAAGAATTTTCAGCCAAACAAACGATTTTTCTTCTTTAATTTCATTAAAACCAAAGCGTGCTAATCTTTTTTCAGCTTCTTTCTGACTGAGGCCTTCGCGGTTTTTGAGGCCGAGGCTACAAGTTTGCAATTTTCGTGGCGCCATTTGTGGATAAGTGCGTGATTTCCGGAGAGGAGTACTTTTGGCACGGATACTCCTTTAAAAACTTCCGGCTTGGTATACTGCGGGTATTCTATCATTCCTTCAAGCTCCGGACTAAATGATTCTTCACTTGCGCTTTCTTTGTCCCCAAGCACACCCGGAATCAGGCGCGCAACACTGTCCACAACTGCAAGCGCAGGCAATTCTCCACCTGTTAGGACAAAGTCGCCAAGAGAAATTTCCATGTCCACAAGAAGGTCTATTACGCGCTGATCAACTCCCTCATAGCGACCACAAACCAAAATGAGCCCCTTCTCTTTGGAAAGTTTTTGTGCCAAGTCCTGAGTTAGTCTTTGTCCCGCCGGACTTAAAAAGACCACGGGGCCCTTGTTTTTCTTCTTTGTGGCGCAGATTGCATCGTAAAGGGGTTGGCAGGTCATTACCATTCCCGGACCTCCGCCATAGGGCGTATCGTCGGTTTTTTTGTGCTTATCTTTGCTGAAAGTGCGGATGTCCACCGTGTCCACTTTGATTTTTTTCGACTTAATTGCACGTGCAAGAATCGAGTCACTAAAATAAGGAGTGACCAACGATGGGAATAGGGTGAGGATGGTGAAATGCATGTTACCTCTTGCTGAACTGAGGAGCACGGCGAGCTTTGTGGAGACCGAACTTTTTGCGTTCTTTTGTGCGTGAGTCACGAGTGAGATAACCCTCAGGCTTCAAATCTGCGCGGAGTTCTTTGTTGAATTCAAGAAGAGCTTTGGAAATTCCATGACGCATAGCTTCAGTTTGACCGTTTAAGCCGCCACCGGAAACTTCAGCGGAAATGTCGAACATTTTCTCCGTTTTTGTGAGTACGAGTGGGGCAATTACACAGTCGAATCTTTCTTTTGTGAGGAAATAATCCTTAAATTCTTTTCCATTCACAATCATGCGGCCGTTTCCTTTGTGCAAGCGCACGCGGGCAATGGCGTTTTTGCGTTTACCATTGGCGTAAAAATAAGTTCCGGTAAGTGTTAATGCGTCAGACATGCTTTACTTGAAGGTTAAAAGTTGAGGATTTTGCTGAGTGTGAGGATGCTCTGAACCGCTGTAAACATACAAGCGTTCCATGATCATTTTTCTGAGACGATTTCTTGGAATCATGCCTTTTACGGCGAGTTCCAAAATTTTCTCAGGTTTTTTTGCTCTCATAGCACTGAGAGGGGTTGTTTTAAGTCCCCCGGGATATCCGCTAAACGTGATGTAAGTTTTGTCAGTCTCTTTTTTTCCTGTTACGGCAATTTTTTCCGCGTTGATTACAATAATTTGATCACCACAAATTACGGATGGGTGAAAAATTGGCTTATTTTTGCCGCGGAGAAGCATTGCAATCTCAGCCGCCAAGCGGCCAAGAACTTTTCCTTCAGCATCAATAAGATACCATTTTTCAGCTTTTTTGAGATCCGGCAAGTGTGGGTGAGTTGTTTTCATAATTTTAATTTCAGTAGTTTATTGAACAAGTTGTACTTGAATCATTTGAGCACTGTCTCCCGGACGATTTCCAAGTTTTGTGGCCTTTGTGTATCCACCTTTTCTCTCTTTGTAGCGGTCTTTTAAGACTTCAATGAGTTTCTTTGATGCATTTTTGTCAAAAACAACTTCATTAATCTGGCGAATTGCTTCTGCCGGTTCAAGGGTCTTTGCTTTTGTGACCAAATCTTCTACAGCCGGACGAACCGCTTTTGCTCTGGCTACTGTTGTTTTGATGCTTTCAAACAATATTAGAGACGTAGCAAGATTGCGAATGGTAGCCAAGCGGTGGTCGCGCTGGCAGTTTAGTTTGAGTTGTTTTTTTTGATGTCTCATGTGCTTTAATTGTACTTTATAAGTTAAGCTTCATGTGAAATGGAAAACCCGCGTTTTTCGAGTGCATCACTTACTTCCGTCAGTGCTTTTTTCCCAAACCCGCGAAGGTTTGCCAATTTTGATTCCGTACATTTGGTGAGTTCTTCAATTGATCCGATTCCTCCATTGATTAATGCGTTCAAGGTACGTGGTGAGAGTCCCAAAATTTCTATTGGAGTATATGATTGTTGTTGAGGTTTAGCACTGTCATCTTCAGCCTTGGTTTTTGCGGCAATCTTCTCAAAGTCGCTCATAAATTCAGGTTCGACTGGTTTTTCGTCGCGATTAAAAATGTTGAAGTAAGACTCTAAGACTTTACTCGAAAATTTGAGAGCTTCATCAGGTGTGAGAGAGCCATTTGTCTTGATCTCCAAAATAAGTTTGTCAAGATCCGTTCTTTGTCCCACACGAGTTGCTTCAATAGAGTAGTGGATACGTTTCAGAGGTGAAAATACTGCGTCGATCTCAATCATCTCAGCGTCACCACTTGGATGTTCGCCAATTACCGCAGCACGGTAACCTACTCCTTTCTCAATACGAATTTCCATCTCAAGGATACCGCCTTTGTCCAACGTTGTAATGTAGAGATCAGGGTTATGGATTTCAACTCCTCCAGGGACGTTTATATCTTTTGCTTTAACAACTCCCGGCTGCTTTGCCTTCAGAGTTAAAGTTTGAGTTTGTGCTCCTTCCATGCTGAGTGCCAATTGTTTCAGGTTGAGCATGATATCGAGTACGCTGTCTTTTACGCCTTTGAGCACTGCGTATTCATGAGTAACTCCTTTTATTTTTATTCCTGTTACAGCGGCGCCCGGCAGAGAAGAAAGTACAACTCTTCTAAGCGCGTTTCCCAATGTTGTACCATAGCCCTGAGGAAGAGGACTAATGGTGAAGGTGGAGTGGAAGTCTCCCAATTTCTGTTCAGAAATTTTAGGGAGGCCAATCTCTTCTTGGATGATATGCATATCAAGAAGTGGGTTATGGGATTATTTGGAATAGTACTCAACAATAAGCTGAGTATCAATAAGCTGGTCGAGGTCTTCCGGTTGAGGAAGTGCTGCGACTTCGATTTTAAGAGCCTTTTGATCCGACTTTAGCCATCTAGCACTGCCAAAATCTTTGTCTTCTTTCACAACCGCAAACATTTGACTTGCTTTCAATTTCTCACGTACTTCAAGAGTATCTCCTTCACAAACTTGCATAGACGGAACATTAATTCTGCGGCCATTCAGTTTCCAAACACCATGGCTGATCATTTGACGTCCTTGAGCGCGGGTTTTTGCAAAACCACTTCTGTAAATTACGTTGTCAGCACGGGATTCAACCATTTTAAGCATGGCAATACCGGTTGCTTCTTTCTTTGTTGTTGCACGCAAGTAGTAATTACGGAGTTGTTTTTCCGTAAGTCCGTACATGAAACGCATTTTTTGTTTCTCCAAAAGTTGTTTTTTGTATTCGGAAGATTTTCCGTGAGTATCTGCTCCATGCATGCCGGGAGCGTTCGGGCGCTTTTCCAAAAGAGCACTCATCTTTGGGGTTCCAAAGATATCCGCTCCGAAGCGTCTTACAAGTCGTCCTTTTGGTCCAGTGTAACGAGACATTTTTTACTTTAAAATTAATAATTAAACTCTGCGGACGCGTGGAACGCGACATCCGTTGTGCGGAACCGGTGTGGTGTCCACAATTTTTAGAATTGCTATGTTTTGTGCAATAAGTCCGCGCATTGCCTGTTCTCTTCCATGTCCGACTCCGCTCACATATACGTCGCCTTTTTCAAATCCATAAACTTTTGCTTTTTCAGCGGCGTTCTCAGCAGCCATTTGAGCGGCAAAAGGAGTCGCTTTTTTGGAACCTTTAAATCCACAAGAACCGGATGTTGCCCAAGCAACGGCCTTTCCGTCGTTATCAGTGATTGTAACAATTGTATTGTTGAACCCGGCCTTAATATAAATGCGACCGCTTGTCACAGATTTTTTCTTGCTTCTGCGAATCTTTTTAACTTCGGTTGCGCCTTCGGCAGCAACTTCACCTTGAGGTGCAGCAGCATCTACTTTAGCGGCAGAATCTACCACTTCAGTTGTTTTTACCGGTTTTGGGTCTTTTTCTTCAGACATAGAAAATTATTTAATTATCTTATGGTTTAAGTTTTAGTTTCCTTCTTGCGACCGCTACCCATAGTCATACGTTTACCGCGTTTTGTGCGGGCGTTTGTTTTGGTACGTTGGCCACGAACAGGCAAGCGCCTCTTATGGCGGTAACCTCTGTATGAACCAATGTCCTGCAGTCGCTTTACGTCAAGTTGCACTTTTCTTCTAAGTTCTCCTTCAGTGCGCAATTTTGTAAGTGCATCGCGAAGGTGGGCTAAGTCGTCCTCGGTTAGATCCTTGATCTTTGTGTCGAAATTAATATTGAGGTCCGTAAGCATTTTGCGTGCAAGACTGCGACCAATTCCATGAATGTAGGTGAGACCTACTTCGGATCTTTTTTCAAGCGGCAATTGTATTCCACAGAGACGAACCATATTGATGAAAAATTAGTTGGTTATCCTTGACGTTGTTTATGTTTAGGATTTTGACAGATTACGCGCACAACCCCCTTGCGGCGGATTTTGTGGCACTTGTCACAAATTGTTTTTACAGATGCTCGAACTTTCATATGTTTGCGGTTTGTTCAGGTTGTTGTTCAGGTGGGGCGACTTGCCCTTCGGCTCCCTCCGTTACCTCGGTTGGCATAGGTCCGCCTTTCTTGTGGCGGAAAACAATGCGCCCCTTAGCTAGATCGTAAGGTGTCAACTCAACTGTGACCGCATCTCCCGGGATGATACGAATGTAATTTATTCGCATTTTCCCTGAAAGGTGGCAAAGCACTACGTGGTCAGTTGGGTAGGCCGGGTCATCCAGTCGTACTCGGAAGGTTGCGTTAGGAAGACATTCCTGAACGATCCCCTTAATCTGGATGACTTGTTTTGTCATTATCCTTGTTTTTGGATAAAAGCGTAGGGATTTTACATGCAGTCAAATACGATTGCAAGAGAATTTTTTCAGAGTAAACTTTCACCGTGAAGCTTAAATACATCCTTGCTTACATTACGTTCCTACTTTTTCTGGCTTTTGCAGGAGTGTTTTACCAGTTTGGCAGTGAGTTTATATGGCAGAAGGAAGTAGGGAAAGAGAGTGCAAAAATTGAGGCAATGGCTAAGTTTTTTGCCGTTTCAGTGCTTAATCTGGAAGAGTTGACCGAAGACGAGACAATTTTGCTTATGGGTAGACAGGGCATGAATGTAGACACAATAATGCTAGCCAGAGTGATTCCGGAGAGTGGTAGAGTTTTGCTCATCAGTATACCGCGTGATCTTTATGTGGAAGGCAAGAAAATCAATTCATTTTACGGTGAACATGATTTGCAAAAACAACTTAGCGTTGTCACTGATGTTACAGGGGTTAAAATTGACCATTATGTTTTGGTGGATCTTGAGGCTTTCCGTGACATAATAGACCTTTTGGGCGGAATAGACGTGACGCTAACTGCGGATTTAGTCGACCCGACTTATAAGGTTTGCAATGGAGAAGATGAGGACGACTGCTCTACGTTGAATTATCCCGCGGGTACTTATCATTTGAATGGGACTGAGGCTTTGCGTGTTGCGCGGAGTAGACACACAACTTCGGATTACGACAGAGCAGAAAGACAACAAATTATAATTTCAGGTGTTCGTGACAGATTGAATGATTTGTCTACTGTAGACATTGGAAAGGTCTTTGAAATTGCGAATACGGCTTTGTCTGCGGTGACTACGGATTTGGGTTTTACAGATATAATGAATAGGTTTTTTGCTTATAAAGGGTTCGGCGTTGAGGGAAAAGGAGTTCTGTCTTCCGGAAATGTTTTGGCGGCAGTTCCAGTGGAAGTCCCTTATGTGACTTCACGTGTTGAAAAAGGGTGCGAAGATGAAAGCAAACCTGAAACCTGCACGGAAAAATACTTTATAGATACTCTTCAACCACGAGATACTAATGGGGATGGGGCAGGAGATTTTGGGACGGTGAGGTGGTACGTCCAAAAAGCACTGGAAATTATAGAGTAGTTTACTTTTGTATCTCTTCTCCCGGTCTGCGGGTCAAAATTTCACAGCCTTTTTCTGTTACAAGAATTGTGTGTTCGTGCTGGATAGACAGAGAACCGTCACGAGTGACTATTGTCCAGTCGTTGTCCAGGGTTTCAATGGCACCGCGGCCGGCGCTGATGATTGGCTCTATTGCTATAGTGGCGCCGGCCGGCAAAATTTCTCCTTTACCAGCAGAGCCATAATTTAAAACGCAAGGTTCTTCATGGACGGTATGTCCAATTCCGTGACCTGTTAAGTCGCGAATTATTGTGAAACCGTTTGCTTCAACAATTGATTGAATTGCATGGCCAATATCGCCAAGGCGTGTGCCCGCTTTTACAGTACTTATTGCGGCAAAAAGTGCAGAAATACAGGTGTCCACAAGTCTTTTTGCAAGAGGGGAAGTTTCTCCGCCAACAATTACGGCAACAGCGGAATCCGTGTGCATACCGGACATTTCTGCGCCGCAATCAATAGACAAAATGTCCCCCTTTCCCATTGGAATATCATTGGGGATAGAGTGGACAACTTCGTCGTTAACAGATGTGCAAAGTATGTTCGGATAACCCATATAGCCTTTAAAAGATGGTCTTGCGCCGTAGCGTACAAAAAGCTCCTCAGCCTTTTTTTCAAGATCAAGTGTAGACATGCCCGGCTCCAAATAGTCGCTCAAATCTTTAAGAATTTTTCCTAAAATCTTTCCGCTTTCACGCATGGCGGAAATTTCCTGCGCAGATTTAATTTTGATGGACATTATTTCCAGGTAAAGTGCGGAGCCAAAACCGCTTCGATGTCTTTTGTGACATCTTCAATCGACTTTTTCCCGTCCACAGTGAGCATTTTGCCTTGAGTTTTGTAAAGATTGATAACAGGCAGAGTTTTTTGCGAGAAGGTGTCCAGTCTGGTGCGGATTGCATCAGGGGTGTCGTCTTTGCGGGTGATGAGAGCACCTCCACAAGCCTCACAGGAATCTTTAGTGTAAAAAGCGGGATAAGTGGCTTTACATTTTTCGCAAATTCTGCGAGTGGTCAGGCGGTTCAAGGCTTCTTCCTCGGAAAGGTCTATAAGAAGGCCGTTAAATTCTCTCCCTTCGCTTTGCATCAAGGCATCAAATTGTTCTTTCTGTTCAATACTGCGGGGGATGCCGTCAAAGAGGGCATTTGCACCCGTTGGCAGATGACTTAGGAAATCTTTAATTATCTCCATCACCACTTCCGTTGGTACAAGATTTCCAGCCTCAATAATGCTTTTGACTTTGTGTCCGAGCTCCGTTTCTTCTCCTGCAATTCTGCGGAGTTCTGCACCGGTTTCAAATACGTCCAAATTGCAGTGCTTGCAGATTTCGGTACTTTGTGTGCCTTTTCCTGAGCCCTGAATTCCAAATAAAACCAGATCCATAACGGTGTGTTTTAACGTGAGATTTTAACCTTTGTAGAAACGTTCGTAGTGGTGTGTAAGAAGTTCGGCATTGATGCGGCGAACAAGATCCAAAACAACACCTACCATAATAATTATTCCGGCACCACTTATGATGGAAGGTGCGGATCCCATATTCAAATTTGAGAAGATGAGTTGAAGTGCAATGGGGAGAACTCCCACAAATGCTATCATCAAGCCACCGAAGAGATTCATGCGATTCGATACCTTAGACAGATGTTCAGAAGTCTCTTTCCCGGGCCTAAGACCAGGCACAAAACCGCCACGTTTTTGGATGTTGTCAGCGATCTCCTCAGGTTTAAACACTATGCTTACATAAAAGAAGGTAAAGGCTACAGTTAAGAAAAAGTAGAGAGCTATATAGAGCCAACTGGTTTGGTTCAGCTTTGTAGTAAAGAAAGTTCCTATGACTCTAAGCCAATTCGAATCGGCAAGAATAAGGAATTGACCGATTATTGAAGGAAAAGTTATAAGTGAGACAGCAAAGATTATTGGTATCATCCCCGCCTGATTAATACGAATCGGTAGAAAAGATTGCTCCATTTTTCCCCGGCCATGTTGTCCTCCGTAAGTGACAGGAATACGTCTTTGACCTTCGGTAAAGAGTACGACTATCAGTGTGAAAAGCAAACTGAACAGTAAGATTGCTACAAAAGGAAGTAACCTCTCAGGTTCAGTTTGTGCCAATTTCAAATTTGGTCCGATCATAGTAGGAATGCCCGCTATAATACCCGCAAAGATTAAGATTGAAGTCCCATTTCCAATTCCACGTTCGGAGATAAGTTCACCAAGCCACATAAGGATCACAGTCCCAACACTTACACAGAGCATAATTGGGAATACTACAGTTGGACTGCTTAAATTTTGGATGATATCGACTTGTGCCTGGGAATTAATCAAAGTGATCATTCCGTAAGATTGTAAGAATGCAAGAGGAAGGGTAAGCCAACGAGTCCAGCGATTAAGTCTTTTCCTTCCTTGGTCTCCCTCTTTTGAGATTTCCTCCATTTTTGGTACTATGACAGTAAGAAGCTGAATGATAATAGAAGCGTTAATGTAAGGAGAAAGCCCCATTAAAACAATGGAAAAGTTTTCAGAAGATCCTCCTGTAAGAATACTAAATGCACCGAGTAAAGAGTTTTTGTCAAAGACATATTTTAGCGCATCCGTATTAACGTTAGGGATTGTAATATGGGTCATGAAACGGAAAACCGCTATCATAACTAACGTAAAAAGTATCTTTTTCCTAAGATCTTTTGAATTCCAGATTTGAGATAAGATTTTAAGCATCTTTCTTTGAATGTTTTACCGATTTTTGAGCACGAGTTGTTTTCTCTTTTTTGCCCGGTATTGTCAAAGTGGCACCAGCCTTTTCAGCTTTTTTAATCGCTGAAGCGGAAGCACTGTCAGCAACAATCGTAACTTTTACTTTAAGTTCGCCATCTCCGAGTAATTTGATTTTACCAGCTTTTTTAATGATATTTTTTTCTTTGAGAGTTTTCACGTCAACAGTCTCTCCTTCTGAGAACTTTTCACTTATTTGATCTAAGTTGAGAGGGATAAAAAATTCTCTTTGAGCATTCTTGAAGCCTTTTAGTTTTGGCATTCTGCGAACAAGAGGTGTTTGACCTCCTTCAAAAGCGCCGCGGACGCCGCTACCACTGCGGGATCCTTGACCTTTCATGCCTCTTCCTGAGTAATTACCACCGCTTTGTCCGCGTCCGCGGCGCTTAGCGTTAGCCGTACTTCTTGGTGATGGTTTGATTGAATTTTGCTGCATTATTTAGGGGTGTTAGGTTTCTCTTGAGATTGAACTTGAGTCTGCGGTTGAGATTGAGGACGGTTCATTTTTTTGTCTGCGTAAGCCATGTCTTTTGCATATTTCTTGGAGACACGGCGTACTTCAGGCGTGCCACGTTCCCTGCCTTCGGTTCGTTCAACTTTGATCTTATCCATCTCCATGTCTTTGCGTTCACGCATAAGAGCTAGAGCTTTATATGTTGCTTTGGCTGTGTTGATACGATTTGTTGATCCTAAAGATTTTGCAAGAATATTCTTAATTCCGGAAAGACCTAAGATTTGACGCATGGCGCCTCCGGCAATAATTCCGGTTCCTTCACTGGCCGGTTTCATAAAGACTACGGAAGATTTGAATTTAACCTGAATTTGGTGAGGAATGGTCCCATTATATGTTGGAACTTTGAGTAAACGTTTGCGCGCTTTTGAAACGGCTTTTTGAATTGCTTGTTGGACCTCTGCAGCTTTTCCAATTCCATACCCCACAGTGCCTTTTTTGTCACCAATAACAACAGTCGCTCTAAAGCGTAAGCGGCGTCCTCCTTTAACCACACGAGTTACACGAGAAACTTCAATGACTTCTTCTTCGAACTCCTTGGCTTCTTTTTTTTGCATTGGTCTTTTTGATGGTTTTGACATAGCGACTTAAGTTTTTTTAGGTATAAAAGATTAAAATTTGAGACCACCCTCGCGAGCGCCATCAGCTAAGGCCTTTACGCGACCGTGATATTTATAGCCATTTCTATCAAAAACACAGGAAGAGATGCCTTTTTCAAGTGCTTTTTTAGCAAGTTCGGTTCCAACAAGTTTAGCCTTTTCAGTCTTGGTCCCCTTCTTTTCTTTCATGTCCGAAGCGGCTACTAAAGTTTTTCCGGCAATATCGTCTATAAGGCTGGCATAGTTTCTTGTGATACTTCTAAAAACAAGCAATCTTGGACAAACGGCAGTACCACTCACGCGCGCACGGATGCGAATGTGTCTTCTGGTTCGTTTTTCGGCTTTGATTATGTTAGTGTCCATTTTTGAGTTAGATTACAGGTTTATTTAAAAATTAATTTATGTGACTTAAGCGGCAGCTTTTGTGGCAGCTTTACCTGCTTTACGTCTAATATGTTCATCAGTGTACTTAATGCCTTTACCTTTATAAGGTTCAGGCTCTCTGTATGAGCGAATTTTTGCTGCAACTTCACCTAGAAGTGCTTTGTCTATACCGGAGATTGTCATTAGATTTTTCTTTTCTTCGTCGAACTTAATTGTAATGCCTGCAGGGATAGGGAAGTCGATTGGATGTGAATATCCGAGATTAAGTACCAATTTTGTTCCTTGTACTTGAGCTTTGTACCCAACTCCATTTATTTCGAGCTGTTTTGAATATCCTTGAGTTACGCCTATTACCATGTTTTGGAGAAGGGAACGTGTAAGGCCATGGAGAGCGCGTTTCTCCCTTGATTCATCGTCACGAGTTACGAGAATTTCATTTTCGGCTACAGTTACAGTTATAAGAGGATTTGGCTTGTATTTAAGCTCACCCTTTGGTCCTTTGACCACAAATGTTCCATCAGGATCTTTTGTTATAGACACTCCTTGTGGAAGCAAAACCGGTTTTTTCCCAATACGTGACATAGTTTTTTGGTAAGTTCTTAAAGTTTAATAGATTTCGCAGAGTAATTCTCCACCAAGATTTGCTTTACGAGCATCAGAACCGCTCATAACTCCTTTTGGTGTTGATAAAACAGAGATCCCAAGGCCGTTTAAAACTTTCTTGATGCTTTGGCTCTTTACATAAATTCTTTGGCCCGGTTTGCTAACCATGCTTAGGTGGATATCACGTCTGTTATCGGAAAGCTCTATAAGAAGTTCTTTCGCGGTTCCTTCTCCAACGGTTTTTGCTCCTAAAATATATTCATTTTCTTTGAGTATGCGACAAATTTCTTCCTTCATACGCGAATAAGGGACGTGCACGAGCATTTTTTTTGCCGCTGAGGCATTTCTGATTCGCGTCAGAAGGTCTGCAATCGGGGAAGTTAGTGTCATTTTATTGAATTATTGTGAATTAAATATCTTACCAAGATGATTTTGTGAGACCTGTGATAGCTCCTTTTCTGGCAAGTTCTCGGAAACAGATTCTGCACATGTTGAAGCGTCTCATATATCCGCGAACGCGTCCGCATTTACCGCAACGATTATACATGCGTACAGCCTGCCCCGGTTTTGGATCAAGTCCAAGTGCAAGTCTGTGAGCAACGGCCAACTTTCTATTACGCGTTTTGAGTACGAGCGAGAGCTTTGCCATGAGAAGAAAAATTTAAGAAAATTTAATTAAGATTTTTATGATTTTTTGCCGACCTTTCCATCTTCCCTTACTTCGTCACGGAAAGGGAATCCCAAAGCCTTCAAGAGAAGGTATCCTTCGCGATTTGTTTTTGCGCTTGTGGATACATTTACTTGGAGACCGTGGGTTTTTACTAACGAATCTTGAGCTACCTCAGGGAAGATTGTGCAGTCTTCAAGACCCAAGCTATAATTGCCTTGGCCATCGAAGCCTTTTGCAGAGATTCCGCGGAAGTCACGAACACGGGGGAGGGCTATATTTACAAGACGGATCAAAAAGTCGTTCATTTTATTTTTACGGAGAGTAACCACGAGTCCAACGGGGAGACCTTTTCTCAATTTGAAGTTTGAAATAGCTTTCTTAGCTTTGCGAAGAGAAGCCTTTTGACCTGTTATCTCGGCAAGACTTTTTTCAACATAAGTATAGTCCTTATTTCCCTGAGCAACGCTGCTACCGATTCCCACGCTTACACTTATTTTCTTTACGTGCGGTACAGCCAGGACATTGTGAGTCCCAAACTCTTTTGCAAGCATTGTGTCGATGTTTTTTTTGGTAGTCATTTTCTAGAGATTATGGTCTTTTTAAAGGATGGTTTTACTTTTTTTTGCTATGCGTACGCGTTTACCGCTTTCTTTGCTTATGCCTATGCGAGTTCCTTTCTTAGTCTTTGGATCTACGAGCATAACGTTGGAAGCATGAATTGCAGCTTCAAATTGTATTTTCTCTCCTTTTTTGGTCTTAGTTTTGCGAATGTGTTTGGTTACCTTATTGAGCCCTTCTACAACAACGCGATCTTTATCCACCAAAACTTTGATGATTTTGCCTGTTTTATTGCGGTCTTTGCCCGCTATCACTACTACAATGTCGCCGGTTTTAAGTTTCATAATTTAGGTTTAACGTTTTTATAATACTTCAGGAGCTAAGGAAATAATTTTTTGGAAGCCGCGCTCGCGAAGCTCGCGCGCAACAGGTCCAAATACACGAGTGCCTTTTGGAAGCATGTCTTTACCAATTATTACCACGGCATTTTCATCAAAGCGAATGCAAGATCCATCTTTGCGTTTCAGGTTGCTCCTCATACGTACAATCACAGCGCGCTGAACGGTCTTTTGTTTAACGGCTCCGCGTGGGGCTGCTTTTTTAACGCTCACCACAATCTCATCGCCAATACGTGCATAACGATTTTTGCTGTGGCCCAAAACTTTGATGCATTTTACTTCTTTTGCACCGCTGTTGTCGGCTACCGTCAATATTGTTTGTTGTTGGATCATATTATTTGGTCTCAGGTGAGGTTACAGTCCATCTTTTCAGACTGGATAATGGACGAGTTTCATATATGGTTACGGTGTCATCTTCTTTGTAAGTATTCTCTTCGTCGTGAACGTGATATTTGTTGTGGATAAGATATCTTTTTTGATATTTTGGATGCTTCTTGGAAGTTTCCACTTCAACAATTATTGTTTTATTTCCGGATTTTGAGACAACGACGCCTTTTTTAGTTCGCATTTTTTGAAGAGTTAATTTTTGAAGAGTTAATGGTATTTATGCGTGCTATTTGCTTTCGGAAGAGATCAATTCTGTGGCTTTGTTTGTCTTTTCCTGTGCGCACACTGATTGCAAAACGTGCAAGCTCTTTTTCACTCTCCCTGAGGAGAGCCATGAGGTCTTCTTCATTCATTTTTCTGAGTTCTTCGGTTGTGTAAAATTTGAAGTCAATCATAGTTGATTTTGTGATACAAATTTAGTTTTTACAGGGAGTTTGTGTCCGGCAAGCGTTAGAGCTTTGCGAGCTACCTTCTCATCCACTCCGTCCATCTCAAACATAATTGTTCCCGGTTTTACCACGGCTGCGTAACGGTCCACAGCGCCCTTTCCGGCGCCCATTGGAACTTCAGCGGCTTTCTGAGTGATTGGCTTGTGTGGAAATATACGGATCCAAATCTTCCCAACGCGTTCAATGTGATGAGTGAGCACTCTACGAGCCGACTCAATTTGACGGGAAGATACTTCACAAGTTTCCATACTCTTAAGTCCATAAGAACCAAAAGCTATTCTTGAGCCACCTTTGGCGATTCCCTTTAAGGTTCCGCGGAGGCGGTGTGATTTTCTGTATTTTGCTCTTTTAGGAAGTAACATAATTTAAGTACCGGTTAAGTGCGGGGGATTATTTTTTAAATACCATTCCTTTATTGATCCAGACTTTTACGCCTATGATTCCGTAAGTTGTTTTGGCTTCTGCAAGCGCATAGTCAATGTCTGCACGGAATGTGTGAAGAGGAATTTGTCCTTCTGCGTAAAATTCACTGCGGGAAATTTCAACTCCATTTAAGCGGCCTCCAACACGGATTTTTATTCCTTTTGCTCCGGCTTCGATAGCTTTTTTGAGCGACATTTTTGCAGCTCTTCTATAAGACACGCGGCGCTCAATTTGCATAGCTATGTTCTCAGCGGTTAGCCATGCGTCGAGTTCAGGCTTCTTGATTTCCTTGATATTGATTGTGAATTTGTGACCGAAAGCTTTTTCAAGATCGGCTTTTAAGTCCTCAACGCTTGCACCTTGACGGCCTATGATTACACCCGGCTTTGCAGAATATATACTGAGCCCGATATCTTTTGCATTTCTCTGAAGTTCGATTTTTGAAATTCCACAGTCGTTCAATTTTTTCTTCACAAATTCGCGAATTTTTATATCCTCATGGAGGGCTTTCCCAAAAGTTCTTCGGCTTGCATACCAGCTGGAGTCCCACGCGTGTGTGATTCCTGTTCTGATCCCAATTGGATTGACTTTACTTCCCATGGTTAAGCTTTTTTAGTGGTTTTAGGGGTTTTATTGGCGACTTTTGCCTCGGAGGCAACAGGGGCGACTTTTAGGTCTAAGAATACCCTGATTTGTGCCATCTTTTTTAGAATTGGATGTGTGCGACCGCGTGATACGGAGACACCGCGTTTTAACATTGGACCTTTAGTGACAACAATCTCTTTAATGTACAATTTGCTGCGATTTTGCTTCAGGTTATGTTCGGCATTTGCAGCGGCAGAGTCAATTTCTTTGTAAAGAATTTTTGCACCGCGCTTCGGAGTGAATTTAAGTTGATTTAATGCATTATTAACCATTTGTCCACGTACAAGTCCGGCAACCAAGTTGATTTTTTCCGGAGAAATTCTGATATTTGATAGGAATGCTTTCATTTAATGTTTTTCTGAAGATTATTGTGAGTGATTAGGATGCTGCTGGGGTGGTGGCGGTCTCTTTGGTTTTAAGCGGATGTCCACGGAACTTCCTTGTGTGGGCAAATTCTCCAAGACGGTGACCAACCATTGCTTCAGTTACAAATACGGGAATATGCTCTTTACCATTGTGAACCGCGAACGTTACGCCTACGAACTCAGGAGCAATTTGAGACGCACGAGCCCATGTTTTAATTATTTTTTTGCTGTCGCTACCTGCAGCTTGCACCTTTTTGAGGAGCTTTTCATCTACATACGGACCTTTGTAACTGCTTCTGGACATAATTTTTAGTTAATTAAGTTTAGTCGACTTTGAGTTCGGCAAGCATTTTGCCTTTTCTTGTCTTAACAATCCAGCGATTCGCATATTTTCTATTGCGAGTTGCAACACCAAGAGCATGAAGCCCCCAAGGAGTTTTTGGATATTTGAGACCAATAGGACAGTTTCCTTCTCCACCTCCATGTGGGTGATCGCAAGGGTTCATAACTTTACCACGAACTTCAGGTCTTTGACCTTTCCATCTGTTTCTACCGGCTTTTCCAATCGTCACATTTGAGTGATCAATATTGGAAACGCGACCGATTGTTGCGTAGCATTCTTTGTGTATAAAGCGCACTTCTCCGGAGGGGAGGGCCACTTGAGCGTACTCACCATCCAGGGAAACAAGCTTTGCAGACGAACCGGCTGATTTTACCAATTGACCGCGGCCATTTAAGTCAATTTGGACGTTGTAAATGTCAAAACCAACAGGAATATTTTCGAGCCACATGCGGTTTCCGGTACGAGCTTTTGTCTTTTTTGCCGTCAAGATTTTGTCTCCCGGACGCATCCCTTCTCCTGCCAAATGATATCTATAAGTTCCATCTTTATAGCAAACGAGCATTATGAATGCCGTGCGATTTGGATCGTATTCAATGGATTTAACAGTTCCTTCAATGTTGATTTTGTCACGTTGATCAAAGTCTACATCTCTGAGCATGGTTTTGTTGCCGCTTCCGCGGTGACGGGTTGTAATTACGCCCATATTGTTGCGGCCGGCGAACTCTTTCTCATGAGAGAGAAGGGCTTTTTTTGGACGTGTTTTCTTTGTAAGCTCCACATATGTGAGGGCTGTCATTTCACGTCGTCCGTTAGTCGTTTTTTTGAATTTCTTGATTGGCATAAATTTGATTTGCGCCTGAAGCGCGATTATTTTGTTGCGGTTGCTTCTTTGGCCTTGGTGGCGCGAGCAACGCGAGTGGAGGTTTTAGTCTTGGTAAGGTCTAATTTTTCACCGGCTTTGAGAGTCACAATTGCTCTTCGAGTTCTTTCACGTTTTTCAAGCAGGTTGCGACCGCGTCCCACTCTATACTTTGGAAGTCCCCATAGGATGTTTATTTTTTCAATTGTAACTCCATATAATTGCTCTAAAGCCGATTTAACATCTATTTTTGTGGCATCTTCATGAACTACGAAGCTGTATTTGCTTTTCACTTCAGCACTGACACTTTTCTCCGTCATGACAGGTTTGACAATTACTTGTGAGATGTTCATAAAAATAGGTTACTTGGAATAAGTTTTTTCAAGTTCTTTGAGCGCGGTCTCCGTAAAGAGTAAGAATTTGTGATTTAAAAGATCTTCCGCATTTAAATTGCCGACTAAAATTGGTTTTGCATTTCCCGCATTCCTGGCAGAAAGCTGCAAAGGCTTCTCATCTTTATTCATAAGAATCAGCGCTTTTCTTTCCACGCCAATCTTCTTAAGAAGTTCTACGAGAGTCTTTGTCTTTGGAGTCTCAAGTTCGAATTTGTCCAGTACTAAAATCTTGTTGTCCGCAGCTTTTGAAGAAAGGATCTGGAAAAGAGCTCTTTGACGCATTGCTTTTGGCATTCTGAGTGCAAAGTTCTGCCAACTCTTTGGGCCAAACACAACTCCACCACCATGCATGTGTGGATTCTTGATAGAACCTTGACGTGCTTGACCGGTATGTTTCTGCGCAAAAGGTTTTTTGCCTCCTCCACGGACTTCACCTTTGGTTTTAGTGTGAGCGATTGGCATTCTCTTGCTTGCTCTTTGAAAAACCACATAGCGTTGAACAAGGCCCTCACCGCCTTCGATTTCAAAGACGTTTTTACTGAGGGTTACTTCCCCCTTCTTTTCTCCCGTCTGATTGTATAGTGGTGCTTTCATTTAATTTATTTAGCGATTTTACGTATAATTACAAGTGAACCTTTTGAACCTGCAACGGCTCCTTTTAAGCCGATCAAATTCTTTTCTCTGTCCATGTAGACAAGTTCCACATCACTTCTTGTTATTGTTCCGCATCCCATATGTCCGGCCATCTTCATATTCTTGAACACTTTACCCGGACGAGCACGTTGTCCAATGGATCCAGGTTCGCGTTTCATATGTGAACCATGAGTTCGTGGGCCTCCTGCAAAGTGATGTCTTTTCATAACTCCTTGGAAGCCTTTTCCCTTGGAAATGCTTGTGATTTTTGTCCTGTCTCCAACTGCGAGTGAGTCTACTGAGATTTGGTCCCCGACTGCAGGAATTGTGTCTCCCTCTGAGAGAGCAAACTCACGCAGGGATCTAAATTTACGATTCTTAGTCGGTTTTTTTAATGCATCGAACCCAAGGACTAACGCCGGATATCCGTCTTTTTCAGTCGTTTTTACTTGTACCACCGTGCTTGGGGTGCATTCAACGACTGTAAGAGGGATCACACGACCGTCATCTTGGAGGAGACGCGTCATACCGATTTTTTTGCCTAGTATTCCTGGCATATTATAGAGCTTATGAGATGAGAACCGTTGGACTTTTCCCCTGCCGGGGTCCTTTTTGAGGAGCCTTCAGCTCTGTTCTTAAGATAAATGCCCGCAGATATTACTTGCCTTGCGAGCTTAAGTCAACACTATTTTTTTGGAGCTTTTTTTGCAGCGGTTTTCTTTGCTGCCGGTTTAGCTTCTTTCACAGGTTTAGCAGCAGGCTTTTTAGCAGGTTTTTCTTCTACAAACTGGACACTTTCTTCGATTTTTTTTGCAGGGGCAGGTTTTGCAACCGGTTTAACGGCGGCTGCTTTTTTGGTAAGTTTCTCTTCTTCGCTTTGTTCCATGATCATTTTAATTTCAATGTCTACTCCTGACGGAAGCGACAAACTAGACAATTGTTCGATTGTTGAAGAAGTGGTCTCTGTAAGGTCGATTAAGCGCTTGTGGGTGCGCATTTCATATTGTTCGCGAGCGTTCTTGTGGACAAACGTGGATTTATTGACTGTAAAACGGTCGATTTCATTTGGAAGAGGAATTGGACCCATGACAATTGCACCGGTTTTTTCGGCGGTTTCGAGAATGAGCCTGGCGGCTTCATCAATGACTTTATGGTCGAACGACTTGATCTTGATACGAATTTTTTGCTTTGCCATATAAATGGTTGTTAGGTGGCCTTGGTGGCCTGAGAAATAAAGGTGAGATAAAAAAATACCGAGGCTCACACCTCGGTTTAAAGCTTCTTGCGCAGTTTGACTGGCGTAAGAGCGACTTAATTTGAGGTGTCCCGGCTTGCTGCCGTTTTAGCGGTTGCGGTGGCCGAGGAAGGTTCCAAAAGCGGAACATTCAATTTTGTTGTTTTTGCTGCATTTTGCTGTGCGCGGGTATTTCTAGCGGAAAAGGAAGCGGGAGTCAAGGTAGGTTTGTAGTGAATTGGGATGTTTGCGCTTTTTTCCGTTGCAAGTTTTCGGTCGAACATTTACTTCAGAGAATAAATCCATACCAATTTTTAGTCCAAATAATCTTTGGAGTTCCTTGCGTATTTCAGATTCACTTTGAGATTTCATTCTTTCCCTAATGCGAGTGGCGATTTCACTGCAAATAGGTCTTTTCTTTTGAGGTAGTATTTGTGGGAGATAGTGACTTTCTAGCCAGTCATCTAGATTTTCTTGTTGGCAGGTTAATAAAGGATCGTCTTTGTGCAAACGTCTACGATTGCAGTCATGTATTTCAAACATGGCTGCAATAACTATTCTTTTTGGGTTTGTGAGGAAACCACTTTCTATATGTGCCATAGTTGGGAATCGCGGGGAATTTCCGCCCGGAGTTTCTCTTGACAACCCCGAATCCGTTAGACCTGTTAAGGCTTTTACAACTGTTAGCTGCCGGAATGGGGTACGTCTTTGAGAACCTATAAGATCTGCCCTTAAAACTTCTCGGTCGATACAAGTTACCACTATTACAGGTTTCGTAGATAGAGACCCCATATGTATTTTGGTATAAGGAGGGTTTCCTTTGGTTGTTCTTTCAATGTCGATGCGTAATGCATCACGGAGTATCCAAATATCATCCAAACTATCCGTTTCTTCTCCTTTCAATAACTTCATACCGTGCGCGGTTTGTAAATTAGTTTGTTCTATGTCAAAAATTCCGTCTTGAATAATTGAAGAACAGGGGAGGCCATCAAGTCTTAAGACAATACAGTTTCTTCCAAGTTCGTGAGGTAATGCTTGTCTATTTTGGATTCTGCTAGCCCCCAATTTTAGGTGGTTTTAAAAGGGTTTATCTTAGATACAAAATAAAATCAATGCAAGTTGAATTAAGTAGACTCCACTTCACTTTCCAATGTTGTTACAAAAAACCCCCTGTTTGCGCAAGGGGTTTTAAAGTCGAAATGATTTTTATCTACTATTCCAAGATTTTTCCAACTACTCCGGAGCCAACGGTGCGGCCTCCTTCACGGATAGCGAAGCGAGTACCAGCCTCCAAAGCAACAGGAGCGCCAAGTTCAATATTTACCGAAATGTTATCACCAGGCATAACCATCTCTACGCCGGCAGGGAGTTCAATGGTTCCGGTAACATCCGTGGTGCGGATGTAGAACTGAGGTTTGTAACCTTTGAAGAATGGAGTGTGGCGACCACCTTCCTCTTTAGTAAGCACGTACATTTCTCCGGAGAATTTCTTGTGTGGAGTAATTGAGCCGGGCTTGGCACAAACTTGTCCACGTTCGATTTCTTCGCGTTCAATACCACGGAGTAGGAGTCCAACATTGTCTCCAGCTTGACCTTGATCCAAAGTCTTCTTGAACATTTCAACACCGGTCACAACAACTTTACGAGTTGGTCTGATACCAATGATTTCAACTTCTTCATTGATTTTAACAATTCCTTGTTCAATACGTCCTGTGGCAACCGTTCCGCGTCCTTTGATTGAGAATACGTCTTCAACAGCCATAAGGAATGGTTTGTCGAGTTCGCGTTCAGGAAGAGGGATGTATTCGTCAAGAGTTTTAAGAAGCTCTACGATTGGTTCCGCATCAGGACCATTTGGATTTTCAAGTGCTTTAAGAGCGGATCCTTTGATGATTGGGGTTGTGTCTCCCGGATACTCATATTTGTTGAGAAGTTCGCGAATTTCCATTTCTGAAAGTTCAGCGATTTCAGGATCTGCAACATCCATCTTGTTCATGAATACAACAACGTATGGAACGTTAACTTGGCGAGCCAAGAGGATGTGTTCACGAGTTTGAGGCATAGGACCGTCTGCGGCTGAAACCACAAGAATTGCACCGTCCATCTGAGCGGCACCCGTAATCATGTTTTTTACATAGTCGGCGTGGCCGGGGCAGTCAACGTGTGCATAGTGACGTTTGTCCGTGGAATACTCTTGGTGAGAAGTTGCGATAGTAATACCGCGCGCCTTCTCTTCAGGAGCGTTATCAATTTGGTCGAAAGCGACCGCTTTGTTGTCTCCGCCTGCAAATTTTGCAGCAGCTACAGCAGTAATTGCAGCAGTGAGTGTTGTTTTACCGTGGTCGATATGACCGATGGTTCCCACATTCACGTGCGGTTTAGACCTGTCAAATGTTGGCATATCTGTGTGTTTAAGAAATACAAAGTGTAAAGCAGGGGAATTCTAGAGGAAAGAAATGGCACTTGCAAGACATTTTGCAAGGTGATTGTAAAGCAATTTAGCTCTTTACTCCGCGGTCGGCTTTGATTTTAGCCGCCACATTTGCGGGGACTTCCGCATAATGACTGAATTCCATATTGTAGCTTGCTCGTCCTTGTGTCATTGAACGGAGATCTGTTGCATAACCGAACATCTCTGAAAGAGGGACGGTACAGTTGATAATTTTTGCCATTCCGCGATTTCCGGTTTCAACAATTTGTCCGCGTTTGGAAGAAACATTTCCCATAACATCTCCAAAATATTCTTCAGGGGTGACAATTTCCACTTTCATTATAGGCTCAAGAAGTACAGGATCTGCAGTTCCGGCGCCACGCTTGAATCCCATTGAAGCTGCCATCTTAAATGCAAGCTCGGATGAGTCGACTTCATGATAAGATCCGTCGAAAAGTTCAACTTTAATGTCTACTACAGGATAGCCGGCCTGAATTCCACGAGTGAGAGCTTCCTTAAGACCTTTGTCTACTGCAGGGATGTATTCACGAGGAATTTTCCCTCCAACAATGGCGTTCACAAACTCATAGCCCTTACCGCGTTCCTGAGGAATAAGTCTCATGACAACGTGTCCATATTGTCCACGACCTCCGGATTGTTTTACATATTTTTCTTCCACGGTGATTTCCTTCTTGATGGTTTCTCTGTATGCAACCTGTGGTGCGCCAATGTTGGCTTCAACCTTAAATTCGCGTTTCATACGGTCCACAATGATGTCCAAATGAAGTTCTCCCATTCCGGCAATAAGGGTTTGGCCGGAGTCGTCATCTGTTGAAACACGGAAGGTTGGATCTTCTTCAGCAAGTTTTTGAAGTGCAAGTCCCATCTTTTCTTGGTCGACTTTTGTCTTTGGTTCAACCGCAATTTGGATAACAGGCTCAGGGAATGTGATTGACTCGAGACGAATAGGATGATCCGGATCACAAAGAGTGTCTCCCGTATAAGTGTTTTTAAGTCCGATTGCGGCGGCAATATCGCCGGCTTCAACCTCTTTAATTTCCTCGCGTGTGTTTGCGTGCATGCGCACCAAACGGCCAACACGTTCTTTGTCTCCAGAGGTTGCGTTGAGGACATAATTTCCTGCCGCAAGAGTTCCGGAGTAGACACGGAAAAAGTAAAGTTTTCCAACAAAAGGATCCGTTGCAATCTTGAATGCAAGGGCTGAGAAAGGTGAGGCATTATCAAATTTGCGAATTTCCTCGGCTTCGGTGTCAGGGTTCAGACCTTTAACGGAACCAACATCCATTGGAGAAGGGAGATAGTCGTGAACGGCATCAAGAACTTGTTGAACACCAATGTCTTTTAGAGCCGATCCGCAAACAACAGGGTAAATTTTGCCTGTGACCGTGCCGATTCTAAGTCCGCGTTTGATCTCTTCCATTGTGAGCTCTTCTCCATTTATGAATTTGTTCATGAGATCATCAGCTTGTTCGGCGGCGGCTTCAATGGCTTTTGCGCGGTACTCTTCCACGCTTTTTTTCATGTCTTCCGGGATCTCTATTTCAATGATGTTTTCTCCATGTTTTCCTTCAAATTTGTAAGCTTTGCGTTCAAGAATGTCTACTATCCCTGAGAAAGTTGAGTCGGCACCGATTGGGAGTTGTATCACGATTGCGCTCTTTGAAAGGCGGTCATAAATCGACTTGATGGACATGTAAAAGTCGGCACCCATTTTGTCCATTTTGTTGATGAACGCAATGCGTGGAACGGAATATTTATCTGCTTGGCGCCATACAGTTTCGGATTGTGGTTCAACACCTTGGGAGCCATCAAAAACCGCTACGGCTCCATCAAGAACACGCATTGAGCGTTCGACTTCCACCGTGAAATCCACGTGGCCCGGAGTGTCTATAATGTTGATACGAATGTCCTTCCAGAAACAGGTTGTGGCAGCGGCTGTAATTGTAATTCCGCGTTCGCGCTCTTGCTCCATCCAGTCCATTGTTGCAGCACCTTCATGCACTTCTCCAATCTTATGATTGCGCCCCGTGTAGAAAAGTATGCGCTCGGTTGTGGTTGTTTTTCCCGCATCAATATGCGCCGCAATTCCTATATTACGAATGTGCGCGAGGTCGAATTTCTTAATTTGTTCTTGGGTGATAGCGTCTGCCATAAGGGTAGGGGTTGTTGAAATTGTGCAATAAGTGCACGGTTAAAAATAACTCCGGCATTATAAGGAAGCCAAAAAGGAAGTCAAGAGGGGGGTTAGCTTGGATTTATTGGGTCGCCGTAAGAGTCAACGTCTTCCTCATCTTCTTCAATTTCACGAAGTGTTTCATCAACTTGACCTCGTGTTAGGACTATGACGTCTTTTTCACCAAGCGCTGGTTTTGTGGGGATTTGGTCAAGTTTGTTTCCACTTACTTCCATGCCCCCTATAACTTCAGGGCATACCTCTGGTGCCGTTAGTGATGCATCTGGCATAAATAATGTTGGTAAAAAGTAAGGAGTTTTGACTTTACCCCCCCTCGTTAAAAGTCAAGATTATTTTATGGATAAGGTTGGGAAGGCGAGAGTGAATTCAGCGGAATTTGCCAAATGAGGTTTTCCTTGTTGTGTTCTTTGCACGTGCAAAAATGATGGTGGATTTGCGGATTTTTGCACGTGCAAAGCCGCTGGGAAAGTTGTGGATTTTCGGCTGTTTTTTGCGGGCGACTTTTTGGCTTGCACAAGCCGTTTCCCGCGATTGATGATTGCAAAATAATTGACGCGGGCCGTCCAGTTAAAGTGGTTTGTTTTGCCTTGAATTTCCCAGTGATTTTGTTTATCATTCTTTTCCAAGTTCTTAACTCATAATACTATGGATAATCTTATGCAAATACCGGATGGGGAACTCCTCTCACTTTGCCGGCAGTACGGCAGAAATGCCCTTCTTTGGAGGAAGAAATTTGAAGGGCTACTCCCAGAGGTCTTTAGAAGAAGACTCTATGAGAAAGAGAAGTGCTCAAGCGTTTATGAATTTGCTGCAAAGTTTGCAGGATTTTCCGAGGCACAAGTGAAGACGGCACTAAGGGTTGAAAGGAAACTGCAAGGCAAACCAATTCTTCTTGATTCATTTCATAGTGGAGAGATAAGCGCCGGAAAATTAGATAGGGCGGCAGATATAGCTACCACCGAAAATGAAAAAGAAATTGATAAGATGGCCAGAGTACTTCCGGCAAGGACTTTTGAAACTTATGTGAGGGATCAAAAGAGGGCGGCCACAAAAGAAGCGGAAAACTTACCAACACTATTTTCCGTTCCCACTTTGCACGTGCAAAGATTCAAGCTTGAGGATGATGTAATTGAGGAACTCAACCGCCTTCAAGACATGAGAAAGGACATCAATGAACTCTTAAGAGAATTTTTAAAACAGAAAAACCAAGAAACAGAGCAAAAGGAGCAAGAATTATCCGAGCGCGCCCGCGAAGAGACCCACCTCCCCTCACGGACCTACATCAACAAACCAACCCGCAATTTCCTCAGCGAAAAATACGGAACCAAGTGCGCCATCCATGGATGCAGCAAACCGGCGGAGGAAATTCACCATAAAATCCGCTTTGGACTTCAGGCAAACAATGATCCAGCGTACATGGTGCCGCTTTGCAGGGAGCACCATCAAATTGCACATGCAATTGATGCACAGGTGGTCCGGCATTGGAGGAAATGAGGCCGTGCGCGCGCACAAGCGCGCGCAAACTTGAGGGAGGGAGGGAGGGAGGAAGGAAGGGAGGAAGGGAGGGAGGTTTATTCCGTTATCACTCCATCAAACTCTGCTTCGTTGGCTTCGGCTTCTGCGCGGGTAGCGCGGACTATGCCGTCCTTGTGGTGGGCGGGGGAATAGATAGTGTAGAGGTGGAGAGGTTCGGAGGAGGAGGTGTTGATGATGTTGTGTTCGGCGCCGGCGGGGACAAGTACCGCTGTTCCGTCTTCAATAGGGTACTCATTGCCATCGATTATGCATTTGCCATGTCCGCGCTCAAAGCGGAAAAATTGGTCGTTACCCTGGTGGACTTCCATGCCGATTTCCTCGCTTGGTTTTAGGCACATAAGGACTAATTGAGAGTGATGGCCGGTGTAAAGAACGCGGCGAAAGTCGACATTTTCCCGCGTGGCGGCTTCAATGTTTTTGCAAAATCCTTTCATGTTATAAGGGGTTTATTGGGTTTAGTAGTGGGGAAGGTAAGAAGCTTTCGAGGGCTGAGACCAAATCGTTATTGGCCTCGATGAAAGTGGTGTAGGCGGTGTGGAGAGAGCCGTCAATTGGTTTGACTTGGGTGATGTCATCTTTGTAGGGGCCGGCGTAATAGGTGAGCATTTTTTGGTATTCGTCCAGATAAATTTGGGCGGCTGCGCGGTAAGTTTCAAGGGCGGGGCGAACGGCGGCCTGTTGGTCCGCATTGCGACTTTCAAGAGTGGCGATGTCTTCGGTTGCCTTGAGTGCATCAGTGGCAGAGGTGCTTGCGGCGAGCATTTGCGCGGTGTCTATAGTGTCTTTTTCAGTGACTTTATTGGGTATAAGGTCATTGTAAAGTGTGGCGGTTTTCTCGAGTTCGGCAGAGGCGGCATTGATTTTTTCAACCACGGCGTTGTTGTAATCCACAGTGCTTTTACCTCCAAGAAGATTAGAGAGGGAGCAGGAGGTGAGGAGGAGGGCGGAGAATACAAGGAGAGTGAAAACTTTACTTGTGTGTTTCATGGCGAACGAGGTGATTAAGTGTCTTGCGCCGTTTTCAAAACGTTTTGAGCCATACCCTCAAGGGATATGACAGTCAAGAAATTAAGTTTTTGTAAAGAGGCGCGAAGATGTTTATAACGCGGTTATATTAACATGGACGAGCTGACAGCGCCAGTCTTCTACTTCTTCTTTGTGAATCTTGCGTAGTGGGCAAAGGCGCGGTTGGCTTGGGCCATGCGTTCTACATCGTCACGCTTTTTGACGGCGGCACCGGTGCGCTCGCTCGCTTCCAAAAGTTCCACGGTTAGTCTGCGGTACATTGGCATGCCCTTGCGGTGACGAGCACCTGCAATAAGCCATCTGAATGCAAGCATTTGTTGGCGTTTTGGAGGTACTTCAAATGGAACTTGGTAAACGGCGCCTCCAATACGTTTTGGACGGACTTCCATTGTTGGCTTACAGTTTTCAAGTGCACGGAAGAAAATTTCTTTTGGATTCTTGTTCCCGCGTTTTTCAATTTCCTTGAGCATGTCATTAAAAATCCTGCGGGCTGTGCTCTTTTTGCCGTCGTTCATAACATAATTGATGAACTTTTCACTGGTTTCATCCGAATTAGGTGGAATGTAAGTTGTAATCTTGGTTTTCATGCTGAAAGGTGAGGTTTATGTGTGCGGTTATTTTTTAGGTCTTTTAGCTCCGTAAAGCGAGCGACTTTGTTTGCGATTCTGAACGCCTTGCGTGTCCAGAGTGCCACGAACTATATGATAACGAACTCCCGGTAGATCTTTTACGCGGCCTCCACGGACAAGAACAATGGAGTGTTCCTGAAGATTGTGGCCTTCGCCGCCAATATAAGCGGTGACTTCCATCCCATTGCTAAGCCTCACACGAGCAATTTTTCTAAGAGCAGAGTTAGGTTTCTTAGGTGTCATGGTTGTAACCTTTGTACAAACACCGCGCTTTAGAGGACATGCAAGATGTCTGTTCTCAGATTCAATTGTGTTCATGATGCTTTGCAGAGCCGGAGCCTTACTCTTGCGAGTTACGGCTTTTCTTGGTTTCTTGATGAGTTGGTTTATTGTTGGCATAAAAGTTGATGAGCTTGCGGATTTTAGTGGAATAGATTGTTATTTGCAAGAGAATTTTCTTTGCACCGAGCAACGCGGCTTAATCTTCACGTGTATCAATGGCTTCACCACGGAGTTTTTTGCGGAATGTTTCACCTGCAGGGATGAGACGACCAATGATCACATTTTCCTTAAGTCCTTCGAGTAAGTCCACTCTGCGAGTTGTGCCGGCCTCAACAAGAACACGAATTGTTTCTTGGAAGGATGCGGCTGAGAGCCAAGACTTTGTGTGAAGGGCAATACGCGTTAATCCAAGGAGGAGACGTTCAAATTGGATTTCCTCTTTGTGTGCTTTTACCAAGCGCTGATTTTCTTCAAAAACGGTTTGGTAGTCTACGATTTCTCCCGGAAGGAAGTCGCTGGAACCGGATTCCGCAATACGAACTTTGGAGAACATTTGACGAGTGATGATCTCAATATGCTTGTCATTAATCGACTGTCCCTGAGAGGCATAAATGCTCTGAACCTCGCTCATGATGTACTTCTGTGTTGTGTAAATGTTGGTAAGTTTCATCAGTTTGCGGAGATTTAAATGTCCGCTGGTAAGGGGTGTTCCGCGAGCAACCAAGTCGCCCGTCTTAACTTTGATGGATTTTCCGGAGTCGATTTTGTAAACATGCTCTGTTACATCAGGTCTAATAACAATTTCACGTTTGCCGGCTTTGACTACAACTCCTTCAAATTGTGAGCGGAAGCGCTTGCCGCCTTTTTCCGCAAGAACATCTTTGAAAGTTACGCGGTCGTCCTTTTTAACAGTAACTTCCATGCCATCCGGAATTTCCAGGGTTTCTTCAGGTACATCTGTTGGTGTAAGAGTGATAATGATTTGATTTCCCTTTGAGGTAACGTGTGCCTTTCCGTCAACTTCGGCGAGTACGGCCGGTTTTTTGGGCGTGCGAGCCTCAAATAATTCCTCAACGCGTGTCAGACCTTGGGTAATATCATCCTCATTAGCAATTCCTCCCATGTGGAAGGTACGCATTGTAAGCTGAGTTCCAGGTTCTCCAATGGACTGCGCGGCAATAATTCCAACCGCGGTTCCTTTGTCCACGGATTTGGAGCTTCCCAAGTCACGACCGTAACACTTTTGGCAAACACCGTTTAGAGTCAAACAGGTCATAACGGAGCGAACGCGGATTTCGTTGATGTCATTATCTTTAATGATTTTGATTGTTGCCTTGTCTATTTCCGTGCCTTTCTTTACAAGAACTTTGCCTTTTTTATCCAGCAAATCTTCTCCCATTGTGCGACCGAAAATGCGGTGTTCAAACGCCTCACCGATTTTTACCGACTCCACGCGGGTTACAAGATGAGTCTCTGTGGATCCGCAATCTTCTTCACGGATTACAATGTCTTGAACGGCATCCACAAGACGCCTTGTCAAGTAACCTGCTTCAGCTGTTTTAAGAGCGGTATCGGATTTACCTTTACGTCCTCCATGTGTTGCAATGAAGTATTCCAAGATGGTGAATCCTTCTTTAAGGCTGGATTTGATTGGAAGTTCGATTGTTTTACCGGCAGGGTTGGCAACGAGTCCTTTCATTCCGCAGAGCTGAGTAATTTGTCCCCAGTTACCACGAGCGCCGGAGTCTACTTGGTAGAAAATATCGTTCTCAGGTTCGAACGACTTGATCATTGCGGTTGTTATATCATTCTTTGCTTGTGACCAAATTTTGATTGCTTGATTGTAGCGTTCGTCGTCACTTATGAAGCCTTGGTCATAGAAATCATGAACTTTTTTGAGGAGCTCCTCTGAATCACGCATAATTTTAACCTTTTCCTTTGGAATTATGAGGTCTTCAGCGGCCATTGAAATTCCTGAAAGGGTTGCATATTTAAACCCAAGGGCCTTTAAAGCATCACAAACTTGGGCTGTTATTTGAAGTCCATAGCGCTCGAAAACAATACTCACAAGTTCGGCGATTTCCTTCTTTTTTAAGGTATAATTTTGGAATTCCATATCTTCCGGGAGTACTGTGTTCATGATTGTACGGCCAAGAGTGGTTTCAAGCATTCCGCCTTTTGTGCGGATCTTGATTTTAGCTTGGAGATGAAGTTCCCCATACTGCGTTGCAATCATAGCTTCTTCCAAATTGCCAAAAACTTTGTCTTGGCCCTTCTTATTTTTTTGCATAGCGGTTAAGTAATAAAGTCCGAGCACCATATCTTGAGTTGGAACTGTGACAGGATCTCCGGCGGAAGGCTTTAAAAGGTTGCGCGCGCTACACATGAGTTCGCGAGCTTCTTCTTGGGCTTTCTGTGAAAGTGGTACATGAACGGCCATTTGGTCTCCATCAAAGTCGGCGTTGAAGGCCGGACAAACAAGAGGGTGAACTTGAATGGCTTTTCCTTCAACCAAGATTGGCTTGAACGCTTGAATCCCAAGACGGTGAAGTGTTGGAGCGCGATTCAGAAGCACGTATCTGTCACGGGTCACGTTTTCGAGGATGTCCCAGATGACTTTGTCGTCCGATTGGAGCATTTTTTCAGCACTCTTGATGTTGTGAGCATAGCCGTCAGTGATGAGTTGTCCTATTACAAAAGGTTTGAAGAGCTCAAGGGCCATAGCTTTTGGGATTCCACATTCGTCCAATTTAAGGTTTGGTCCAATCACAATTACAGAGCGACCCGAGTAGTCCACACGTTTTCCAAGAAGATTTTGGCGGAAACGACCCTGCTTTCCTTTAAGCATATCTGAAAGCGAGCGAAGTTTGCGCTTGTCTCCGGAATTGAAGACGGTTTTTCCTTGGCGGGCACTGTTGTTGATGAGAGTGTCCACAGCTTCCTGGAGCATACGTTTTTCATTTCTGCAAATAACTTCAGGAGCTCCAATTTGTATGAGTCTCTTCAGACGATTGTTACGGTTGATAACACGGCGGTATAAATCGTTAAGATCCGAGGCGGCAAAACGGCCTCCGTCAAGTTGAACCATTGGACGCAAATCAGGTGGGATGATTGGAAGAACCGTCAAAATCATCCACTCCGGATTGACTCCGGCTTTGAGCAGAGATCCCATGAGTTTGATGCGTTTCATAAGTTTTGTGCGCTTCTGACCAGTGGCTTTTTCAATCTCAACTTCAAGGTTCTTAATCTCTTCAGGGAGATTCATGTCCTTAATAATTTTGTGCAAAGATTCAGCGCCGGTGCTTGCCTTAAATACATGACCAAATTTCATGGACATATCACGGTATTCAAGCTCGTTTAGCACAACGCTTCTGTCAAGTGACTCCAAGTCTTTTTTGGCCTCTTCTCCCGTTTCAACAAGTTCTTGGATTTTAGCGGCTTGCTCTTTTTCCAAATCCTTTGTGTTGACTCCGCTTTTTGCTCTTTCCTCATATTCGCGGATGATATCTTTTTTGTGAGTCTTAAATTCTTCTACAAGCTGAGTGATGGCCTCCTCTTTGGCCTTGTGATCGACTTCAGTGATGATATATGCGGCAAAGTAAACAATTTGTTCCAAAATCTTTACGGGAAGATTCAGAAGCAGTCCTATGCGGCTCGGGGTTGAGCGCAGGTACCAAATATGGGTTACCGGAACCGCTAAAGTGATGTGTCCCATACGGCTTCTTCTAACAATTGAACGAGTCACTTCAACTCCGCATTTTTCACAAATTACACCTTTGTAGCGGACACGTTTGTATTTTCCGCAGGCGCATTCCCAGTTTTTGGTAGGGCCAAATATGCGTTCGCAGAAGAGACCGTCGCGCTCAGGCTTTTGAGTACGATAGTTTATGGTTTCCGGCTTTTTAACTTCGCCGTGAGACCACGAAAGAATTTGCTCCGGAGAGGCCACGGCAACTGCAATGGCATCGAAGAGGACTGGAGCTTTTTTTGGGTCTATCATCATATAAAAGAGGAGGATTAAAGGATGTTAAACGTTTGACCTAAGAAACTTAGGTAGATGAGGCTGAAGACAGCCCCGGTAAAAGTTGAAATTTTGCCTGAGAATGCGGTGAATGCAAGAAGCAAAACCGAAATCAGGAGGAAGGGGACGCCAAGAACGAGAATGTCTGAAGTGATGGCAAGAGGTCCAAACAATGTTGGAAGTCCCATCACAAGTGTTGCATTGATAATGCATGAGCCTATTAGGGTTCCTATTGCAAGTTCGGTTGCGCCTTTTTTGAGTGCCGTCCAAGTGACGATTATTTCAGGAATTGAAGTGCCAAGGGCTAAAATGGAGGCGCCGAGGAGCGACGGGGCAATGTTAGCCGTTTGTGAGATTTGTTCGATTGAGTGAACGGCAAGGAGCGACGAGGCGCCTACAAGAAGTCCACTGCCAAGAACTTTAAGTCCGTTTTGACGACTTTCTTTTTTCCCATTGCCAATGAATAAGTCCTTTAGTGAGTTTGTATTGGTCAGAACGTAAGCCGCGTATGCAAATAGAGTTATTACTCCTTCAATGCGGGTGAAAGAGCCGTCATAACTGAAAATTATGAGGAGAGTTGAGACACAAAGCAGGCTTATGATTTGATCATTTAAGGTTGACTTCTCGGCGAGGTTGTTGATGTTGAGGCCTTTTGACAGGAGTGCACCGCCGCCCAAAATGAGCAGGATGTTCGCAATGTTAGACCCAAAGACGTTTGCCGCCACAACCGAGGTTTCATTTTGGGCGGCGGCTATTAAGCTTATTACAAGTTCCGGCAGAGAAGTGCCTATGGCTACAATGATAAGTCCCATAAAAAAGGGTCGCACATTCAAGGATTTGCATAGCGTGCTTGCGTTTCCCACAAATATTTGTGATGAAGCGAGAAGCACTGAGAGAGTAAGTCCGAAAATTAAGAGCCAGAGAGCAATTTGCATTTTAAAAGATTGGTTTGAAACAAAAAACTAAACTTCTTCGTCTGCGTGTGCAGAATTTTCGTCGCCTTCATCCGGTTCTCCGGTAGCGCCTTCGTCCAGACCTTCTTCCGCATCAAGTTCGTCTGATGGGGAGAGAGCGCCAAGGGCGCTGTCGTCCACCAATTCCGCTTCAGGTGCGGCGATTGTAACTTCTTCAGCTTCTTCCGGTTCAACATATTCTTCATTTGGATCAACATCCTCATCTTCTTGAGTTTGCATGAGGTCTACGTTGAGACCCAAAGACTGTAACTCTTTCACAAGCACATTGAATGATTCAGGTGTGCGTGGCTTTCTGATGGCCTCATTCTTGATAATAGATTCATAAGCTTTAGCGCGTCCGTAAACATCATCGGACTTAATTGTGAGCATTTCTTGAAGAGTGTGTGATGCACCGTAAGCTTCGAGTGCCCACACTTCCATTTCTCCGAACCTCTGTCCTCCGTGTTGAGCTTTTCCTCCAAGAGGCTGTTGCGTCACAAGGGAGTACGGTCCAACGCTACGGGCGTGAATCTTGTCTTCAACAAGGTGAGCCAGTTTCAAAATATAAGTGATTCCGACTGTAGACTGATGATCAAACGGTTCGCCCGTTTTTCCGTTGTAAAGCTGAATTTTTCCGCCTTCCGGAAGGTCCGCTTTTTTGAGCATGTCATGAATTTGAGGTGTGGTAATACCGTTCAAAGCCGGTGTTGCCATGTAAAGTCCAAGTTTTCTGGCGGCCCATCCCAAGTGAGTTTCCAAAATCTGTCCAATATTCATACGGCTTGAAACTCCAAGAGGGTTCAAAACAATGTCCACAGGAGTTCCATCCGGCAAGTATGGCATGTCTTCTTCAGGTACAATGATTGAAATTACACCTTTATTTCCATGGCGGCCCGCCACTTTATCTCCAACTTGTATGCGGCGCGTTTGAGCCACAGATACACGGATTTGTTGAATGACTCCATTTTCAAGTTCGTCGCCATTTTCACGCGAGAAAATTTGAACCGAGACAACTTTTCCACCTTCTCCACCCGGCAGGCGAAGCGATGTGTCTTTCACATCGCGAGCCTTGTCTCCGAATATTGCGCGGAGCAATCTTTCTTCCGGAGTAAGTTCAGTTTCTCCTTTTGGTGTGATTTTGCCGACTAAAATGTCGCCCTCACGAACAGACGCTCCAACGCGAACGATTCCATTTTCGTCGAGGTCTTTAAGACGTGCTTCTCCAACATTTGGTATATCACGAGTGACAATTTCAGGACCCAGCTTTGTGTCACGCACATCCGTTGTAAAGTCTTCAATGTGGATTGAGCTAAAGCGATCGTCCTTAACAAGCCTGCTTGAGAAAATTACTGCATCCTCAAAGTTGTACCCTTCCCATGGCAGGTAAGCCACAAGGACATTTTGTCCAAGAGCCAAGTCTCCATGTTCGGTTGCGGCTCCGTCTGCCAAGACGTCGCCCTTCTTGATTTTCTGAGCGGAATCGCAAACAGGGTGCTGGTGGAAACAAGTTCCTTGGTTTGTTCTGCGGTAAACGTCCAGAGGATAAGAAACTTTGCGACCGGAATCGTATATGACATCAACGTGAGATCCATCTGAAAAAGATACGGTTCCATCTTCCTCGGCAATCAAAGTTTGGTTTGTATTGCGAGCGGCGTCGCCCTCGGTTCCCGTTCCAACAACCGGAGCCTGAGGACGGAGTAGCGGTACGGCTTGGCGTTGCATGTTCGATCCCATGGACGCACGAGTGTTGTCGTCATGTTCCAAGAATGGAATCAGAGCCGTTGAAACTGAAATAATTTGTTGAGGGGAAATGTCTATGTGAGTTACCTCTTTTTCAAGTACGGAAACAGCCTCGCCGTTTTCACGAGCAATAGCGGTGTCTTCTTCAAGTTCTCCTTTGGGATTGCGTTTTGTGCCGGCTTCGGCAAATACAATCTCGCGTTCATCTTCCGCATCAAAGTAAGAAATTTTTGTTCCCATGTACGCATGGACAGGGACTTCTTTTAAGTCCTTAACTTTTGAGAACGACTTAGCGATTTTCTCATCTATAACGGTTCCTTTGCGAACGCCTTCAACGCTTTCAGAAAGTCTATGACCGACTGCGGCCGCGCCATCATTTTTAGTGGTGTGCATAACCTCGCGGAGTGGCATTTCAATAAATCCGTATTTATTAAGACGTGCCTGTGTTGCCAAGTGCACCACAAGACCAATGTTTGGTCCTTCAGGTGTTGCAATAGGACAAATTCTTCCATAATGAGAAGGATGCACGTCACGGACATCAAAGGATGCGCGTTCACGGGAAAGTCCTCCCGGTCCCATGGCGGAGAGGCGGCGCTTGTGTTCAAGTTCCGCAAGCGGATTTGTCTGATCCATGAACTGTGAAAGCTGGGAAGATGCAAAGAATTCTCTGAGCGCCGCCGTGATTGGACGCGAGTTCACAAGTTGTGTTGGAGTAACGGTTTCAAGATCCATAACGGTCATACGGTCTTTTGCAATACGCTCGGTTCTAAGAAGTCCAACGCGGAATTTATTTTGCACAAGTTCTCCAACGGGACGAATGCGCCTGTTAGACAAGTGGTCGATATCATCCGGTGCGCCCTCACCGTTGTTGAGCTTCATGAGGTGTTTTAGGATGAGGACAAAATCGCTGGTTTGGAAGGTGTGGAATTTGCGTTCGTTTGGAGTTTTAAGGTCAAAACGGCGATTGATTTTATAGCGAGCAACGGAGCCCATGTCATACTTTTTGTAGTCGAAAAATAACGACTCAATAAGTGCGCGGGCATTTTCCGGAGTTGCCAAATCACCCGGACGAATCTTCTTATAGATGGCTTTGTAGGCCTCATCTGCGGTTTTTGCAGAGTCTTTTTCGAGAGTGAGAAGCATGTAGTCGCGGAGAGGATCTGTTACATCGTCTTTGAAAAGATCGAGAATTTTTTTGTCCGTGTCATATCCAAATACGCGGAGCATTGAAGTTACATAGATTTTGCGTTTGCGATCGATTTTAACAGTGATCACGCCTTTTTTGTCCGTCTCAATTTCAAGCCAAGCACCACGTTTTGGAATAATTTTTGCATTGTTCATTCCCGGAGCGATTGGATTTTTTGAGAAGAAAACTCCCGGAGAGCGCACAATCTGAGAAACAACCACGCGTTCAATTCCGTTCACAAGGAAACTCCCATCCTCGGTCATGAGCGGGATTGGGCCCAAAAATACATCCTGCTCCTTAATTTCACCACTTTCTTTGTTAATAAGTTGAACGTGTACTTTTAGAGGCGCTTCAAAAGAAAGATTCTTTTTTCTGCACTCGGCAGGGGTGTGTTTACATTCGCCAAGCGAGTGATCAAGGAAATGGAGTTCCAATTTCTTTCCGGAAAAGTCCGTGATTGGAGAAATTTCCTCAAGAAGTTCGCGAATTCCGTCTTCAACAAACCATTTGTAAGAATCGGTCTGGATTTCAATAAGATCAGGAAGCTCAATGTTCCATTTATTGTCTACAAAATAGGTGCGGTCAAGCGGCTTGATCAGGTTTCTGTTGGTGGGTTTGGCGGCCGTTTCATGAGTTGCGGCGGCCGGTTTTGGAGCAGGCTTTGAGACTGGCTTAGCAGCCGGTTTTTTAATAGGCGCTTTGGCAGGCGCGGGCTTTTTAGCGGGCTTTGTTAAAGACCGCCCTTGGTCCTTTTTCCCTGCCGATTTTTTTGAGGACGCTGCGGGCTTTTTTGCGGTTTTAGGCATACCGTTTTACGATTTTTAGAAAGTAAAGGTCGCGGGAATAATGGCTCCGGGGAGCCAAAAATTTCCAGTCGCCCTCTCTCTCAACACAATCTGTTATTCCGAGAGCAATGTCGCGATGTATTTTATACGCAAATTACGTGGAGTCAAGGGAATTTTTGTTCGGAGGGTTTTTGTGTGTCCGTGCGCGCGCACGGGGTGGGCCGGCAGTTTTTGGACTTGTGCGTGCGCACAAGCAGTCCGCGGAATTTTGAGCGCATTTTTGAGGCGACTTTTTGAGGATTTTTATGGGCCGACTTTTTGGCTTGCGCAAGCCATTTCCCGCGGTTGGTGACTACATAATAATTGGTCCTCGCCGTCCAGCGAAAACGGCCTATTTTGAGTTGATTTTTTATGGACTTTGGGGCATTATTCTTTTACACAATTCCTAACCTCATAATTCTATGGACAATCCATTGCCAATTTCAATGCCGCCTTCGGAGTTTCCGCCCGAGCAAAATCCGGTTCCCGTTTTCACCCCAATTCTCACGGAAAACATTGATCAAATGCCGGACAAAGACCTTTTGGCGCTCTCAAAACAGTACGGCCGCGTGGCTATCCTCCTACATAGAAAATTTATTGGTCTTCTGCCGGAAATAAATAGACGCCGTCTTTATGTGCAAGAAGGCTTTTTGAGCATTTATCATTTTGCCGCAGTCCTTGGTGGAGTTTCCAGAGAACAGGTGAATAGAGTCATAAACACAGAAAAAACCTTAGAAGACAAACCGCTTTGTAAAGCTCTCCTTGTTGAAGGCAAGGTAAGTATCAATAAGTTCTCTCGTGCCCCGGCAATCACCAAAGAGAATGATGCAGAGGTTGCAAAATTACTTCAAGTCCTTCCACAGAAAGCACTTGAAGCCATGAGAAAAGATGAAAAGGCTTGTGCGCGCGCACAAACCGAGAACCGGCAACCCCTTTTTGAGACCTCCGTGCCCGGGCACGAGTTCACCCTGAGTGAAGAGCTACTAAAAAAGTTGGATGAACTGCACGCTCAAGGCAAAGACGTAAGCAAAGTGCTCTTGGAATCACTGGAGCTCAGGACAAAAGACATTCAAAAAAGAAAACATGAGGCCGCCAGCCGCCTACCCGAGGAAGAAGGAAGGTACATCATCAAAGAAACCCAAAACCTCCTCCACGAGGAATACGGAGACAAATGCGCCTATCATGGTTGCAGCAGACCGGCCGAGCAAGTGCATCATCAGGTTCGTTTTGGCCTGCAGTCGCTAAACAATCCCCTTTATTTGGTTCCCCTTTGCGCCGAGCACCACAAAATTGCCCACGCGATTGACTTAATTGTGGCGAGGAAGTGGAGGAGGTAGACGAATCCTGCCAAAAATTGCTTAAAAAATGAGGGAAATGAGTCTGTCACAAAATGTGACAAACTGAAATTGCAATCTGCAGACGGTAAATTTTATGAGACTGATGTGGCGAATGTGGAAGTTCTTTTGCTCCTTATCCAATCGATATCTTCTCCGAAGGCTGAATCTGTAAAGCTTTGGCTTGCAAAAGTTGGCTATGAAAGAATGCAAGAGATGGCTGATCAGGGAAAGGCATTGAGCCGTTCAAGGGAGTATTGGCAGAAACGGGGAAAAGTGTGGCAACAGGGGGAAATTTCTTGCAGGGAGAGAGGCGGAAGGAGATTTTGTAGAGCGGTGTGTGGGTGGCGTAGTCCTTATTCTTTCTCAATCTTAATCTTAATATTGAGAATTTCCAAAACATTTTTTAAAAATACTTCATAAGCTGTGAGGCGCTCCAGCATTCCGAATAATCCGTTATTTTCTTCCAGTTCTCTCTGTAGTACATGGTAGGCAAGTCTTATGGCATTTTCGGTGTTTCTTGAAACTATTTCATTCACCATTGCTTCGGTTTCTCTAGCAATTTTTATGCCTGCTTTTATGCCTGCTTTTCTTTCTGTTTTTATGTCTGCTCGGAGTTTTAAAATAACATCTTCTCTCTCCGCTAATTTTTTACGCAATTCAAGAATAACGAGTTCTAATTCTCTTTGTTCCTCGGCATTTTCGGCGCGAGTCTCGGTGGTATTTACATTTGCCGCGGCTTTAATTGCTTTCCTCGCATTTCCCAACGCTGTGCCCACATATTTTGTTTTCGATTCTTCTAAAATAGGCTCTTCTTTGTTTTCGTAAGTTCCTGTGGCTACTTCCAACTGGACATCAGGCGCCGAAGTTGATGGGGGGGGCGTTGTAGTAGACATGATTTTTTGGGGCTATTCTTGCGAAAATCATAACATATAACACAATTCAAGTCAAATTCAGGCTTGCTAAAAGGTGTGTTTTAGTGCAGAATCTGTGCGCGTAGGGTTGGCGGTCTGCAATTCACAGTTCGCGGTCCGCTCTCCGCGCAATAAAAATCTTATGAAAACTTACACGGGAAGGACAATTCGGTATTTTTATGACCACATTCGGGCGTACAAAGGTGCGCTGGCACTGGCGCTCGCGGGTCTGCTTATTGCCATTTCCACAGATATGGGTTTGCCGCTTGTGATGAAGGGTTTTGTGAATTTGCTTGCCGGTGGGCCGAGTGCGCAGGGTGCGGTTGCCGAGATTAGCAAACTGTTTGCGGCCTTTGTGTTTTTGAGCATGATAAGTTGGATTGGTTGGCGGATTGGGAGCACTTTCCACGCCCTTCTTGAGGTGCGCGTGATGAAGGATTTGAGCGAGAGCTGTTTTGCGGCACTGCACAGACAGTCGTTCCAATTTTTTAACGACCAATTTGTGGGTGCGCTTGTGAAGCGAGTTACTCGCATGGTTTGTGCGTTTGAAGAGATTGGAGACAAGGTTTTTTATGAATTTTTGCCGCTTGTTTTGCGCACGGCCGTTGTGATTACGGTGCTCTGGATGATGGATGCAAAATTTGGGATTTTGGTGCTCGGGTGGGTGATTCTTTACATTGGTTTCACCGTTGCAATTTCGCGCTATAAGATGAGAAATTACGATTTGCCGAAGGCTCAAGCGGACACGGCGGTCACGGCGCGGCTGGCGGATACAGTCGCAAATCACACCACAATCCGATTTTTTGCGCGGTTTTTGTTCGAGAAAGATGCTTTTTCCGGCGCGGTGGATAAGTGGAGAAAAATTCAGTGGGGTGCTTGGAGGTTTGATCTTATTATCGACTCGTTCACTACGGCGCTTATGATAGGTCTTGATGCGGGCATCCTCTACTATGCAATTTTAGCGTGGCAGGCCGGTACTTTTACTCCCGGAGATTTGGTGCTACTTCAGAGTTATTTGATGACGCTTTATCAGCAGCTTTTTGGGTTTGGCCGCACGCTTAGGCATCTCTATGAGCTGTTTGCAAATGCGAATGAGATGATGGAAATTTGCGACAAAAAACCTGCGGTGCGAGACCGCAGTGGAGCAAGCGATTTGAAGGTAACGCGCGGAAGTGTGGAGGCAAAAGGCGTGAGTTTTTCTTATACCGGCGAGGAGGAGCGCGAGGTTATTCGCGGGCTTTCTTTCAAGGTAAAAGCGGGTGAAAAAGTGGCGTTTGTGGGGCCTTCGGGCGGGGGAAAGACAACGATTTTCAAACTTTTATTGCGACTTTTTGATTTGAAGCACGGGCGGATTTTGATTGACGGTCAAGATATTTCAGGTGTGCGGCAGGACAGTTTGAGGGCGCAGATTGCAATGGTGCCGCAGGAGCCGGTTTTGTTTCATAGGTCGCTCATGGAGAATATTCGTTATGGGAAGCCGGACGCCACTGATGAGGAGGTGCGCGCGGCGGCAAAGTTGGCGCACTGTCATGAATTTATTTCCGGATTTCCGGAGGGATATGGGACTTTTGTGGGCGAGCGCGGTGTGAAACTTTCAGGTGGGGAAAGACAGCGCGTGGCAATTGCACGTGCAATTTTGGCGGACACGCGGATTTTGGTTTTGGACGAGGCCACGAGCAGTCTCGATTCGGAGTCGGAAAAATTAATTAAGGACGCGTTGGTTAATTTGATGCGTGGAAAAACCGTTTTTGTGATTGCGCACAGGCTTTCAACGGTGATGGACATGGACAGAATTTTTGTTTTGGAAAAGGGACGGATTGTGGAGGAGGGGAGTCACGCGGAGCTCACGGGCGGAGGTGTGCGTCACGAGCCTGACGAGGCAGGTGCGCACGGCGCGGGGCTTTACAAAAAGCTCTGGGAAATGCAGGCGGGAGGGTATTTAGGGGAGTAGCCGCAGGCCTTCTTCGATTGTATCACAAAGGTAGTCCTCAAGAAGGCTTAAGTCGTCATCAAGTTGGGCTTTATTTAGGTAGGTGTAATAGAGCTGTTTGCTCTCGGTTTTTATGATTGCGGGGGGCAGATTGTTTGTGAGGAGCATGGCATTTAGGAGGAGCCGGCCCACTCGTCCGTTCCCGTCGCCAAAAGGGTGGATTTTTTCAAAGGCGCTGTGAATTTTTGCGGCGTGTTTTATGGGGTCTTTTCTTGGGGTTCTGAGCCACTTGCTCAGCTTCTCCATGAGGTCCGGCACGCGCAGAGGGTTTGCGGTTGGGACGTGCGAGCCCACAATCCGCACGGCATATCTTCTGTAAAAACCGGCGTCATCACGGATGCCGTTCATGAGAATTGCATGCAATTTTAGGATCAAGTCTTCATTGATTTTCCTGCCGGTTCTATGAGGGCTTGCGAGGTGGCGGAGCAGATAAGTGAGCGCGGCTTGATGATTTTTTACCTCCATTTGTTCGATGAGGCTTTTATTTGGCAAAACTTTATTATGAAAAAGCACGGCGCTTGTTTCATTCTCACTCAAGGTGCTACCTTCGATTGAGTTGGTGTGAAAGGTGAGAAGGAGCATGAATTCGTTGTGGAGATCAGGGCGCGCGAGGATTTTTTTAAGGATGCTCCGGTGTTTTTTTGCTTGTTTATAGAGCGCCGTTTTTTTTGCGGCGAGTATGGTTTCCGGAATGATTTTTTGTCCAGTGTACTGTTTGTAAAGTTCCTCTATAAAGTTTTGTGCCTTTTGATGCGGAGTGGATTTTCCGTTTATCCAACTGTTGAGTGTTGGGAAAGATACACCTAATTTTGAGGCAAGTTTTTCTTGGGTGAGCCCCGATATTTTTTTGATTGCGTGGAGTTTTTGATGTATGGTCATATTTTAATTTTAGCAAACTTTATAAAGTTAGTCAAATTTCTAGAAAGTTTATAAAGTTTCTGCGTGGGTGTGACTTTTAAGAAAGCATGGTTAGCTCTTTTTCCGTAAGAATCTTAGTGGTCCCGGATTTTAAGTCGCCAAGGGTGAGCTCTCCAATTGCAATGCGTTTTAGTAAGATCACGGGGTGGGCGTAAAATTCCATGACGCGGCGGATTTGGCGCTTGCGACCCTCTTTCAAAGTGAAGCGGAGGAAGGTGCCTTTTTGCGGGTCTGTGGATGACGAACTTGCAGGTGTTTTTATGAGTGCTACTTGCATGGGCTGGAGATAGTAGCCGTCCAAGAAGAGGCGTTTTTGGTTTAGGTTTTTGAGGGTTGCTTCTGAGACAGTTCCGTGGACAAGGACTTCGTAAATTTTGCTGTGGCCGTAGCGCGGGTGGGTGAGTCGATTAAGAAGTTCGCCGTCCGATGTGAGGAGCAGGAGGCCTTCGCTGTCTTTGTCCAGCCTTCCTATAGGGTTTAGGTGGCGCAGGTTTTTTGGGAGGAGGTCCATGACGGTTTTGCCGCCGAAGGGGTCAGACTTTGTGGTGAGGATTCCGCGGGGTTTATTCATCATTATGGTAAGCGTGGCGGCAGGCTTGCTGAGAGGTTTGCCGTCTATTGCGATTTTGTCCTTGGAGGTGGCCTTTGTGCCAAGCTCGGTGACCACTTTCCCGTTTACGGAAACGCGGCCGTCAGTTATCAGTTTTTCAGCGGCGCGGCGCGAGCAGAAGCCTGCTGAGGCGATTAGTTTTTGGAGACGGGCTTCGTGGTTTGTGGGATTTTTTGTGGGTTCCATGCGGGTAGTCTACACTTCCGCGCGAATTTTTGCTAAAATTCGCGCATGGATATAAAAATTCATGAGTCGTGGAAAAGGAGGCTTGGGGCCGAGTTTGAGAAGCCGTATTTTAAGGAGTTAGTCGAATTTGTGCGCAATGAATATAAGGGTGCGCGAGTGTATCCGGAGCCAAAAAATATTTTTCGTGCGTTTGAGCTTTGCCCCTTTGAAAATGTAAAAGTGGTCATCTTGGGGCAGGATCCTTACCACGGCGCGGGGCAGGCGAATGGACTTTGTTTTTCCGTTGGCGAGGGCACGCGGCTTCCGCCGTCGTTACAAAATATTTTTAAGGAAATTCGGGACGACTTAGTAGGGCCGCTACGAGTAGACGGCAATTTGGACGACTGGGCGCGTCAGGGTGTTTTACTCCTGAACGCCACACTCACAGTGCGCGCGGGGTTGGCCGGATCGCATCAAGGAAAGGGCTGGGAACAGTTCACGGATGCGGTGGTTTCTGCGCTTGTGCGCGAAAAGTGCAACTTGGTTTTCATGCTCTGGGGTAAGTACGCGCAAGAGAAGGGGAAGATGATTGACTCTGCGCAGAATTTGGTTTTAAAGGCGGCACACCCGTCGCCATTTTCCGCATACAGCGGTTTTTTTGGTTGCAAGCACTTCAGTAAAGCCAACGAGTACCTTGAGTGGTACGAAAAAGAAAAGGTTAAGTGGGGGTGAGGTTCAACTAAGCGTAGCAGGGGCTTCCAGAGAAAATTCTGATAGTTTTGAGTGCAGGAGAGAGTTTTTCAGATTCAATTTCCAAGTCGTAATGAGATTGGAGGTTCAGCCAAAATTCGGGAGAAATGCCAAAATATTTACCAAGACGGAGGGCGGTGTCAGCAGAAATTGATCTTTTCCCGTGGGTTATTTCGTTAATCCTGCGAGGTGGTACGGCAATGTCTTTTGCGAGCCTATATTCGCTGAGTTTGAGTGGTTTTAGAAATTCTTCTGATAGGATTTCACCCGGATGGACCGGTTTGAGTTTGTGCATAGGGTTTTATTAATTTGTGATTAGTGATAGTCGGTGATTTCTACATTGCTCGCGTTGTTATCCGTCCATTCAAAGCAGATTCTCCATTGATCGTTGATACGGATGCTGTAACTGTTTTTTCTGTCGCCTTTTAATTTTTCCAAGTGATTTGCAGGTGGGATTCGTAAGTTTTCCAGAGTTACTGCAGCGGCAAGCATCTATAACTTTCTCAGGGCAGTTTTTTGAATGGTCCATGGCAATTTTAACGAACGGTCTCGATTAAAAATTTTCTCGGTTTCCTCGGATTTGAAGCTTTTGATCATTGTGTTCCTGTGTTAATAGTAATGTACTGCGTTAATAACGTCAAGCGTTAATGTGTGGTATTTTCAATTTTACGCGCTTTTTGGTACGAGGAAAGTATTTTGAGGATCTATTTCAGGAAAAATTCAGGATTTTGTAAGGAAGTAGCTTGTGCGTGCACAAACGGGGCGAGCGTGCACAGGCTAAAATTCGCTTGAGTGTTTTACAGGTTTGAGTGCCGTTCCGGGACGAAAATGTAATCTGCAAAAGTAGTTGATTTAGACTTGTATTAATATAACGTATATGTTATATTAAGGTCATGAAATCATACAGTCAATTCAAGAAAAAGGCTTTAAAAGATCCTGCTGTTAAGAAGGCGTATTTGGAGTTCAAAGGAGAATTTGAAATTGCAAAATCAGTGATTGAGAGGAGGCTTGAGAAGGGGCTGACACAAGGGCAATTGGCTAAGAAAATCGGAACAAAACAGTCGGCAATATCAAGGTTGGAGTCGGGTACTTATAATCCGAGCGTTGAGTTTTTGACAAAGGTTGCAAAAGCGCTTGGTGCAAAATTGGTGGTGAGGTTTGACTAAGCGTAGTAGGGGCGTGCGGAGAACTGGCGTGGATAAAATTTTGCTTGATTGTTTTTGGTGATTTTTGCATAATCTTGGTGGAGAAGACTTTCGGCCCGTGGTTTATAAGCCACAATTAGCGGAGGGTCTTTTTCTTTTTGTAGCGTGGGAGCTTGTGCGCGCGCACAAGTTAAAATTTGCTCGAGTGTTTTACAGGTTCGAGCGCCGTTCCGGAACGAGACTTCAATCTGTAAAAGTTGCGGTTTTGCACGTGCAAAGATTAGAATTGCAAAAATGAAGAATGTCAAAGTTGGTGAGGAAAATGTTGGCAGCGGAATGATTGGCGGGAATGATTGGCGGAAAAATCCGTTTGACAGAATGGCAATTTTTGGCTTAGGATAGGGCAAAATTAAGAATTTTACATATGGGTGCGGAAAGTGGGAAAACTTGTTTGGTGGTTGGACCGGTTTTTGGGGGGCGCGAGATGAGTGGAGTTCAAGGTGCTGTGGGTGATGAGCTTGGACGATTAGGTTTTGCAATTGAGCAAGTGTGGGGTTCGGGGGGGGGCTTGAGGTGCTGGAGGCCGTTCAAGAAGGTAAAAAACGGGTGGGTTTGATTTTGGTGGATTGTGGTGTGGATGTTGAAGAAGTTTCAGATAGTCGTCTTTCACGAGAACATTTTGTTTCAGGTGTTCCTGTTGTGGAGAGGGCGGTGGAGTTGGGCGTTTCCGGCATTGTTTTGTTTGTTGATGATCGGGCTGAGTGCGTTGAGACTTCCGATGGTGTTTCAGAATGGAGGTGCGATTTGTGTGTGGGCTTGATAGTCGAATTTTCCGTTCCTGATGGGGTGACGGTTTTAAAAATAATTCAAGAGGGCAGGCTCGAGGCAATTCTTTCAGTCGCTAGATCTGTGATTCAGGGTGATTAGCGCCTTGTAATTCTCTCTCTCCCTCCCATATATGGCCTCAGGACTTCGGGGATGGTGATGCTGCCGTCCGAGTTTTGGTAGATTTCAAGAATTGGGATCAGGATGCGGGGGGAGGCAATGCAGGTGTTGTTGAGAGTGTGCGCAAAATGAACTTTGCCGGCGGAGTCCTTGTAACGGAGGTTTAGTCGACGGGCTTGATAGTCGAGAAAAGTGGAGCAAGAATGTGTTTCACCATAAGATTTGCGGGAGGGCATCCAAGTTTCAACGTCATTCTTATAATATTGGCCTTGGCCCATGTCTCCACTGCAAACGGCTACAACGCGGTATGGAAGGCCGAGATCCTGCAAAACTTCTTCGGCGTTTTTGAGAAGAAATTCATGCATGCGGGCGCTTTCCGCGGGATCATTTTTACAGATTATAACTTGCTCGATTTTTTGGAATTGGTGGATGCGGTAAAGGCCGCGGGTGTCCTTGCCGTAAGTGCCCGCCTCGCGTCTAAAACAGTACGAATATCCGGCGTAAATCTTGGGAAGTTCGCTCTCGGCGAGGGTTTCGCCCATATGGTAAGAAGCCACGGAGACCTCGCTGGTACCAATCAAGTATTTTTCATCTAGTGGGAGGGAGTAGGCCTGCTCTTCGCCACCCGGAAAATAGCCCGTGCCGAGCATGGCTTCGCGGTTTACGAGAAGTGGCGGAAGGAATGGCGTGAAGCCTTTTTTGACCAGTTTGTCCAGTGTGAAGTGGAGGATGGCGAGTTCGAGGAGCGCGCCTTGGCCTTTCAAGAAGTAACTGCGGGATCCGGCGATTTTTACGCCGCGTTCAATGTCTATTATGTCCAGTGCTTCTCCGAGTGCAATGTGGTCTTTAGGCTCAAAAGGTTTGCCGTCCGCGTCTAGGAATTTTGGAAGTTCGCCGTGCGTGTAAAGTTCAACATTTTCCGTGTCATCTTTGCCTTCAGGGGTGTTTGGAGAGGTGGGGGCCGGTGCGCGAAGGAGCGCCTCCTGCCAAAGTTCCTCGGTTTGCTTTAGTTCCTCCGAGGCGGTTTTTTCATCTGCGCCCTTCGCGCGCATTTCCGCAACCGCGGTTTCTTTTTCCGCGCCCGTTAGCTTTTGAATTCGCTCGCTTGCAGTGTTTTTTTCTGCGCGGAGGCTGTCCACACGCGTTTGCAGTTCGCGGCGTTTCTCGTCCAAGCGGATAAAGTCGTCAACGTCAAAATTTATGTGTTTTTTGCGTGCGGCCTCTTTGACCGCGTCAGGGTTTGCGACTATGAATTTGGGGTCGAGCATAAAAAATGTGGGTATGTATGTTTAAGTGCGCATAGGATAGCGAATAGATGGCGCGGGAGCAATTGGAATATACCGGCAAGGGTGCTAGTATGAGTGCGTATTTATTTAACCTTGATCTATGGTAAAACGATTTTTACTCTCATTCTTGGCGGTAGTAGTTTATATGGGCATTTTTGCGTTGATACTTTTGCCACTTACGCTTGCTTACAAAAGTGATGATAGGATGATGGTGACAATTGTGCTTTCCGCAACAGCTCTTTTTCTTTTGGGCTTTATCCCCGGACTCGATTTTGTGGCTAAGAAAATTTGGGTGTTTAAGACGGAAGAAAAGTCGACAATCGGTGAGGAGGAGCTTAGGAAGCGGATTCTAGAGATTAACGAATTTGACGTTCCTGTTGTGGTGGAAGAAAAAGGATCACGGCTTGTTGTCACCTGGAAATATTTGGATGCAAAATGGTGGGAAATCATTAGTAAGAACAGGATGAAAAAGGTCTATCAGCTGATTGTGAAATTGGATGGGGAGAAGAAATTAGCGACTTTAATAGATGTGAATAAATTTGTTATGTGGGGGGTGGGTCCAACTTCGGTCAAAGTTTTTGGTGGGTATTTCAGAGGAATTATGGTGGCTTTTGAAATAGGGAAGAGGTGGGGTATCAAGGAAAATTTTTCAGTCGGCAAAATTTACGACTATAAATTCAACCCGTCCGAAATTAAAAATCCGGTTATGAATACCATCCTCAAAAGTGGTTGGGATGTGAGGTTTGGAATTTGGTAGATGCGTTTATCCAGCGCTCATTTAGAGCTCGGTTTTTGGTCGGTTTGGGGTTCTTTCCTCTCAACTTTGATCACAGGAAGGCGCTTTACCAGTATTTGTTTTCCGTCGACTAAAATTTGGAGTTCAACAGGATCCCAAGTTTCAATTTTGAGGCCGTGAATGCTCCAAAAGTGGTTGTGGACGCCAAGTTCGCCGTCCACGTTTTTGTCCACCACCGACTTTGCAAGAACCTTGTCTTGTTGCATCAGAGTGAAAGCTATTTTGTGTGCGCCCTTGGGGAGAATCATCTTGGAAATCACGAACATTTGCGGGTGAACGGCCGGAACTTTTTCCGTCATAATGCGCTCAAAAACGCCATTTAAATTGAGTTTGCCGTCTATTGAGACGGACGCATAGTCGCAAAAAAGTGCGAATTCAATAGGGTGGATGGTCATAAGGAGGGGGTTAGAGGTTAGCGATTGGGATTTTTTTGATAAAATTTAAGGTACACGATTGGCAGAATTCCGACTGTGTTTAGCAGGAGAATTGCAATGAACCAGTTTTTTTGGTTGTTGCGGCCGCATTTCCAAAGTGCGATTCCTTTCCAGATGAGTTCCCAGATGACGAGGAGAATTATGAGGGGGAGGAGTCCGTGAGGTAATTGGATTGGGCAAGTCATGTGATTTTAGTTAGGGGGTTTGGGTTTGGCTAGAGTGTACTCTTTAATTAGAAGATTGGGAATGGGGGCTTTAGGAGTTGTGTGGTTTGAGGTAGGTGTGAATATCAGATGTGGTGGAAACGGTAACCCTTTGTAGAGGGTTAGAAAGTACTGTTACTGACCCTTTGGAAAGGGTTAGTGGGTTTTATTTTTTCCAATGTTCCACCACTTTCAAGTCAATTGCATGTGCAATTTTGTGGTGTTCTTTACATAGCGGCACCATGTACGCAGGATCATTGTTTGCTTGAAGTCCAAAGCGGAGGCGGTGGTGGATTTCTTCGGCAGGTTTAGTGCAGCCGCTCACGGCGCACTTGGTACCATACTTCTCGTTGAGGAAATCACGGATAGCTTTTTTGTAGTAATTCCGCGAAGGAAGATGTGTCTCTTCGCGGGCGCGAGTGGAAAGTTCCTGTTCTTTTCGCTCTGTTTCTTGTTTTTTTTGATTAAGAAAATTTAGAAGAAGGACACTGATATCCTTCCCCTGCGCATGAATAAGATTGAGCTTATCTGTGACCTCATCTGAAAGAATAAAATCAAGTTTCTTCTGCGCGCGCAGAAGGTTTGTGCCTAGAAAAAGGTTTGGGGAGTTTTTTCTCTCAAGTTCTTTTGCTTCATTTTGTTCCCTCTTCAAATCCCTTACATATATCTCCATTGTTTTCTGAGAGAAAATTTTAAGTTTTTGAGCAAGATCTTCTTGGTTAGCCTCTGTTGCAACGGTTAGTACTCTTACAAGTTTGTTTGTACTTACTTCAGCCTCATGGAATAAACCCAGAAGGATTGGTTTCCCTTGCAGTCTCTTTTCAAGATGAAGTACAGTATTTACTTGTGCCTCTGAGAGTCCTGCAAACTTTGCAGCAAATTCATAAATATTTGAGCAGTTTTCTTTTTCATAGAGCCTTCTTCTAAAGACCTCTGGGAGTAAGCTTTCAAATTTTCTTCGCCAGAGGAGGGCATTTCCGCCGTACTGCCGGCAAAGGGAGAGGAGTTCATTGTCCGGGATTTGAGATAGATTATCCATAGTATTATTTGGTGAGGAATTGTAGAAGAATGATAGATGAAATCACTGGAAAATTCAAGGCAAAATATGCTGTTTCCGCTGGACGAAATACCTCAATTATTTTGCAATTGCCAACCGCTAAAATTGGCTTGCGCAAGCCAGAATAAGGCTAACTGTCAATGCTTCGAATAACAAGCAAGTGGACCATTATGAATATGACTTACTAAAAACTCCTTCTTTTCTATGTTCGGCATTTTTTTCTTGGCTTTCTCTAGAGCTTGTGTGCCGTCCCTCCCAATTCCTAAAACTTCTCCTTCCAAAGATATAACCGTTTCACCGGTATGTTTTTCCCTTATAAAAATGGAAATTTTTGGAGAAATTGGCATCATGCGCAGGGGGCTTTAAGTTTTCCTACTTTGCCTCCCCATCAACTACAGGACCGTCCTTGTCTTTTTTGCCGGTGTCATCTTTCTTGTCTTTTTCATAAACTTTTACATCAGGATCTTCGTCATCTGAGCTTGCCGAGTCCGCGTCAACAGGGCCGTCTGCGCGCGCAGAATCTGCGCCGGTAGTACCAGCGCCACCTGTGAAGTCAGGGGGGGCACCGGCAGGCGCGCCGGATTTTTCATACATGGCGGCGCCAATCTTTTGGAGTTCGGCGGAAAGGGCGTCTGAGGCGGTTTTGACATCTTCAGGTTTTGAATCGTCTTTTGCAAGTAGGTCTTTGAGCTCCTTCACCTTCCCCTCAACAGTGGCGCGAGCATCCGCGGAAACTTTGTCGCCAAGGTCTTTAAGGGTGCGCTCGGTTTGGGAAATCAGGCCTTCGGCGCCAACGCGAATTTCAATGGTTTCTTTCTTTTTCTTGTCCTCCTCGGCAAACATTTCAGCCTCTTTTTTCATCTTTTCAATCTCGTCCTTGGACATGCCGCTGTGACCCGTGATTGTGATGTGCTGGACCTTGCCGGTGGCTTTGTCCGTGGCTTTTACATTCATAATTCCGTTTGCGTCGATGTCAAAAGTCACCTCAATTTGAGGGATACCACGGGGGGCCGGAGGGAGCCCGTCGAGCTGAAAATTTCCCAAGAATTTATTGTCTTTGGCAATAGGGCGTTCGCCTTGGAAAATGCGTACGTCAACGGAAGGCTGGCTGTCCGCCGCAGTTGAGAAAGTTTGCGACTTACTGGTTGGAATTGTGGAATTGCGCTCAATCAAAACGGTCATTACGCCGCCGAGCGTTTCAATTCCAAGGGAAAGTGGGGTCACATCAAGAAGAAGAATGTCTTTTACATCGCCTTGAAGAACGCCACCTTGAATTGCGGCACCAAGAGCAACCACTTCATCAGGATTGATTCCGCGGTGAGGCTCTTTGCCAAAAATTTCCTTAGCTTTTTCTTGAACGGCCGGCATACGAGTCATTCCTCCAACAAGCACCACCTCACTGATGTCACTAACATAAACTTTTGAATCTTTAATTGCCTGTTTGCAAGGAGCCACCATTCGTTCAATCAAGTCCGCACAAATGTCCTCAAGCTTGCTGCGAGTCATCTTCATTACAAGGTGTTTTGGACCGTTTTTGTCTGCGGTGATGAATGGCAAATTGATTTCAGTTTCGTGCTGAGTTGAAAGGTCGATTTTTGCTTTTTCGCCGGCCTCTTTGAGGCGTTGGAGTGCTACGCGATCTGATTTTAAGTCGATTCCTTCCTGTTTTTTGAATTCGTCCGCTATCCATTCAATGATGCGATTGTCAAAGTCGTCACCTCCAAGGAAGGTGTCTCCGTTTGTGGAAAGCACTTGGAAAACGCCTTCGCCAAGCTCAAGAATTGAGATGTCAAAAGTTCCTCCTCCAAGATCAAATACGGCGATTTTTTTGTCACCCGCATGCTTGTCAATTCCGTACGCGAGTGCGGCGGCGGTTGGCTCGTTGATGATGCGTTCCACGGTAAGTCCGGCAATTTCACCGGCGGCTTTTGTGGCTTGGCGCTGAGCGTCGTTGAAGTAGGCGGGCACGGTGATAACGGCGCGCGTTACGGGTTCGCCAAAGTATTTTTCCGCGTCGGCCTTAATTTTTGCGAGCACCATTGCGGAGATTTCAGCCGGTTTTTTGCTTTTGCCGTCCAGGGTAATTTCCACTTCGCCTTCAGGATTTCTTTTGCATGTGAAAGGGAAACGTTCGAGAATTTCTTTGACCTCATCATATTGACGACCAATTAATCTTTTTGCGGAAAAAATGGTGTTTTTTTCATTCATCACCATCTGGCGCTTTGCGTTTTCGCCCACCATTCGCTCGCCGTCTTTCACGGCCACAATGGACGGCGTTGTGCGCTTGCCCTCCACGTTTGTGATGACGGTTGCTTCGCCGCCTTCCATGACAGCAAAACATGAATTTGTGGTTCCTAGGTCTATTCCTATAATTCTGGACATATATTTTGGGGTTAAGTGTTGGACGACTTTGCGCGCGCGGTGCCGTGCGGGTGCGGCCGGTTTTGCGGCCTTGCGCGGCACGCCAAATTAGCACTCGTGAGTTTATAGTGCTAAACGCGGGAGGTCAAGGGGATTTTTTTTCTAATCTTTGCACGTGCAAAAATGCACCCTTAACAGGTTGGAGTTCCGTTCCGGAACGGCAGTTGAACCTGTAAAAAAATCAAGAAGAGGCTAGGCCGAAGTCGCCTCAGTTGAGCTCTCAGGGAGCGAGGGTGTAAGTTTGCGTGGCATCTTTACCATCAGTACTTGGCATTTGGGTGGGAGTGTAAGTTTTGCTGCATCCGGTCAGAGTAAGGGCGACTACGGCAATGGCTACTATGGCGAGTTTTTTCATAAGGTTTAGTTAAGTGACAGTAGGCAACGAGGGCAGTCTAAGGGTGGAGGAGGGGAGAAGTAAAATGGGGTTACTTAGCGGCGCAGGGCTTTCCCCACACTTACTTTCGCGGGTCTGAGGGTGCGGCCGCGGAAAGAGTAGCCTTTTTCAAGAATTTGGACCACTTTGCCCGCGCTGTCCTCAGGCGCGGCCGCAGCTGCAGGGGCATCAACCTCCATCAAAACTTCATGTTTTTGAGGGTCCACGGGAATGCCAACCTCATCAATCATCTCAAGACCGGTGTCTTTTAGCGCTTTGATGAGCGTGGCCTCGATTGCAGAGATGCCGTTCACCCAGTCGTTACCTTGGAGGTCTTCCGGAATTGCGGCGAAGGCGCGGGTGAAGTTATCTAAAGCGGGGAAAATTGCGGAAAGCAAATTCATGTTTGCAAAAATTTGGAGTTCGGCGGCTTCTTCACCCGCGCGGCGTTTAAAGTTTTGCAGATCAGCCATTGCACGCTTGGCCACCGCGGTCATTTCTTCGAGTTCTTTTTTGAGGCGGGTGAGCTCGTCGCCGTCCTGCGTGGCGGCAGCGGCGGGGTCTTGCGTGGCTGGTGTGGAGGCTGGGTCTGTGGGTGGCGGGTTTTGAGTGTCAGTGTCAGGCATTTGCGCTGGGGTTAGAGTAAGTTTTTTTCAAGAAGGGTGCGGATTTCAGCTAAGATGGCGGAGTTGTAGGCGTAAGGCATGCGCTTTGGGCCAAGGAGGCCAATGATGCCGCGGAAGCCGTCGTATTCGTAAGCGCTGACAATGAGTGAGCAGCTTTCAATGCCGCTTAAAATGTTTTCTTCGCCAATTAGGATGCGGGGCTCGGCGTCGATTTCCAAGTTTTTCAGAGAAGAAAGGAAGGTGTTTTGGTCTTCAATGACCTCCATTACTTGGCAGGCGCGCATTGGGACTTCCATGAATTCGGGCTGGCGGAGGAGGTGGGAGAGGCCCATGAAAAATGTGCGGTCGTTCTCAGGAATTGTGGCAAAAGCCATGTTGGGGCTTGCTTGCGACAGCAGATGCACGGCATCATGCACGCGCTGTTTTGCGGAAAGGGCGCGTTTGTGATTCATCAAGGCTCCGAGGGTTTCGCGCGCGAGCGTGCGAGCGCGGTCAAAATCCACAAGTTCATCTACATAAATACGGTAGCCTTTATCAGTTGGAATTCTGCCGGCGGAAGTGTGCGGCTGAGTGATAAAACCCTCTTCTTCAAGCGAAGCCATGTCATTGCGGACTGTTGCGGGGCTTATCTTAAAATTATAGGTCAAAATAATAGTTTTTGAGCCCACCGGTTCAGCGGTCTTGATGAAATGCTCAACTATTGCGTTTAAAATCTGTTTTTTTCTGTCGTCAGACATATGCGGGTTGGTTTACGCGTTCTCCTGCTCGGCCATATAAGCGGCCAAGTCTATACAACGGAGAGAGTAGCCCCATTCATTATCATACCATGCCAAGATTTTTGCCATATTTCCTTGCTTGCCCAAGACTTGCGTTTCAAGTGCGTCAAAGATGGAAGAACGAGGGTCGCCCTTATAATCTGTGGAAACAAGCGGCAAATCCGAGTAGCCAAGAATTCCTTTAAGTTCACCTTCGGCGGCGGTTTTCATTGCGGCATTTATTTCTTCCGCGTTAGTGTCTTTATTGAGTTCAACAGTTAGATCCACAAGCGAAACAACAGGTGTTGGAACGCGAATTGCAATTCCGTTTAGTTTTCCCGTGAGCTCGGGAATTACAAGACCGATTGCTTTTGCGGCGCCGGTGGAAGATGGGAGCATATTTAGACCGGCAGCGCGTGCGCGGCGTAGGTCTTTGTGGTCGTTATCCACAAGATTTTGGTCGTTGGTATAGGAGTGAATTGTGGTCATAAGTCCGCGCTTCAAGCCGAACGAGTCGTTAAGTACTTTCGCAACAGGTGCGAGGCCGTTGGTTGTACAGCTTGCGTTGCTCACAATGAAATGCTTGGCGGGATCGTATTCTTTGTGGTTGACACCCATCACAATAGTATGGTCGATCTCATCTTTTGCAGGTGCGGAAATCATAACGCGTTTTGCTCCGGCCGTGAGGTGCTTTGTGGCTCCTTCGCGGTTTGTGAACGCGCCGGTACAGTCTATAACAAGATCAATTCCAAGATCTTTCCAAGGAAGAAGAAGTGGATCTCTTTGTTGAAGGAGCATGTAATCCTTGCCGTCAACGGTCAGTTTGCCCGGTTCGCCATGGGTCTCCATTGGGAGGATTCCGTAGACAGAATCGTACTTGAGGAGGTGGGCGCTTTGCGCGGGATCGCCCAGATTATTTATAGCGACTATTTCGATTCTGGGATTTAATAAATTGGCGCGGAAGACCATGCGGCCTATACGGCCAAAACCATTGATTGCGACTCGCATTTTTTGCGGGGGTTAGGGGGTAATCGCCCGCAAGTATAGCGATTTTTTTGATCTCTTCAAATTGTTTTAATTTGTGAGGTATACTGCGCTCATGAATGAGCAAATTCTTTCGGCGGTTAAGGCGCTTCACATGGGTCAGGTGGTGGCGCACCCAACGGAAACCTGTTACGGGCTTGCCGTGGATATTTTTCAGGCCGCCGCTGTGAGGAGGCTTTACAGTTTGAAAAAGATGCCGCTTGATAAGCCGGTGAGCGTCTTGGTGCGTGATTTGGAGGAGGCGCAGAGATATGGCGACTTTTCCCCTTTGGCGGTAAAGTTGGCTTTGAAATATTGGCCGGGGGCTTTGACAATTGTGGTGCCACGGCGCAGTGTGCTCGGGCACGCGGGTGGTTCAGCACTTCCGGCGTGGATCAATCCGAGTGAACCGACTGTTGGTTTCCGCGTGAGTTCAAACAAGTGGGCGCGGCGCCTTGTGGAAGGCTTTGGCGGGCCTGTGACAACAACCAGCGCAAATTTGTCAGGCGCGTTGCAGGCTTATTCCGTGCAGGAGATGCTAGGCGGAGGTTTGGTGCCGGATTTTGTCCTTGATGGAGGCTCGATTGGGGTTACTCCACCCTCCACAATTGTAAAAGTGGTGGGAGATGAGATCACCGTGATAAGGCAGGGGGAGCTTGAAATATAACAAGATTATTGCACCGAAGTATAAAAAAATGGCAAGAAAATTATACTTTGGTATAAAAATCGGGTTACAGAAAAGTTGCGTGAGATGGAGGCGGGGTGGTATTATTGTTAAGCTGTGGTTTAGCTGTTTAAAAATCCACATGAACATCTTCAAATTTTTCAAAAGGAAAAGTCAGAGATCCTTTTTTGACATAATCCTAACCGCCTCAGCCGTGGTTATGTTTTGGTATGGAGTTTGGGGGCTTACGGAAATATATCTTTTTCCAAGTCATCCTGCGGTTTCATATTTGATAGCTATAGCTCTTGGGCTGTTTATTTTATGGGTGGACGACGAAGAAATCACAGAACTTCATAGCGGACGAAAGTGAGCATGGAGTGCTTTGGGCGAGTGAGTAAAACCTCACCACGACTGCTTGTGTGCGCGCGCACCGAACGGGCACAAGGCGGCCACTATGTATAAAATAATTGCGCAACAGTTGCATGGATTTGCAAGTGGAATTTCTTGCGCGCTGCGTTGGGGCGGGAACAGGTTCAAAAGCGGGTAGGCGGCGCGGAAAGTGTATAAAAAATGTGTACATGCTGGCGTGGTAAATTGAGAAAAGTCTTGACTCTATTTCCGCGCCGCCCTAACGTGTGCTTACTTTCACGCTCGTTCAAAAAACTTATACAACATCAAAACCCCGTGCAAAGCCCTGTGCAAAAAAGTTATCCAAGCCCCGTGTTGTTAAATCATTCTCCAGTGATGCTCAAAGAGTGTTTGGAGTTTCTGGGACTGACTGGGCCGGATGAGGTCCGTGCTCGGGCACTGGGCAAAGTGGTTGTAGATTGCACACTTGGACTTGGAGGACACAGCGTAGAAATCTTGAAAGCGATTGGGCCGGCCGGACATTTATATGCATTTGAGAAGGATGAAGAGAATCTGAAAGTGGCGGAGGAGCGGCTCGGCAAAGTGGTGAGTGAGATGGGTGCCGCGCAAAACTTCAAAATTTTCCACGATTCATTTAGTTCTTTGACAGATCGGCTAAGGAGGGAAGGGGTATCCCAAGTGGATGCTATTCTCTTTGATCTAGGACTCTCGTCCCCACATGTTGACGATTCCGCCCGCGGATTTTCATTTTCCAAAGACGGTCCGCTGGACATGAGGTTTGACAGGAGCATGACGACCGGCGCAGCCGGCCGTACGGCTGCAGATATTTTAAACACCGCAAGTGAGAAAGAGCTTGCTGATATCTTCTACTACTTTGGAGAAGAACGGCACTCAAGAAAGCTTGCAAGCCGCATAGCGGAAAGTCGAAAAAAGGAAGAATTTCAGTCGACTCTCCAGTTTGCAGACTTTGTCAAAAAGGTGTTTGGGCCTGCGTATAAGCGCATGCCTCAAATATTTCAGTCGTTAAGAATTGCCGTTAACGAGGAACTTTCAGCCTTGGAGCTTGGCCTAGCTCAGGCTATAGAGCTTTTAGCTCCTCAAGGACGCGTTACAGTGCTGAGTTACCACTCTCTTGAAGACCGCTTAGTTAAGCACTTCTTCAAGCAACTCGCCACAGATCTCCGCGATCCTACTGATATATACGGACAAAGAGTCCTTAGATCAAAGAGCCTTTCCCTCCTTACAAATAAGCCGATCCGGCCGACTCAGGAAGAAGTCGACCAAAACCCGCGGTCTCGCAGCGCTTTGCTGAGAGCCGCAGAAAAACTTTAACGCCCCGTATGCGGGGTTCACGCCATGATGCAAATTTACTCAATAATTCGATCAATATTTCTCAGAAATGAGAGGTTTAGCCTTGTGTCCGTGGGTGCGATTATGGTGATTATGGTTATGGGTATGGGAATTGTTTCGCTCACCAGTTTGAATGATAAGGCTATGAAGGGGTATCTACTTACCAAACTTGAGAATGAAAAACAAATTTTAGTGACCGACGGTGAAGTCACGGACATGACTTCGCTTCGCGCCCGTTCCATGAGTGTAATTGAAGCGGCGACTGTTGATATGGTCAAACCGAGCAGTTCGGATATTTCGTACATCACGCCTGTTTCCGTGGTCGCGGCCAAGTAAGCGCGCTCGCTGCGCTCGCGCGCACAAATTCAAAATTCGCCCCCGCCAAGGCGGGGTTTAAGGGGAAATCACACAAGGCTCCCAGAAGGGGAGTTTTGTGTTTGCAGATTAGTCGTGCTTGACAAATTAGGAAAAGTACGTATGATACAGGCATGCAATTACTTCTTGGCAGGCAGGATCGGCAAGATCAGGATCTCATGGACACCTTGGGCACAATTTGCTCCGGGCGCGGTGGGGCAATTTTGGATGCGCATGAGGGGGAAATTGAGACAAAATTGTTGGCCTTGTCTTTTGAGGATCTAAGAAAAAGTCATCCGGAGGTGTTTGTGAGCTGCTTTGACCTTAATGATGGGGCGCGTAAGGCGTTTTTGGAATTGCTCCAAGATAAAAGCGCTACGCCTGCATTGTTTTCGTCTTTTTTTGAAGCACATTTGGGAATGCTTGAACGTGAGAAGAGTGCAATTGAGGGTTTGAGGAGAATTAATCGGCTTGCAGCCTTTTTAGCACTTTTGGATCCTGAAAAGCGAGCGCTTTTGGAATATAAATTATTGCCGGAGGGTTTGAGGGAGAGAATTAGTGCTGATAGCTTCCTTTTAATGCGTAGGTTATGGCCGAGTGGAATGGATGCTGATTTTAAACAGAACGGGTTTGGAGATTGTTATTTTTTGGCCGTTTTGTATGGATTGTTGCAGACAGGTTGGGGGAGAAAAAGGATACTTAATTTGTTCCCGTTTGATGATGAGAATCGTGACGGGAAGGCACAGGACGGATTGGCTCCTTGGCTTGTGCGTTTTGATGGCGAAGTGAAGCCTGAAAAACAATTGGAAGTAGCTTCCCTTAAGGCTGAAGGTTATGCCAAAAGAGCTGTCAAAGGGGCAAGAGGTGTGCAGATTTTGGAACGCTTATTTGCCAGACTTGTGCATAGGCAAAATGGCGACGCAAGGGAGGAAACAACGCCCGTTGGCAGGGAGTCGGACTTTGAGGGTGGTTGGCCGCGTGTTGCAATGAACCTCCTTTGTGGAGAAAGAGTTAGAGTTCAAGATATTGATCTTACGGCATGTAAGAGAGATGAGGCTGATTGGCAGTACGTCAAAGAGGCCTTGTTTGCTCGAGTTAGTGGAGAAGAAGTAAAAATTGCCACACTTTGCACTTTGTCTTTTCGTGATGTTTTGGACAGAAGATCCAGTATTGATTTTCAAATTGGATCAGGGATGTCCATTGAGAGTGCGGTGGGATTGGAAAGGGAGCATAGTGTGTGGTATGTGAACGGGAAGCATGGAGCCGAGCCACCCAAGCCACCAAGTTTGATGTATAATGTGCCACTTGCTCTTAGCGGGAAAATGTTGGTGCATGGAGTGCATGCTTATGCCGTTACGGATATTGATCCTGCAAAACGTACTTTTACACTTGTAAATCCGCATGATACTTCTATTAAAACATGCGGAATGGATGCAAGGGCACTCGATTTCTTTGGACGGATGACCATAGGGAGATTTGTGCCCTCAGGGCTGCGGAGATTTGGGGCTTGACATATCAAGATTTCCATGTTAGACTGCCATCCTAATTTTATAAAATCATTACTATGAGTCAAGAAATTGATAAAGACAGTGGGAATGGAGAAGGGAGTTTGGGCTTAGATGTGCTATGTGCGCCGGATATGGTCCAAAAGCTCGGTCAATTGGGTAATATAATGGTTGATTCTATTGTAAAGGCCATGCAATCATCAGGTGATGATGAGGGTGGTGAAGTTGTGGCTGATGATGTTCAGAGTGCTGCAAAAGAAAAATTTGCTAGAGAGCTAGATGCATGGGCCGATTCCATTGACAGCACTCTGTTCAGAGGTTTTGTAAAGAGTAGAATTAACAACATTGTTGAATTGTTTTTCTCAAGGCTTGTTGAGCCGCTTATGACTTTGTCTGACAGTGGTAAACTTCAAGAGCTGGTTCAATTTTTGGATGTTTTTGAGAGAAGCTTTCCTCTTAGGTGTGCGGATGGGAAAAGTGTTTTGAGTGGCCCTGCCATGGAGGCGTTGCGTGAATTTTCCGGTGCCGTGTCCGGTAAAATGAGAGTTACAACTTTTAGTAATCCTGCTAGAGTATTAAGAGCTCTTTTGGGGATGAAGGAGGTGGGTAGCGAAACGGAAAAGGCTGATTTAGATTCTGCCCTTGCTGAAAGACAACAAGTTTCTTTTGATGAATTTACAGTACGGCTTTTGGAGGCTGTTCTTCGTACTCAAGCAAACGGTATGCATGCAGCCGCCTCTCTGAGAGAGTTAACACGTAGTTCAGACGGAGGGAAACTTGTCCTTAGGGATTTGATTCTTGCCATTAAGGCGTTGTCTGATAAAGTTGGAACGTCTGAAGTGGCTGTTTTGGAAGCTGTTGAGAACGCCACTGCTGATTTTGCCACCAGTGCTGAGCTACTAAGAACAACTATTTTAGAAGGTGAAGGCGGTGAGGGTGGTTTGGTGGAAGATGTGAAAAATGCGGTGAGAGAGAGTACTGGATCTTTGGCAGTGGATTTTGCAGCCGCTGCTGAGCTACTAAGAACAATTATTTTAGAAGGTGAAGGCGGTGAGGGTGGTTTGGTGGAAGATGTGAAAAATGCGGTGAGAGAGAGTACTGGATCTTTGGCAGTGGATTTTGCAGCTGCCGTTCCTCAGGTGCTTGAGCGTGAGGGGTGGGTGAGGAGACCTTCCGGTGTGAGACGCGGACTAAATCGTGTGGCTTTAGTGGCGGGTGGTTTGGGGATTGGAGCTCTTGGTTGGTTTGGAAATGATTTTATTGAAGGCGGTTCAACCTCGGTTGGTTGGAAAGGGCCTGTTTTTACTGATGTGGCGGCAAAGGATGGGGCCCAAGCATCCGTTGGGTGGAAATTGCTTACAGATCCGCCATTTATAAAGGATCGTGCATCTGATGAATTGTTGACTATAGCTCAAGTTGGAGAGGGTGCGATTGTAGTCGACTGTAGTTCTGTAAATAATGTAAATATATGGTTTGAAAATCAATCATTGAATAATGTTGATCTTGTAGTTACGCAAGTTGGCTCTAAAGGGACGGTTTCTTATCTTAGAGAGGATGGACCGGAGAGTAATGGTGTTGCGCGTTTTCTTCCTACGGAGGCACCAAGCCCTTGGAGTATATGTGGCGCTGATGACCGCGTAAAAAAGCACGTTTTTGCGGCACCTCTAATTTCAAGTAATCCAACAGGATTTGGGGTGCTTGAAGGACGGGTAGCAGGGATAAGAGCAAGTAGTCTTATTAGAGCAGGTAATTAATGGCTTATTCTCCGTCATTTGCTTTTTCAGCAGGTGTTGGTGGTGTAAAAGCGGGTGCAGATGGTGTGGTGGTAGCTTCCGGTGCAGGTGTTTCTGGGGGGGTACGCCATTCGGTCCAAAGTCGATTTAAAGTTTCTGTAACAGTTCGATCTCTTTCAGCTTCTAGAGGATTTTGTTGGTTTTCATTGCCCTGTTTAGGTGTTGAGGTAGGGGAGCTTGTCTGTACCGGTGCAGGAACGTTGGCAATAGGGACTACTTTGTTGAAAGCTTTGTTGAGAAGGTCACGGAGTTGTACTTGGGCTGCACTAAACTCTTCGTATATTGGTCTATAGATAATTGTTTCATCAGGCCCCCAGCCGTGGAATTTGATCTGATGTTCATCTTTGTCAATGTAGAATTTATCAGTGCCTTCATAACCCGATTCAATCCATCGTTTCTTTAATGAGTCTACTTTGCGTATGATAAATAAAGCTTTATTGGCAGCCTCGACTGCTTGTTGAAGGCCAATTTTAAAATTCTCCTCATCAATTGTGCTTATATCTATTGCTGCTAACTCCTCTGATGACCCGTCCCAAGAGGTAATTTTAACGTTAAAGTGTGTATTGTCTGATGTTGTTATTTCAACTTTAGCATTTTCACCGGTTTTTGTATTTGCGTATTGCGTCACTTCTTTTATAGCATTGTCTATTTTTGCTTGGTTTTCATGAGTAGGGGTGGGGGTTTCTGCGGTGGGTGCTACGGTTGGAGCGGCGAGTGGTGTATTTTGTGCAGGTGTTTCTAGGGGGGTATGCCATTCGGTCCAAAGTCGATTTAAAGTTTTTGTAACAGTTTCATCTATTCTAAACGGATAGTGGTCTTGTGAGGGCAGAGGTGGAGCGTAATCAAATTTTAGATTTAGATTTTCCAGTCGATTGCCTCTTTTTGAGAAGATGATGGTTTTATCATTTTCAACCCTGAAAGGCGCATCGCCGTTGGCCTCGAGATTATTGGTTTGGGCTTTTATATCATCAAAAAGTTTGGTCAAATATATTGCATTTAATCCAAAGTTCATTGCGGTATTTATGTTTTCGCTTGCTGCTGCAACAGAATTTCCATTTTCAGTAGTAAAATTTGTATAATAATATTTACGTTGGATGAAATCTATTTCCGCACTTTTTCTCGTGGTGGGATTTTCGATTTTGAACGGATAAGCTTTATCGTTGGGAAAAGATAATTTGTAATTTGCCAGAGGAGGATAATCTTGAGTCGTGCTTGTGAAGATTTTTTCGATTTTTGTCTGTTCGGATTCGGTTGGTTCTTCAGTTGCAGTTAATGGAGTTCCTTTCCCCTCACACTCCTGCTCAGGGAAAATAGGAACAGCCACAATGTTTTTGAATTTTTTGTTTGCGCGCGTGATTGTGAGTTTGCCTGCCGTAATTGTAATTGTATCTCCAATTTGTAATGCGTTTATGTCGCCATTTCCTTTGGCGTTTGTTTCTTTGTATAGGTTTGCATATGATTGGAGGAGGATTTTTTGTGCGACTTTTGGGTCCAGTTTTTGGAATAATTTTCCTTGAAGGATTTTTAGAAGACCGCCACCGTCTTTTGGCGTTACAGTATACTCCTCTAAATCCAGTTCTTCGGGATTGGGAAGATTTTCCGCATTGATTTCAGCAAGTATTACACCACAATCAATCTTTTTTTTGGCAACTTTACCTGCGTATTCGTTGCTTTTTCCGGTTTTCTCATCAGTGTAGCGTCGTGGTTTTTCAGCAGCCATTTGATTTTTATTTTAATCTCCTTATTCTACTCTGTTTTGGAGGTTTTTTCAAGGGCGAGTGTAGGGCAGGGGCTCAAATCACCGAGCCGCTCCATAAATCCTTGAGAAATGTTTCCCATGGCAAGATGTTGATCCCTCCCACATTTCTAGGTTTTGTGTCCAGCGAGACAACGATTGTTTTCTTTGGTTTATACTCCTCGCGGAATGCATGTAGACTGCGCAAATGATGCGGCTGAACTTCAGTGGTGCCTTTTACTTCAATAGCAACTTCTCCATTTCCCAAGATGAAATCAACTTCAAAGCCCGATGTGGTTCGCCAATAAGAAATTGGATATTCCAGTCCTGAATAATGACTGTGCGCCACAATCTCTTGAAAAATAAATTGTTCAAAGGCCCGTCCGAACGTTTCGCTCCCTTGGACAATGTCCCCGCGTTTGAGGAGTGCGTTGGCAAGACCTACGTTGAACAGATAGAATTTTGGGGACTGAATGACTCGGCGTTTAGGTTTTTTTTGAAAAGAGGGAACAAAACGTGCCAATAACGTGTCGACTAAAATTTGGAAATATTCTTTAACCGTGGGTCCGCTCACACCACATTCTTGGGCGATATTATTAAAATTTACCACTTCACCATTACTGAAAGCTGCCGACTCAAGGAATTTTGCGAATGCAGGAATATTTCTGGTGAGGGCCTCCGCCGCAATTTCTTCTTTCAGATAATCTCCAATGTATGACCTCAATAGAGGCTCCGGTTGATTAGCTTGATAATGTCTTGGTATTAGGCCGTTATTTAGAGCTCTTAAGAGATTGAATCCCGGTACTTCGTGTGACACCAGAGGAAACATTTCATAACGCAGCGCTCGTCCACCAAGAAGATTTCCACTTCCACGTTTGAGCTTTCTGGCGCTTGAACCGCAAAGGATAAATTGAATATTTTTGTTGACAATAAGCCACTGGATTTCGTCGAGTAAAGAAGGGATTTTTTGCACTTCGTCAATAATTACAGGGACGGCGGGGGGCTGCGCCAAAAGTTCTTCACGCAGGAGTGCCGGCCGTCTGTTTAGACGCTCAAATTCGTCCGAGAGAAGAAGGTCATAGTAAGGCGAATGAGGAAATGTTGTTTTAAGTAAGGTGCTTTTTCCGCTTTGACGAGGCCCCCATAAGAAACAAGTTTCCTTGCCAAGTCCGTGAAATTTTTGCAATCTTTTGTACATGGCTACTTTATTAATGCATGATAAAGCAAAGGTCAGTTTTATTTTATCATGTCTGGCGAAGAAAGCAAGGGGGTTTTAATGGAGCAAGCGATTTTTTCTTCGAGAATTTTTCTCTCGGGAATTTTTCTCTCGGGAATTTTTGATGGCTTTTCTCTGTACCAAAACTTGAGTCCTAACCATTTGTGCGCGCGCACAAGTTCACGCTTTCCGAAGAACTTCTAAAAAAGTTGCACTGGCGTTTAAGATGCGCTTAAATTGCGGGTGGATTTTCCTTTACAATTAACCGCAAAATATGGATCTGCAAATTTTATCTACTACCGCTAAGGCAATGGTGGCGCCCGGTAAGGGAATTTTGGCTATCGACGAAAGCCATGCAACCTGTAAAAAGCGTTTTGATGCGCTCGGCGTGGAGTGTACAGAAGACACGCGAAGAGAATACCGCGAACTGCTTGTGACGGCTCCGGAAATTGAGAAATCCGTTGCCGGAATGATACTTTTTGACGAAACAATCAGACAGTCGAGCGCGGATGGTAGAAAATTTGTGGACATTCTGAGCGCAAAGGGAATTTTGGCTGGAATTAAAGTCGACGGGGGGACAAAGGCGCTTGCACTTCACGCTGGCGAGGTGGTCACGGAAGGGCTTGATGGGCTCCGTGAGAGACTTGCCGAGTACAAAAGTTTGGGTGCCAAATTTGCAAAGTGGAGGGCTGTAATTACGATTGCCGAGGGCTCGGCGGGCGCGTTGCCGAGTATGGCTTGCGTAAAGTCAAATGCACATGCGCTTGCCAGATATGCGGCGCTCTGTCAGGAGGCGGATATTGTGCCAATGGTGGAGCCGGAAATTATGATGGATGGTGCGCACACAATTGAAAAATGTTATGAGGTTACGGCGCTAACATTAAAGACCCTTTTTGCGGAGATGGCCGAGCAGGGCGTGGCTCCTCAAGGCACAATTTTGAAGGTTAGCATGGTTTTGTCCGGTAAAGACTGCCCAACTCAAGCCGACGAAAAAACAGTGGCGGAAATGACACTCAAAGTCTTAAAAGAAAATGTGCCTGCAAATCTGGCCGGAGTGGTCTTCTTGTCCGGCGGGCAGAGCAGTGAAAAGTCGACTGTGCATTTGAATGAAATAAACAAGATTGCTGTGGCAGATGGTGGCAAGCCGTGGCCTGTGAGTTTTTCTTATGGCAGGGCAATCCAAAAGCCGGCGTTAAATAAGTGGGCCGAGACTAAAAAAGTCGGCGCAGTTGACGGCGTAGCGGTGGCGGAGGCGCAAAAACTTTTGGTGGAGCAGGCGGATAGGAACTCTCTGGCGTCGATGGGAAAATTTGCCGCTTAAGCGGCTAAGTCGTCATTTAACCCCTGAAAAATGCTATACGATTATCTTATTGAAAAAGGCGCGGGCCGCGAACTTGCGGAACTCTTACTTGAACTCAGCCGTGCAATTGAGGAGATTTCGGCGGTAATTGTGCACACGGAAACGGGTAAAGCGGGCACGCAAAATTCTTACGGCGAGGAACAGCTTGCAATGGACAAGAGAGCGGACGACATTATGGCGCGGTATTTGGGCGGCAGTCCGTACGTTGCGGCTTATTGCAGTGAGGAGCTCGATTCCCTGCAGACCGCAAATCCGGACGGAATTTTCAGCGTTTTCCATGATCCGCTGGACGGTTCCAGTTTGTTCGACGTAAATCTGTCCGTTGGGACAATTATTGGAGTTTATAAAGGGGCGGATGTGATGGGGAGAACGCCGCGCGAACAGGTTGCGGCGCTCTACGCTTTGTATGGACCTAAGACTACCTTGGTGGTGTCAGTTGGCGCGGGTGTGCATGAATTTTTGTTGACTGAGGGCGGGTGGAAGCTTGAGAGTGAGTCTTTGCGGCTTAGCGGTGACGCAAAGGCCAAGAAATATTTTGCTCCCGGAAATTTGCGCGCAACTCTTGAGCGCGAGGACTATTTCAAGCTTGTTACGGAGATGATGCGCGAACAGTACACTCTCCGCTATTCCGGCGGTATGGTGCCTGATGTGAATCACATTTTGAAGAAGGGAAGCGGCGTTTTCATGTATCCCGGTATGCCGTCGGCGCCGCAAGGAAAGTTGCGGCTTCTTTATGAGTGCGGCCCGCTCGCGTATCTGATTGAGCAGGCGGGAGGTGCTTCGAGTGATGGTGAGTGTGAGTGCGCAGGCGGTTGCGGCGGTGGCGGTGCTTGTGCGCGCGCACAAGGCTGTCAAGCGCGTTCGGTTCTTGATGTAAAAATCACCTCTTTGACTCAAAAAACACCGGTGTTTTTGGGCGGGGAGGTGGAGGTAAGAAGAGTGGTTGAAGCGCTTAGTAAGATAGAAGGACAATATTGATTGCAAAATTGTAACTTTTGTAGACTAAAGTTCCGTTTCGGGACGGTGGCCTAAAAGTTGCAAAAAACGGCTTAAAGAAGCCCTTGACTGGGGTGTTAGATTGTATAAACTGCAGTCTTAGTAAATAACAATTTTATGTATGACAGCCCAATCAATAGAGTTGAGTGAGGTTGACACGAATGGTTCTGCCGTTGATTTGGTTTTTTCAGTGGATGGCATCCATACCATGGAAGTGATAGAGAGAGATGGAGGGGCTCTTGTAGCTAGATTCCGATTCTGCTTTCATAAAGGTGCTCTTATGAGTGCAGCGGTTTCCGGTGCAGGAGATGAAGTTGGAGTTTCTTGCTCTGGAGTTTATGAGATTTCTAATAGAGAACAGACTGTTGTGGCACCTGACGAGGCTAGGGTTAGAGATGGAATACAAGTGGCTCCTCTTTGGGTATTCTTTGATGTTAGTACTGATAGAGGAGTGGGGTTTGGGGAGGTAGGAGATGGAGGGAATTCGATCTCTTATGAGGTTGAACCTTCTGAGGTGGGGCAAAGACAAAGCTTGATGGTTATGGTTAAAAATAGAGATATCCGCTATCTTCCAGATGGGCCAATAGTTAGAGTTTTAAATTGTCTGTCCTGGCCCGTGCAGGTGACAGCAGAGTTTGAAAGATACGGAAAAATAGCCATCTAACTCCCTCTATACAACCCTCTTCCTGCGTTATATACTCGCGCTTGCGCTGAGCGCAGAAAGTATGGCAAATAACGTATTTAAAAAACGGACAATTTCTCCTTTGGAGAGCCGCGTTGAAAAGCGCGCCGTTGGGGCGGAGAGGTGGATAAAAAGTCACATTTTTTTGAGTATTGTGGCAATAATTTTGGGTTTGCTCACTCTCCGCGGGATTGTGGGCGCAATTCGCACAGGGGATCCGTTTTCAGTGAGCCAAATTGTGCTTTCGGCGGTGGGAAACGGGCTTGAAACCGATTCGTACGGTCACACTAACATCCTTCTGCTTGGAGTGGGCGGGGAAGGTCATGATGGGGCAAATCTTACGGATACAATGATGGTGGCTTCGCTTGATTCGGGGGATAATACCGTCTCAATAATTTCCATTCCGCGGGATATTTACACTGAAAACGATGAGGTTGGTTTTGGTACAAAATTAAACAGCATTTATGAGTATGTGCTTAGTGAGACGGAAAGTCCGGAAGCGGCGGCAGCGGAAGTGCAGGGCGAGATTGAGAAAATTTTGGGCGTGAAAATTCAGTATTACGCAAAGATCAATTTTCAAGGCTTCACTGAAGTTGTGGATGCGCTTGGTGGAATTACGGTAGATGTGAAGGAAGCGATTGCGGATACCAGTTACCCGTCGGACAGTTTGATGGGATCTCCATGGGATCCGTTTTATTTGCCTGCGGGAGTTCAGGATTTAGACGGAGAAACGGCGCTCAAATATGCCAGAAGCAGGCATACAACGTCCGACTATGACCGTGCAGCGAGACAACAAGAGGTGATTGCGGCAATCAAAGACAAAGCGCTTTCCGCGGGCATTTTGGGGAGCCCAGGGAAGATAAAAGCGATTTATTTTGCAATTACGGATAATTTTGAGACTAACCTTTCGCTCTCCGAGCTTTTGGAGCTTGCTAACGCGGCTGGAGACATTGAAAAAGACGCCATTTTGTCGACTGTAATTACGGAAGAGGCCAATAAACAAGGTGGATTTTTGTATGCGGCGGCGCGAGACGAAGGCGATCCGTTCTATTTGGTTCCTTATGCCGGCGACTACAGTGAAACACAGACGTTTACGCAGCTTTTCTTTTATCATCCGGAAGTATTCCGCAACAAGGTGCAGGTTGAAGTGTTAAACGGTACTCGTGAAGACAGTTTGGCGGGGCTTACAAAGATGTATTTGGTGAGACGCGGAATAGATGCGTCTTTTGGGAATGCGCTTGCCAAAGGGCAGGCGGATACCGTTATTTGTATGCCGGAGGGGGTGACTGAGGCGGATAAGGAGGTTGCGAGCTCAGTTTTGAATATTTTGCCAGCTATGACATTTGGAGAGATTAAGGCAGAGTGTCCAAGCGGGTATTCTTTGGCGGAAAGACCAACAGAGGCAAAAATCATAGTTATTTTAGGTGACGACTTTGCCACTTATTATCACGAGCACGAAAACCTCTTTTATCTGGGGTTCTACTAGAGTAAAATTATTGCAAGTAAAATTATTCCATGTTTTTCGAAAGTTTTTTGTCTTTGTTGCTGGCCAGCAGTTTGCACTTGGGATCTCCCGCGGTTTTGGCGGAAGTTCCGTTTGACCAGAGCGTGCTTCTTTCAGTGTCGTCCGTGCCCGCTATCCGTACGGATGTTGTGAGGCCGGAACTGAGCGGGGAAAGTGTTTTCGCGGTGGATTTGGAGTCAAAATCCGTGCTTTATGAAAAAAACGCAAGTGAAAGAAGGCCGATTGCCAGTCTCACAAAGCTTATGACGGCTTATATAATTTTGAATGAAAATGATCCTGGGACAGTTGTGATGGTGAGTCCAAATGCGGCGGCTACGGGTGGATCCACAATGGGTCTTTATGCATATGAAAAAATCACAATAAAAGATTTGCTTTACGGGCTCTTAATAGTTTCCGGCAATGATGCGGCTGTGACCCTTGCGGAATACAATGCGGGTTCGGCGGCGGCGTTTGTTGAAAAGATGAATAAGACGGCGGCTGAAATGGGACTCACTGACACTTTTTATGCCGATGTTGCGGGGCTTGAGGGTTCCACCGCATATTCAACCGCCAGAGATTTAACAGTTTTAAGCACCAGTTTGCTTGGCAAAAGTGGCGTGCGTGAAATTGTGAATCAAAAAAGCGTTACGGTTGTGAGTGTGAGCGGGCAAACGCACAAGTTGATTTCTACAAATATTTTACTTGGGACGCTTGGAATAAAAGGTTTAAAAACAGGAAAAACTTCTCTTGCGGGGGAGTGTTTGGTGGCGCTTGCGGAGAGTTCTGGTGGTGCGAGTGGCGAGGCAGATGTGGCCGGTGCAGTTGGTGCGCCGCACGAATTTCTGACTGTGGTTTTGGGTAGTGAGTACCGTTTTGTGGACACAAAAGTGCTTGTAAATTTCATTCAGAAAAATTTTATTTGGTAATAATTTTGAGCTTTGGACATCTTGCCTATAACAGATACGGTTCGTCATCTCATAATGATCCTTGGGTCCGGACTTCTGAGTTTTCTTATTGCACTTTTATTTGCGGAGCCTTTTATTGGTCTATTACAAAAGTACAAAATTGGAAAAAACATTCGTACTGTGGCTTCGGATGGGGGGGCGGCAACGCTGTATAATGCACTTCATGCAAAAAAAGCCGGCACGCCGACCATGGGAGGCGTGCTGATTTGGGGGAGCTCACTCATTGCCATTTTGATCTCAAGATTTTTCTCATATTTGGGCTATTTTGAGCATTCTCTTCTGAATAGGAAAGAGACGTATCTGCCAATTTTGACCTTGGTGGCAGTGGCACTCCTTGGTGCTTTGGACGATTTTTTTAACATAAAAGGTTGGGGTAAAAGCAAGGGGATAAATATAAAACCAAAGTTCATTACTTTGACCCTTTTTGCTTTGCTCGGCGCATTGTGGTTTTATTTTAAACTTGGTTATAATGAAATTCATATCCCCGGTGTTGGCGACTTTGTTATTGGAGCATGGTACATTCCGCTTTTTGTTTTTATTATTACGGCGAGCGCGAATGCCGTAAATATAACAGACGGTTTGGATGGTCTTGTAGGTGGTCTTGTGATAATAGCTTTTGGCGCATATGGCGCACTCGCCTATGCGCAAGGCCTCCTGATCCTTTCCGCTTTTTGCGCCGTTATTTGCGGCTCTACGCTTGGATTTTTGTGGTTCAATATCCCACCGGCGCGGTTTTTCATGGGGGATACGGGATCGATCAGTCTTGGTGCCACTCTTGGCGTGATTGCAATGCTCACAAATACAGTTTTGGTTTTGCCTTTCATAGCTTCAATTTTCGTGATTGAAACTTTGAGCGTGATCCTTCAGCTTACGAGTAAAAAATTCTTCCATAAAAAGGTTTTTGCCATAGCTCCAATTCATCATCACTTTGAACAAAAAGGTTGGCCCGAATTTCAGGTTGTTATGCGCTTTTGGATAATAGGTGGTTTGATAGCCACAATAGGACTAATCCTTGGACTTGTTGGAATGGGGGAGAAATAAGACTTAATCCGTGAATCGGGGGTCAACTGCTTGTACATCTACTATAGCCTCATTTTGTGGCGCGCTGATTTGTTCTTCAACGGCATTCAATTGTTCGGAGAGGGCGGGAGTTATCTCAGTGTTCTCTTTAAGACGAGTATAAAGATCCTCTGCGGTTGAGGTATCAAGGGCTGTGGCCAAATTGTTAAGTTCTCTTTCGCGTAAAGAAAGTACCATTAGGCTAAGCTGTGATAAAACCGCATCACCAAGGTTTACTTGCATACTTGTTTCGTTTTGCATTTCAGGAAGGGAAGCGATTACTCGTAAGAGTTGAATATCGTTCAGTTTTTGATCAAGAAGATTTGAGGCGGCAGTTTCCCTTTGTTCCATTGGCACATTTTCGAGTTCCACCAAAAGTGATAGCGATTCCGTTTGATAATTCGAAAGCAGTCGATTTGCGTCTTCAAGATTTCCAGCAGCAATTAAGTCAGGCACCAATTGCAGTTTTTGCGATGGCGAAAGCCCGTCCCCAAGCAAGGAAATAGTTTCGCTTCCTTGAGCGGAAACCAAGACTTCTTTATTTGCTTCATTTGTTATGGCTGCAAGAGTTTCACTGAGTTTGGTATCTCCCATCAAATCATTTTGTTCGGCTTGTTCGGTGACAGCGGAAATTGTTTCTTGATATGCATCCAAAGTTTGTCTTGCAAGTTCCGGTTTATTTTGAGCTATTAAAGTTTGCGCTTCATCCAAGCGGTTTTGAGCTTGTTCAACCATAATCTCTGTTTTTGCAGATGCTGTGAAGGCCAGTGCGGTTTGTACATTTTCTCTAAATGTTTTCAAGAAATAGAGCGGATTCCCCGGGAGGATAAGCGCCCTTTTGATATTTTCTTGCTTGTAGCTTTCATCAAGTTCACGGATGTAAGCTGTACTGTAAGCCAAATTGAATGACCACCAAACGTCGTCAACCACGTCTTTATCCGCGCCGCTTGTTGTGACAACGCCATCTTCAATTATCATCTTGGCACCTTGTCCAATCATGCCTTTATATGCAAGTTCTTTGGAATTTGCGGTTTTATTCACAGTGGCATTTACCAGGTTGCGTGCCACAATAACTTTTGTGCCATTGTCTCCAACTTGCGCATCAAAACTTGCTCTTTGGTTTACGCTTATATCTCCGTCGTTAAAATACAGAGTGAAATATGCTTCGTCCGAAACCAAGTTCACAACTTGGGCGAAAACGCGTCCTTTTTGCTCAAAAACCGCAACGTGGCTCTCAGTTGAATTTTTTTGGCTTACTTGGCTTTCCAAAATCTTAATTTCCGTGTCAGGGCCCAGACTTAAGCGTGTGTCGTCCACAAACGTTATGTGTGCGAGTGCGGAAGACCCCGTAATTATTGTATCTCCTTCCTGCAAAATAACAGTATTTCCTTCGATCGTTTTGTTAATGGGAACTCCGTTTACAGTGACATCTCCTTCTACAATTTGCATTGTGTTCTCAGGTGCGGCTTCGGCTCTGTTTGCCGTGCGGAAGACCGGTAGAATGAAGGTTGCAAAAAGTGCAAAAAGTGAAACTGTGGCAAAGATTTTTTTTGAGAAGAATGAGCCAAAAACGGGTGTGAAAGTGGGGGTAAAAGCCGGTGTTCTTTCCGGTAAAATGTCCACGAGGCGTTCTTTTAATTGTACTCTCTTTAGCCGTTCAATTTGGATGTTTTTTGCGGCGCTCCTTAGAATGGATACTTCTTTCTCAAAAATAGACATGCCACGATTTGGCAGACGGGATTCCAATCTGTTCCAGATTCTTTTTTTGGCGGCTAGAATGTCAGGTTCTTGCATTTCTTATAAGCTTTTGTGCGGGCCGGTATGAGTCCGCTGATGTTTAAAACGATTGAATGGGCAATCTATTACAAAAATTCTTGGCGAACACCCGCTTTTTCCAGAGTTTTTTTGAGTTCTTTGAGTGCTCTGAATTGCATAATGCGTACATTTCCTTCGCGCTCATTTAAAATTTCCGCAATTTCCGCATTTGAAAGTCCGGTCAAAAATTTCATTGTAATAATCTGTCTATATGGCTCTTTTAAGCCAAGAACTGCTCTTCTTACTTCCGCGCTCATGATGGATTTTTCAGCACTTAATTTTGGTGCACCTGTGTCCGACTTGTCTTCAGCATTGTCATCAAGCGGTTGAATTGCTCTGTGCGTGCGCAGATGGTCTATCACGGTATTATGTGCAATCTTGAATAGCCACGATGAAAATTTGACGTCTCGTTTTTCATATTTTTCAAGATTCAGCCACGCTTTTATGAAAACGGTCTCAGTAATGTCATCCACTTCTTCCGATTTAATCCTGAAGTAGACATATCTGAAGATAGGGTCGAAGTATATGTCATAGAGTTTTGCAAATGCCTCCTTGTCTCCGTCCCTGGCATCTTCAACGGCTTTGTCTATGTCCGGCTGTATGTTTGGTTGTCCAGTTTGTTGGGCTTGAGGTTGTGCGTTGAGTTGCGAGATGGGCGAGGTTTGTGCGCGTGCACAAATCGGGGTTCGTGCCTGGGCACAAGCTGAAATTGGCGACCTTTCAGGTTCTTGAGTTAGCGGTTTCCGTTCCGTTTGGGTTGCTCGAGCCGACGATTTCCTTGGCGTAGACATCATAGACAGATGATAGCGCAAAGGAGGGAGGGTTGTCTACTTTTGTATTGGAAATAAGGTTAAGCGGGGCCTTTGTCAAAATGATGAGGGTCTATTGTTAAGATAATTTTATCATATAATGCAGCTAGGCTATTTCCCGAGAGGGGTTCTTTTATTCCAGCCCTTTGAATGACGTCTAACAGTTCTTCTCTAGATTTATCAGGAAATGTACTGGCAAGGTAAGCAAGAAGGTTCTCGGTAGGAGTTGTTTGGGGAGGTTCCGTTTGGCTGTTTGAATCATCTTCTATAAGAGTGAGCATTACATTTCTAGATCCAGATGTTTGGGTGCGGACCATTGCTCCCGGTGTGTTATCAACTACGAGTGTAAGATGTGGTGTATTTTCGGGTCGCTCATCCATGGTGAAATTTTGGACTGTGATTCATTATACCAGTTTTGGAAAAATAAATAAAACAAAATAAATAAAATTTCAGGTTTTTGTCAGGGATTTTTCAGGTAGGGGTGGTGTAGGGTGAAGGAATGATCTACATAGTTTTGTCAGCATTGGGATTTTTGGCGGGAGCGGGGGGGCGCGCTGGATTTGGTGCAGGTTTTGATGTTGTGAGACTTTTGGGCGTTTGGCCGGTGGTGGCCTCGGTGCTAATTTTGCTTTATAAAAACTGGGAAATTGGGTTGGTGTTTGTGGCTTTCTTGTGCGGAATTTGGAGGGTCGACGTGTTTTTTGAGGGTAGGCCAATGAGTTGGCCGCAAGAGAAAGGAGAGGTGAGTGGGGCGGTAGTTTCACAGATTGATGAGGTGGAGGCCGGGAGAAGGTTTACTCTTGATACGGAGTGGGGAAAAGTGCTCGTCACAGTGGGGGCGTATGAAAAAGTTGAGTTTGGAGATGAGGTCAGGGTTTTTGGGGTTTTGGAGGCGCCGTCGACTGATATTAATGGGTTCAATTATGCAAATTATTTGGCGGTTTCAGGAATTTGGTTAACGCTCAAGGCGGATAAAGTTGAAGTTCTGCGTAAGGCGGAATTTTCCGTACAAGGGGTGCTATATGACCTTAAGGATGCGGCAATTAGCCGGTTAAATTCGCTTTATCATGAGCCGGAGGCAGGGTTTGCGGCAGGACTTATACTTGGGAGTAAGCGCAGCATGCCGGAGTTTTTGAGCTCTGCGTTTAAACAGGTTGGGCTTAGTCACATTGTGGTAATTTCCGGTTCCAATATGAGTCTTGTGATTTATGCAATTTCATTTTTGTTTATGTTTTTGCCTTTCAAAAAAAGAATTGCACTTTCAGCGGCAATGGTAACAATTTTTGTAATTTTTGTTGGGGCTTCGGCGGCGGTTTTTAGAGCGGGACTTATGGGCGTTTTAGGGCTAATGGGTCTATATATGGGAAGGCGGAGTATGGCGTTTTTTGCTCTGATGTGGAGTGCGGTTCTCATGGTTTTGGTGTCTCCGCTGGCGTTTATTTGGGACAGCGGTTTTCAGCTGTCATTTTCTTCCGTTTTGGGACTGCTTTGTTTTGGGCCCGTGGTTTCCGGCTGGTTTGGAAAATTTTGGCCCGAGGGCAAAGTTGCGATTGTGCGTGAGGCGCTTGTAATGACGCTGTCAGCACAAATTGCCACAATGCCGCTTGTGATTTTTTCCTTTGGCGGGATTTCCACGGTGGCACCGCTTGCGAATGTGCTCGCGGCGCCGCTGGTGCCGTTTGCAATGCTGTTTAGCGCACTTTCAATTCCTTTTGGTGAGGCACCAGCGGCGCCGGCCATCTTCTATCTCAAGACGGTTGAGTTTATTGCGCTGAAGCTTTCTGCGGTGCCGTACAGTTTTTACGAATGCCAAATTTCAGTCGTCACTTTTTTTGTGGCGGAGGCGGGGCTGATTTTGTTCACAATTATATTTTATAAACCCATACTGGCCCGAGCTTTTTTTCGCGGAGGCGAGGCAAAGATTTCCACGGCTTTAAACCTTCTAATGGGAAGGCGTGTGAGACAATAATGGTGCCTTTTTTGAGAGTTGGAAGCATGCGCAGTTTGAATCTTTTCATTGCCGGCGGAAGCAAATAACACACAATAATATCTGCATCCGAGATGTCTTTATTCCAAAAATTTGCATATTTGATTTTGGCTTTGCTGTGCCAAAAAAGTGTCAAAAATTTGCTCCATACATAAATAAGGGGAGAAAATTCGTAGCCAACTGCATTTGCGCCGTATTCGCGGGCCGCTTTGTGGACAAGCCGACCGTCGCCGCTTCCCAAATCATAGAGCCGATCGTTATTTTTAATGCCTGCAATTTTAAGCATGCGGTTCACTTGTTCCATTGGAGTTGGTACAAAAGGGGCCCCCGTTATCATTGCATAACAGGTAGGAATCAATAAAATAATAATTACTATGATTTCCGGAATCGAAAAGTGTGGCATTGGGATGTTCATGCGGGTATAGTAACACGTGAACGATTTATGAACTACTTTCTTTTTTTCGCGCTGGTGATGGTGTTCATTTTAGTCGTTTATCCTTATATTCTTAACGCTCTACGCATATGTTTTTCCTCAAAGACAAGGTGTTTACAACGCACCAAACGGCCATAGTGGGTTTTGCACTGGCCATTTTTTCAATGTTAATAACGGCTTTCACAGTTTTTGTTTTACCGCTTCTTGGAGCCTGGATGAATAAGAATGGAGTTAGTTCGCTCGACCTTTTCTACTTGGCATTTTGCATGACATTTTTCCTGTCTATGCAAGGACTCGTACTTTTTGGATTCCCTCTTTACTATGCACAAGATAAGAAAAGTCACATGACCGGATTTAAGATTTTAGTTTTTGCCATTTTATGGGCTTTGCTTTTAACAGGTGCATTGGCCGTTTGTACGGTAAAGATGCAGTCGGTAGATGTTGACGACTATTCACTTGAAGATATGACTCGCGACCAAGGTCTTGATGGTTATGAAAGTGTTCCTGCCGATACAGGTGTGATTATTGATGAGTCTGCCACTGCCGTGCCAATGGATGCAACTGTTCCGGTTGAGCCATAACTTGGAGTAAAGTTGGAGTAGAACTTGGAGTAAAGTTGGAATAAGAGGCTTTACTTTAATCTGAGAGTTGTGTAATATGAAGTTATATAACTTCAGGTTTTATTTATGCTTATCCTCGACTATCAATTCTCGGATAATTCAAAGATTAAGGCTTTGCTTTCTGAGGTAAAACGGCAGGAGAAGGAAATCAAGTCGGTATCTATTCCCCCCAAATTGTTCCAGAAAATTTTTAAACGGAATTATCTTAACCAAGCCTATAGCTCTACAAGAATTGAATATAGCATTGTTTCTTATAATGCCGCTCAAAAAGTAATATTTGCAAAAAAAGCGCACAGTGAGATTGAAAGAGAAGTCCTGAACATTGCAAATGCACATCTTGCCATCTCTTCAGAGTTGAGAAATCCGGTGACGGATAAATTCATTATTGGAGTGCATACCAAGATTAGTGATGGACTAAAGGGGTCTTTGAGAGAGCCTTCCTATGGATCCGGTAAGTACAGAAAAATTCAAAATTATTTGGGCGAACTTTTTTCGGATCGAATCACTTATACTTTTCCTGATCCTAAAGATGTTCCCAAGCTTATGAAAAAGCTCAACGGTTTTGTTAATGCAAATAAAGAATTAGATAAGCTTTTAATTCCGGGAATATTCCATTTCCTTTTTATTGCCATCCATCCTTTTATAAATGGGAATGGCAGGACGGTTAGAGTAATTGAAGATTTTTTGTTGAAAAAAGCGGGGTATAATTTACGAAATCTTTATAATTTGTCGCGATATTATTATTTGCATTTGAAGTCGTACCATTTCTTCTTAAATCAAGGTAGGGATAGGCACGATCTGACAGATTTTCTGGAGTTCTATTTGCAAGGCATATGTGAGGAACAGAAAAATGTTTTTGAAGAGAAGAAGTTTTTAGAGCGCATGGAGAGATTACAGTCTTTGCCCGAATGGGATAAAATGGATAAAACGGATAAGAAGCTGCTCGGCTACGCGGCTAGGAATGGAGAAATGTCTATAAAAAAAGCTGTGAAATTGAGTTCCAGAGATTTAACGGATGAGGCTGTTAGGCTAAGGTATCAAAAATATATTGCTCTGGGGATTTTGGAGAAACTTGGAGATTATAAGATGGTGAAATATGTGTGGAAAGAGAGCAAAGATGCCGGCATATGATAGAACAATACAAAAGGGGCCCCGCGTGCGGGGCCCCTTTTAAGGCTTAAATTAAGCTGCAAAGCAATTACTTTGACTTTTTAAGCATTGGAAGACCTGTTCTCTTGTTCTCAGTTACTTTGTATCCGTCAGGCATAGCATTTAATGCATCTGCTTTCTCCTTTCGAGCAAAGTAATAAATTTGTTGTTTGCGTCCTCCGCGAAGGGTAACCATCTTGCCATGAAGGAAGTAGGTTTGGCCTTTGGAGTTCTTTACAGAATGTGCCATATGAATATGGGGTTAGGGATAAGGCTGGGTCGATTATAATAACCTGTTATCAGGTTGGGAAGCGGAAGGCCTTGCGGTCGACTTTAATTATTGTGTGGTTCAGGTTAAATAAGGTTTATTTTTACGCTTCATCCCTTGAGGTTTTGATGCTGTTTTAGCCTTTGGGACTACGCACAAAGGAGTGGCGGTTTGAGTTGTCTTGACTTAAAATAAGATGGCAATATACTAAGCCTACCTTTTTAGGTCCCATCGTCTAACGGTTAGGACAGCAGGTTTTCATCCTGTAAATCGGAGTTCGACTCTCCGTGGGATCACCAATACTCATTTAACCCGCCTAGATATGAAATATGTCAAATTGGCATTAATAATGCTGTTTTTGCTGGTTTTTTCAGGTTGCAGTAACCCTTTTAGGTCTGTAAGTGTGGGGTCTGCAGGTGAATATGATATGGCAATGGCGCCAATGGCAGAGTCTTTTAACGGTTATGGTGGAGAGACAAAGATGATGGCGGATGCAATTTCCGCTGATTCGGCTTATTCTCCGGAAGTCGATAGAAAACTCATAAAAAACGGGTCTTTGGGGCTTCATGTTGAGGATGTGCGTGATTCTGCCAAGGGAATTCAAGTTTATGCGGACACAATTTCCGCAACGGTTAGCGATTTAAATATCACGCGAGGAGAAAACTCTTATTCCGGATATTTAACCTTACGTGTTCCTGCAGAAAAGTTTGACTCGTCCATGGAGTCGCTGAAGGGAATGGCCCTTTATATAGAGTCCGAATATTCAAATACGAATGATGTCACAGAGGCTTATATGGATTTGGAGATGCGGCTTGAAAGTAAGCAGAAAGAAGAGGAGCGTTATTTAAATATTTTGGATACGTCAGGGACTATGACTGAGATTTTGGCTGCCACTCAGGCGCTTTCCAATGTTCAATATGAAATTGAACGGTTGAAAGGTCAGATCCAATCTTATGACAACCAAGTCAGCTATTCCACAATTTCAGTTTCTTTATACGAAGATGAAAATATTGCCACCACTTCTGAGGCATGGTCGCCGGAAAGTACATGGCATAATGCAATGAGCGACTGGGTTGCTTTCTTGCAGGGGAGCGTTGATTTTGTAATCTACTTGGCTTTATTTGGATGGCCGATTGTTCTTCTTGTAATTGTGGCTTGGGTGCTTATCAGGAGAAGAGACAAAAAGAGAAAATAAATTCTTCTTTGGCCAAGAGCAAAGATGAAAAAGCGGACATGCACCGCACGCGGGAACGCGTGCGGTGCATGTTTTTCTTCCGTGCATAATAAGTCTCAAGTGCATTTCAATCCAGAGCGTACGCGGGATCAAGTGTTTTAAGTCTTTTTCAGTTTGTGCTCTGTTATTGCCAGAATGCGTGAGTCCGAGCCGGTTTGCGACTCTGTGAACGTGCGTGTCTACAGGAAAGGACGGTATGTGGAACCACTGGCCCAAGACAACCTGTGCGGTTTTTGGCCCAACTCCCGGAAGAGCCGTTAAAGCGGAAAGAGTCCGTGGGAAAGTTGAATCGGCGCTTGTCCCTGCGCTTTTTCCGGATTCTTGCAGGGCTTTTGCGCATCCGTAAATTGCCTTGCTTTTGCTGTTATAATAGCCCGCGCTAAAGATGATTTTTTTAAGTTTTTCTTGTCCAAGATCGAGGATGTTTGCAGGAGTGAGTGGAGGCGCGGGCGGACATGGAAAAAGATTTTTTGTGATGCGGTTTACTCTTTCGTCGGTACATTGCGCTGATAAAATTACCGCAACAAGTAATTCAAAAGCACTGCGGGCATGCAAAAAAGGAGCCACTTTTGGGAATTCTCTAGTCAGTAAGGCGACCAGTTCCAAGCCCCGCGTTTTGTCCATTTTGTGTGTTTTGCGCATAAGTTGAATCTTCCAGAAATGAAACTTGATCTTCCGACTTCTCCATATCTTCAACAATATTGTTATTTTCCAAGCTTTTGAACGATTGTGCCTCCGTTATTTTTTGGTCGACTTTTCTTAAATCGGACTGCAAAGACTCATATTCGGATTGCAGTTTTTCAAGTTGATAGCCTTTGGCCGGTTTCAAAGTGTTTGTGTATAGATATGCACCTGTAAAGATTATGCAAAGCAAAAAAACGGTTGCCGTGAGAAGCCGATACGTTGCATAAACCTCTTGGGAAAGCGGTTTGCGAACTTTGTTGCCCCGCATGCAGGGCCGATTAGCGCGAAGAAGGGGATCTCTCATCGGCGGTATTTTACGTTTCTTCGGCAGGAATTTCAACTAGAACTTCAAGGGCTAGAACTTCGAGCCGTACATTCAAAACTCCGGATCCAAGTGAGCCAATTGCTTCAAAAGCCGCCGGTGTGAGGTCTATTATTCGGCCTTCCACATAAGGTCCTCGGTCCACAATAGTCACATCCACAAACAAATTTGCATCTAAATTTGTGATACGCACAACGGTACCAAATGGAAGAGTTTTGTGTGCCGCCATGAATCCATCCGTATCAAGTGCTGTTCCCGAAGCGGTATTTGCTCCGTCAAAACTTTTTCCATAAAAACTTGCCACGCCATACTCGGTTTCTCCCGTGAATGATGTGGAAGTTTGTCTAAAAATAATATCTGAAAGTTCCCCGCGTGTGAGAGGTTCACCAGGAACAAAATTGCCATCAAAGTTGGGGAGAATTAGAGCGTTTTCAGTCCCGTAAGCCATGTATGCGCTGTACCAATAGTCGTCAGGGATATTAGGCAGGGAAGTTTGCAGGTCCATTGCAAGTACCAACATTTTGAGTGCTTCCGCTCGGTTTACGGTTGATTCCGGCTTGAAAGTGCCGTCGCCGTTTCCGTTGACAATTTCCATTGTAAGTGCCGTTTCCACATAAGGGAGATACCAAGCGTTTTCTTCCAAATCAGGGAAGGGGAGAGAAAGTGCGACTGTTTCTGTTGCAGTGGCATTTGTTGTAGAGGTCTCCACACTTATCCCTGCCGCAGATAAAATCATTTTCAGTGCTTCCGCGCGGTTTATTTCTTGGAGTGGCAAAAATGATCCGTCCGCGTAACCTTCCGCAAAATTATTTTCAGTCATGTATGCTATTGCCGGTGCGTACATGTGATTTGCAGGAACGTCCGAGTAAAGGTCCGGTACGGGTGCAGAGTTAGGTTCTTCTGCAAAAACCGCATTCACAAAAAGTGGCGCTACAAGGAGAGTGGCCAAAATTCTAAATTTTAAGCCTCTCATGCTTTTGGTTTAATAACAACCTGTCTGTAATTGCCTTCGCCTATGCTTTCCGTGGTTAAGTCGTCATAACCTTTTTCCTTGATGTAAAGGTGCACAAGCCGTCTAAAATATGGCGACATAGGGGGCAAAGCCGACTTAATTTTGCTGGTGCGCACCTCCTCGATTTTTTGCTTGGCAATTGTAAGAACATTTTCTTCTTGGCGGCCGCGATAGTCGTCAACGTCAAAACTTATTGTAATGTCATCTCCAAGCTGTTTGTGGCCCGCCGCCGTAATAATTTTTTGCATTGCCACAAGATTTTCGCCGTGATGTCCAATGAGCAAATTCGGCTCTTCAGAAACGGCATTAACGCGGTAATTTTTCTCCTCGCGGAGTTCAATCTGAATGTCCGTAAAGTCGATTCCAAGGGCTACAAGGAATTCGGAAACCAGCTTTTTAATTTGTTTTTCCATGGGGGTGGTTAATTATGCGTACTTTTACGCCATCATCCGATGACGCGGAAATTGTTCCCTCCTTATTTACCACAAGTTGTTGGATAATGCCATAGGAAGTGCTAACTCCCCAGTATAGGCCCACAGCGGCGGGTAATTGTGCGGTGAAGACAGCTATCATTACAGGCATAATGTATTTCATCATCTTATTTGCCGACTCCATTTCAGGTGGCATACCGGATTTTTCTGGCAAGTTGTTGCCTTTTGCATCCTTTCCGGACGACTTTTTCTTTGCCATCATGAGCTGCATCTGTAAAAATTGCAGTCCGCCAATTACGAGTGGGAAGACAATGAGGCTTTTTGCGGAAAGATCAAAGCCAAGGAAATTTGAATTAACTCCTTCCAAGAAATGTACGCGTAAGAACGGGTAGATGAGTGAAAATTTGTCCGCTGAAAGTCCTCCGTTAACCGTGTAATATAGCGCGATCAAAATTGGGAACTGTATAAGGAGTGGCAGGCAACTTGAGAACGGGCTCACTTGATGGGTTTTCCAAAGAAGCATTGTTTCTTGGGCCAGGCGGGCTTGGTCGCCTGCATGTTTCTTTTTGAGTTCGTCGATTTTTGGCTGGATTTCTTGCATGCGTCTTTGCGCGCGCATTGCTTTTTGAGAAGGAATCAGGAGGATTGTCCTTATAAGAAGCGTGAGGAGTATGATTGCAATTCCCAGATAGTGGCCCGGAGTGAAGGCCAAAATTGCAACAAGGGCGTTTAGAATCGGCTTATAAAGGACGGTGCGCCAGACGGTTTTAAAGATGCCCGGATTGGTGGTCTCAAACTTTTGCGTGGAAATTTCCGTGTTGTTCGTGCTCTCCGGATTGTTTGGATCACTTGGATTGCTTGGATTGCTTGGACTACTTGGAAGCGCCAATTTGTATTCGCCAGCGGTTCCCATAAAGGAGTAGGAATAGTCGGCTAGGCTTATGGTGGAGGTTTCATTGGCTTTCACGGTGATGTCTGCGGCTTTTGAACAGTCGCGCTCGGTGGGATTTATTACTTCTTCAAAGCTGTCCCCGTTAAACATAAGAACCACGAGTGGAGGGAGCGGGCAGCGCTTGGCTATTACAAGGTCTTCCGCGGTGTTGTTTTTTATTTTAACTTGGATGGCCGAGCCAATGGTGTAGGAATCTTTTACCATGGTCATCTCTATAGGCTGTGTGGTTTCAGTTCCGGTTTTTGCGGGTTCGCCTTGAATCCATTGTAAAAGCAAAAAAGTCGCAATGAAAATAAAGACGTAGGGGAGGAAATTAAATTTTTTCATGTGAGGTATTTTGAGATTGAATCGCCGAGTTCTTGTGCGCTTGCCGTGGCGGCTTTGTGATTTGCCATGAGCACTCTATCATAATGTTTTTGTGCGGGCAAAGCGGGGGCGGTGCGTGTTGCGCTAGCGGTGGCCGACTTTTGGTGGAGGCGTATTAGTTCATAGAATTTTCTGCGGAGGGCGTTGCGTTTTGTTGCCAGTTTCAGGATTTTTTTTGGGGCGATTACTGCGTAGCGGTCTTTTGTGAGTTCGGTTTCTTTCTTGAACAAAATGAAAAATGGAGTCCTTATCTTATCTTCACTCTGGAGTGCGCTTTCAACGGCTAAGCGCGGAGAAATACGTTTACTTTGATTTAGCACAACGAACTTTAACTGTAAGTTGATGTCTGCCTTTTGCGCGTCTGCGGTTTAACACCTTCTGTCCGTTTTTTGTGGACATGCGTTTCAGGAAGCCGTGGGTGCGAACGCGTTTTAACTTTTTGAGTTTGCCTAGCATATTTGCGGTTTAATTGTGTAGTTTTATTGCGCGGCGATTCTAAGGGGAAAGAGGGAAGGAGTCAAGGCTAGGTTTGGAATCCTTATTTATGCCAGTCTTCTCCTGGGATATTTATTATCTCAAAATCACCATTTCTCCACACGCTATTTTCTGCTGTCATGGCCGCCCGAATTGCTTCTTCTGGCGAATTTGTACAGGCTATGACTGTCAATTCCGGATGTTGTGCGAGCGTTGTATTTCCGACAAGAAGTCTATTAGTTAAATTAGTTAAATCTGGTGCCTCAGTGAATGGCATGTCTGTTATTACATGAATGCTTCTTCCTGAAGTTCCTGTTTCCCAGTCAATAGGAACAAAGCTTTGATTCATTCCAGTGGGATGGCATCCTAATCTCACAGCAAGTTCTCGTGCACGTAAAGCCGTTTCAGTTTTTCCCACACCTGTTCCCCCCCTAAGTACAATGACTCTTGGTTGCTGAGTAATTGGTCCGTGTCTCATATTAAGAACGTGCCTTACAATTGCCTTAATTTGTGGCCTCTGACATTCTTGTCCAAAAGAATTTCTAAAACCTTCCTGTTTCGGTAGTAGAGTGCCAGCCAGAATCCATTCGGCTCTAACCGGTATCCTATCAAGAGCTGCTTTGCGAGCGGAGATGTTCACCATTGGGAATGAGATAGGGGTTGCTACTCTTCTCATCCTGCTTGTCATGCTTGATCCTGGCAATAATTTATCAAACTCTTCAATGTCTCTTGGACTTATAACTATCATATTCCCTTTTTTATGATTAGTATTCGGATTGTCCGTGACATCTCTAATTTCTTCAAATGATTGTCTGTAAGCGGTGACGGGGTTAACATGGAAATGAGGGTGAAAAGTGAATGTTTCCCCTTCATCTCTATGCGTACTAGCCCAAGTAGTTAGCATCATTTTTCTCTCTCTCCAACCTTCTTTTGGCTCCCATAAATGTGTTGTAAATTTTGCAGCGTCAGGAGCTACGGCAACAGTATATCCTCGGCTCACTGCTGCTGAGAGTAATGCCATGAGGGTGCTGCTATAATTTGCACCTCTGCTCTCTGGGTTTTCTTCACTGCTGTCACTTGCTAGTAGCACAACTGATTGTCTTTGTCCTAAATCATCAAGAATTCCATCCAGTGCGGCTTGTATGCTTGGATCAAAAGTGTGGCCTTCTTTGATTTCATGTGGATTTTGTACAGACTCAGTGTGTGAGCCTGCCACCCACGGCTTACGCTTTTCTCTTAGAGGTCTTCTTTCACATGGAGGTCCACCGAAAGCTGAATCTATGGCTGCAGTTATCTCTGATAATTGGTCGGATTGTTCGGTCATTTGATATAGCAGGTTAATTTTAGGGCTTATTTTAGGAGTTTTGTGATTTATGTCAAGCGCTTGTCAAAAGTCGAAATCCTTTGTAGAGTGGGCACAGAAAATCTCAAATTATGTTTTTAGAGCTAGAAGAGCGGTCGTTATTGATTGGGCGCAAGCCGCTTGGGTTTACCGAGCACTATTATACCGAGTGGGACGACGGGCTTGGCAAGGAGAGAATCGCGCTGTTTTTGATTATTTCCGTGGATAGTACGGTGGCGCCGTCGGCTGAGATTGCAAAGGAGTCGTTTCAATTGCTTCAAGATCATTTTTTGGACGACTTAACGGGGGACCCTTACGACAGATTTGAAAATGCGCTCAAGGAAATTAATCATGCGGTGGCATTGCGTGAGAAGGATCTAGACGTGAAATTTTTGCCGAATGTGCATGTGATTATTGGAGTTTTGCAGAAGGATATGCTGTTTTTGTCTCAGCGTGGGGATGCACAGGGGTATCTGATTCGCAAGAGGCATTTGAGTTCGATTACGGAAGGGCTTTTTGATGAAAAAAATAAGGAGGATTTGTTCCAAAATATTGCGAGTGGAATTTTGGAGGTGGGCGATAATGTGATTTTGTCTACTTCTTCTCTGATGCAGTATGTGAAACCGTCGGATTTGTCCAAGGTTTTTTCCGAGCAGAGTTTGGAGGATGGCAGTGCTGAGCTTAAGGATATGCTTAAAGATGAGATGGAAGATCAGGTTGCGGTGATGGTTTTTGAGGTTATGGAAAAAGATGTTTCGGTTGTGCGTGCGGGTTGTGCTTTAGGAGTTGCACGTAAGGAGACAGAGGAAGTTTTTGATGAACAGGGCGAAAAGTCGAGAAAAAATCGCATGAGACTTGAGAATGCTTTGAAAACTTTGCGCGGGTTTGCTGAGAGGCGCGAAGGGTTGAAATTTTTGGGGACGGCGGCTGATAAAATTCGCAATTTTGATATTTTTGACAGGAGAAAACTTTTGGGTGGGATTGTAGCTCTTGTTGCGATTGCGGTGATTTCAATCGGCGGGTTTTGGTACTTCATGGGTAGACAGGCGGATTTGTCTGCGCTTCAGGCTAAACTGGACACGGCGAATGCCGATGTTTCTCAGGCGGAAACGCGCGGAACTTTTGATAAGGCTGAGGCAAGCGTTCTCCTTAATGCGGCTGAAAAATTGGCGGTGGAGGTTTTGGATTCAGGTGAGCTTGGCGGAGGAGCGAGCCAGACACTGGACAATATCAAGGAGCAGCGTGACTACTTGGACAATGTCTACCGTCCCGGTGCTGATTTGAAAGAGATTGCTGATTTGAGCGGCAGTTTGAATGGTGAGAAAATTTTGGGAGTCGAAAAAAGTGGCGATAAATTTCTTCTGTTTACGCAAAGCAAGGTTTTTGAAGTTTTGACGGACCAAGTTTCTGCGTCAAAGCCTTTGGAAGCTTCGCAGATTGTTGTTGCGGCGCGCGCGTTTCCGGATTACAACTTGACGGTTTTGCTCTCTGCCGGTGGGAAAGTGATGGAATATGCGGACGGAAATGTCCAGTTTGCAGATACAGCGGATACGGATTGGCATAGTGGAGTAGACAGTGCCACTTATGCAAGCAAACTTTACATTTTGGATCCGAGTGGGAGTGAGGTTTGGAAGTACCAGCGCGGGAATCGTGCTTATGGAGTGGGACAGTCTTATAATGTGAATGATGTAGACATCTCAGGTGCTGTGTCTATTGCGGTGGATGGGAAGGTTTGGCTGCTTATGAGCAATGGGTCGATTTTGCAATTTTATAGTGGTGAGGCGGTTGATTATACGGTCAAAAAGGCTCCGCTTAATGGCTTAACTGCACTTACCGGTGGTGATAAAATTTACACCGAGTTGGAGCTGAATCAGGTCTACGTTTTGGACAGCGCAGGCGGACGAATTCTGGTCTTTGACAAGAGTACCAAGACTGACGATTTAACCTATGATATGCAGTACGTTTTTAACGACTTGAAAGGCAAAATTACCGACTTTTATGTGGACAAAGATTTGAAAACTTTGATGATCACCACGGACAGCGGATTTTATCAGGTGGGGGTGAAATAGCGCGTTAGCGTTTTGCAATCTGTCTTGCAATCTCGAGTTCTTCATCCGTGTGGATGACGAGGATTTTTACTTTTGCCATGAATGGGTTTAGGTATGCGCAAATTTGTTTGCGGAGGTAGGGGGCGTTTTCACCAATTCCGGCAGTGAAAATAATGGCGTCCGGAAGGCGGCCGAGAGGCGCCAAGAAACTCAAAATAAGTTTTGCCATTTGGTAGCTGAAGACGTCAAAAGTGCGGAGAGTGCCTTCTGATTTCGGGCGCGCGTGGAGGGCGCGAATGTCTGAACCAATGCCGGAAAGTCCCAAAAATCCCGACTCTTTTTGTAGGAGGTTTTCGACTTTTTCAACTGCGTTTGCACGTGCAAACTTTTTCATAAGATGCAGGACAATTCCCGGATCGACTGTGCCTGAGCGGGTGCCCATCATTGGACCTTCAAGAGGTGTGAAGCCCATAGTTGTATCTACCGCTTTCCCGTTTTTTATGGCAGTTATGCTGATGCCGTTTCCTATGTGACAAGTTATGAGGGCAAGCGACTTAAGTGGTTTTTTGAGGAGGCGTGCGGCTTGGCCGGCAACAAAACTATGGCTTGTTCCTTGGAATCCGTAGCGGCGAATTTTGTCCTTTGTGTAGAGTGCATAAGGGAGGCCGTAAAGGAAGGCTTTTTGTGGAAGGTCTGCGTAAAAAGCGGTATCAAAAACGGCGTAATTTTTTGCTTTTGGGAAAAGTTTTTGCGCACTTTTGATTACAGCTAAATTTGCGGGATTGTGGAGCGGCGCGAGCGGGGAGAGAGCTTCAATATCTTTGATGACCTTTGCGTTTATTTGCGTGGCCGTACGGTAGCTCGCGCCGCCATGTACAACTCTGTGCCCGATTGTTTTTATATCCGCCGCAGCAAGAATTGCGCCATCTGAAATTAGTCGCTCAAGTGCATATTTTGTTGCCTCGGCGTGAGTTTTTATTTTCAGCGGATTTTGTTTTTCTTCGCCTCTGCCAAGGTACCGGCGGAAGTGGCATGTTTTGAGTCCGAGTGCGTCTATGTGTCCGCGGTAGAGCTGTTTTAAGTCGTCCTTAGTGCCATTTTTTTCTTCAAATAGCGTGAAACGGAGTGATGACGAACCGGCATTGAAGATTAGGAGCATGTGGAGTTTTGGTTACAGTAGAAATTTGGAAATTATGGCGACTATTATTGCGGCAATAGATCCCAGTGTGTATTCAATGAGGTATTTTTTTCTTCGGCTGTCTTTTGCAAGAAATTTTGAGATTGCATAAACAAGAATTATTGCACTTAGCACTATTGAAATATGAGGAATTTTCTCTGTGTTTCCGCTAGGTAATTTGAAGCCGCAAATTGCTAAAATGCCTATGCATAAGATCAGAACAAGAATATGCATCAGAGGCCCCAAAATTATTTTTTGCAAGAGGATTACAGACGGTTTATTTCTGTCCGGAGAATTTTTATATCCGTTGTAGAACCGGCTGAAAAATATATCCCATCCCAGAGATGCAAAGACAAGTGACCATATTATGATCCCCGCAGTGATTGGTATAATTGTGTCCAAATTCATATATTTATGAGGTTACTATACTTTCTTCCACCAGTCGTAATAGGGTAAAAGTTCTTTGAGTTTTACGGTTTTGTTTTTGTCCAAAATCACTTCCGCGTTCAAGTTCGACTCGTCAATATCACGCATAAATTGTCTGCAATTTCCGCATGGTGGAATTACAAAAATGGCGCCGCGCTTATCTTTCCAAACCGCCACAATTTTTTTGATTTTGTATTCGCCGGCCGTGATCATTGACCCGATTGCATTTTGCTCGGCACACTGGGCGTTTCCACCCCCGTCCATGCACACTCCAAGATAGATTTTCCCTTTTTGCGACAGCACTGCGCACCCCACATCGCCATAAAGCCCGACTTTGGTTTTCTTTGGGCTGATTATTGCCGCCGCTTTTTTGATGAGAGGGAGGCTCATATTATTCTGATCCGTAGTCATAATATAGTTTTTTCTTTATATGCGGAATACTTTTCTTTGTATTTTTCGCGGAGCAATTTTTCTTCGATTTTCATAAAATAAATCAGCATTGGGACGACTAAAAAAACAGTCAGAATTAATCCCAGCCATGATTTGAAAAGTAGAGCTACCCCAACGTAAACGACTACCCCACCGTAATACATTGGATGTCTGATCTTTGAATAGATGCCATTTGTCACCAACTCTTTTGGGCATCTCAATATGGTGAAATTTTTGCCTAAAGTTGTTTTGCCAATCAGCCAAACAGTCGCTCCAAAAATTGCAAGTAAACTTCCGGTTATGAGGAGAAAAATTCCGCCTTTGAACTGATTCCTAAACAAAATGTCCAGCCCCAAGACGGCTGCCAAAGGAATGATTGAAAGTGTATCTATGATTTTATCTTTCATTGTAGTTTTTAAGGTTAATCTTGTTTTCAGTATAACTATTATAGTATACTTTGCACATAAAAGCTTTCGGCCCGTGGTTCATAAACCACAGCTAGCGGAGGGCTTTTATGTTGCGTATAAATATATTGACTGCACAAATGCTTTAGGAGTACACTTTGGGTGTAATAATCTTACACCTATTTTATGCCCCAAGCGGTTATTGAGAGACCTACAAGAGAAAAAATGAATTTTATGCTGGACGGTACAGTGATACGGGAACTTAAGATGACTATTCCCGACGGGCAGAGGAGCGACTTTGTGAATGAGGCTGTGCAGAGGGCGCTTGATGCGTTTGGTAAAAAGAAGGCTCTTGAAGGGTTTGAAAAACTGCGCAAGAAGATGAAATTGCGCATTCCAATTGCGGAAATTATTAAAGCAAAAAACTATGGTCGCGCTTAAGAATTTGGTTTTGGACGCTTCAGTTGTGTATAAATGGGTTTCTTACGAGAAAGAAGATCTTGAGAAAGCTTTAGCTTTGCGTGAGATGTGCTTGTCTGATGAAGACATAATGGTTTTTGTGCCTGCGCATTTTCATTCCGAGATTTCAAATATAGTTCTTCGGTTTTTTCCAAAGGAATATTTGCAGTTTATGAGCGACCTTTTTAGGTCGAAATTCATAGTATGCCATTTGACTTTGGAGCTTGCTGGTATTTGCAAAAATTTGATTAAAAAATATCCGCACATTTCTTTCTACGATGCCTTTTATCATGCGCTTGCAATTGAAAAAGGTGGTGTGTTTATAACTGCCGACAAAAAATATTATCAAACCGTCAAAAAAGAGGGGAATATTTTGCTTTTGAAAGATTTTAACGGGCCGGTTGAGGTTGCATGGACGGAATATAAAGGCGGAAATTATTTGACGAGTGAAAAGTTAAAGAAAAAATATAGGTTATAAAGTGACTTTTTCTTGGCGAATAACAAAAAGACTCTCCGCTATGTGTGGTATATAAACCACGGCCGAAAGCCTTTTCTGCTTGTATGGTAGAAAAAGTGGTTGATGAAGTCAAGAAAAGCTTTTCAGTTCTTCCAAGACTTCGAATGCATATCTTGCGTTTGGGTAAGTGACTGAGCCTCCGCCGATGACTCCTATTTTGATAGCTTCAACAATTTCTTGTTTGTTTGCGTGAACTGCTAAACAACCTTGAATATGGTAGAGAATACATTCATTGCATTTTGAAAATACTGAGATTGAGAGGCCGGATAATTCCTTGTATTTTTTAGGTATGGCATTTCCGCTGTATACTTCGTCGTCCATGATTCCGAATTTTTTGAAAAAGTCGTTATGATCCATCATCATTTTATTTAGTCGAGTTCTTTTCTTGTTGGCTTCAGGAATATCCATACAGTTTATTTTTATGAAATATGGCTTCATTTTAACAAGATTTCGAATTTCATTACAATCTTCTTTTGAAAAATTCTTTTAATTCAGGTATCTTTTAGTCGTCAAAGTTTTGCGCGGGTTTCTGCGCAGTTTCTACGCCATTAACTTACATTGTCATGACAAAAAAGGATCAAAAAGCATTGGCTTCCATGAAGAAGTTTTTGCGGTTTACGGATTATATGGGGGCGGCAATGCTGTACCTAAAAGGGAATTATTTTTTGGAAGATGCGCTCAGACCGGAGCACATGAAAGAGCGAATTTTGGGTCATTGGGGTACGGTTCCCGGACTTAATTTTATTTATGCAAATCTCAATTATTTAATCTGCAAACATGACTGTAAAATGCTGCTTGTGGTAGGTCCCGGACATGGGGCGCCGGCAATTTTAGCGAGCCTTTTTGCAGAGGGGACGCTGGGCGAATTTTATCCGGCATATAGGCGGGGCCGGGAGGGTTTTAGTCGGCTAATTCATGATTTTTCTTGGCCGCATTCGCCGTTTCCAAGTCATGTGACGCCGTCTGTTCCCGGGTCCATTTTGGAGGGTGGCGAACTTGGCTACAGTTTGTCTACCGCATATGGTTCGGTGATGGACAATCCGGACTTAATCACGGCGGTAATTGTGGGCGACGGGGAGGCTGAAACGGGCGCGATTGCAACGGCTTGGCACGCAAATAAATTTCTAAATCCGCGAACGAGCGGGGCGGTTTTGCCGATTGTGCACATCAACGGTTATAAGATATCAAATCCAACAATTTTGGGGAGAATGGACGACCGTGAGCTCACGGCGCTTTTCCGCGGATACGGCTATGAACCTTTGATTCTTGAGGCGCCAAATATTGAAGAAAAAATGATTGGTGTGATGGAGGAGGCGTATGTCCGGATTAGGGCAATTCAGAAAAAAGCGAGAGGGCTTGGAGGTGCTTTGCGTGGCGGGTCAGGTGGCGTGGTAAAGCCTATGTGGCCGGTGATTCTTTTGAGATCGCCAAAAGGGTGGGGAGGAATTCAGACTTTTCATGGGCATAGCGTGGAAGGGTCTTTCCGGGCGCATGGGGTGCCGGTTGGGCATCCAAAAGAGGATAAAACGGCTTTGGAAGCCATTTCCGACTGGCTGGAAATTTACAAAATTCACGAACTTGTGGACAAAAACGGCATGCCAAAAAAAGAAGTTTTGGAATTTGTGCCCACGGGGAAAAAGCGGATGGGAATGTGCGCGCACGCGGTTGGTGGAGCGCTTTTGAAGCCGCTCGATTTTCCGCGCCTTTCAAAATATGAAGTGAAATTTGCGGAGCGCGGAAGCGTGCGCGCAAGCAGTATGAAAATTGGCGGAAAACTTTTGCGGGATTTAGTCGATAAAAATCCAAAAAATTTCCGTGTGTTTTGTCCGGACGAACTTGAGTCGAATTTACTCACGGCGATTTTTGAAAAAACGGGTCGCGCGTTTATGTGGCCCATTGAGAAAAACGACGAATTTATGGATCCGCGCGGACGAGTTATTGAGATGCTCTCCGAGCATACTTTGCAAGGTTTTATGATGGGCTATTTGCTCACGGGTAGACATGCAATTTTCCCAAGTTATGAGGCGTTTTTGACCATTGTTTCCAGCATGGTGGATCAATATGCAAAGTTCTTGAAACAGAGTTTCCGCGTGAAATGGAGGAAGCCGGTTGCGGCCGCAATTTATTTGCTCACGAGCGTGGGTTGGAGGCAGGATCACAACGGTTATTCGCACCAAAATCCGAGTTTTGTGAGCAATTTACTTGAGAAGCACGGCGAGTTTTGCCAAATTTATTATCCCGCGGATGCAAACAGTTTTTTGGTGGCGCTTGAGGAAACGGGAAAACGGAAGGATGCCATCTGCGCAATTGTTGCCGGCAAGCGTGATTTGCCACAATTTTTGACACTTTCAGAGGCGCGAGCACAAGCTAAAAACGGAATTGCAGTATGGGACTTTGTGACAGGTAAAGAGGCCACAAAAAATCCTGATGTTGTAGTTGTGGGTTGTGGCGATTATATGACGGGCGAAGCAATTTCAGCCGTGAAACTTTGCCATGAAATTGCGCCGGAAATTAAGATCCGTTTTGTGAATATTTCCGAATTAACTGCGCTTTCACTCGGTGATCCGCACAGCGCGTGGCCGGCCCGCACCATAGAGGCAAAAATGAACGAATATTTTACCGCGGACAAGCCCGTCATTGTGAATTATCACGGTTACACGGCGGACATTGAGCATATTTTATGGCCTTATGTGAATGGCAAGCGTTTCAGCATTCACGGCTACCGCGAGCGCGGTTCCACAACTACGCCTTTTGACCTCAAAGTAGTCAACAAAGTCGACCGTTACCATCTGGTAATGGACATAATTTTGCAGGCTGTGGAAAGCTCTCGTGGAACTGCGAAAGGCAAGCGCCTTTCTGCACGCGCAGGCGGTTTAATGCGCTTCTTGGAGCAAAAACTTGCCGATCACCAAAAATACATAGTGGACAATGGCGATGATCCCAAGGAGGTGAAGGAGTGATTTGTGCGCCACCGCCAAGGCGGGGCAAGCGCGCACAAGTTGAATCTGATGTACACCTGTCGTGATTTCTGCTATAATTTACAGAACAACAAATAGCTTTTATGGCAGATTTGGAACTACAACAAATTTTAGGAGATGGAGATGTTTTGGGGCGATGCTTGGAAGATCCTCATAGACACGAACTCGATGCAGTTAGGAATAGAGTTCGCGCCTTGATTTTAGGTAAAGTAGATACTGACCCTGATCGTGCAGCTTTTATTGAAGAAAATGTGCCAGCAGATCTTTATGTAAAACCTTCATATGATTTGCAAAGTTTTTTTCATAGAACAAGTTTAAGTTTTTTGAGATTATTACGTGCTCAATGTGATAGCGCTCAGTGGGAGAGTTTTTTAAGACAGCCCGATCAAGTCAGTCAAATCAGTAAAGCGTGGTTTTTTGGAAGACCAGACTTTGGACCTAAAAAAGATGAGTTTGATGCTTATAAGCGGAGGGAGACAGTGCCAGTTATTGCGCCTTCTGGTTTGGAAAGAAAAAAGGCAGAATTGGAAGAAATTTTGCAAGGAAAAATGTTAGGCCAAGTTGTAAAAGCTCTGGTATCACAATTGACGGTGGCACCACCGAAAGGAGGTGATGGTTGGTTTGGTGATTATAATCGTAAGTCAGGTGGGATTTCCCTTTCTACTCATGGAAGAAATAGCGAAATGGTATTCCCAACACTTTTACATGAACTTGGTCATGCTTTGGATAAGTGGCTTATTCGTGAAGAAGGTGGCATGGAATTATTTGAGTACTACATTTTACTTACTCAGTTGGAGTCTACTATAGAATCACCTTACGCTGATTCTATAGCGTTGAAAGACGGTCGTAACAGTGGGCTTTTTATCAAAGAGTCTTTTGCAGAAGATTTTAGGTTGTTTTTGATAAAACCATCTGGCTTGTCTATTTCAAAGAAAATGTTTTTTGAAAAAGTTTGGGAAATGATTTTTCCTGAGATCCCGCTTGAGGATTTGCGGGTTGAGATACGCCTTTTGCTCGGTGATTTTCATGGGAAATCCATTGGTGATCTTCTAAAGAAAACAAGGTGTCGTAATCCTGTGAAAATGGCAAGAGCTGCTCTTAGAAAAGAACAAGTTGATGAAGCAGAAAGGCTTGAAGAGGAGAAAAAGCGTAAAAAATTGGAGGAAGAAGAAGCTTGATGTCATTTGTGTGGGATTTTATAGCGGAGTTTAAGAAAGTTGTATTTCGACTTCTTTCCCTTGCCCGTTGAGTTTGACTTTAAGTTTATCAAGACAACCTTTTTGTCCTAGCAGTAGAGCTGTCTCGGATTCTGAAAAATAGACATGAGAGGACCATTTTATATCGCGGAATGCGCGATTTTGTAACAAGCATTCAATCTCTATTGGTGATTTATAGATTTTAAAACTGTTTCCACCGGCTCCTTGGACGGTGTAATTTGGTTGATCATCAAGTTTCAAATTGAAAATTCCAGCGATTTGGATTGGAAGTATTGTGTAATCCGAGCCAGAATCTATCAGAGCAAAAGATTTAAAAACTTGTTTTCCCACTTTTAAAGTGAGAGGGATCATTGGTCGAAAGATTCTTTCTTCCGCCAGTCCCAAAAATTCAATGTATGGGAAAATCATTATCCTGCGATTAAGCCTTTTGGTATTAAAGTGAAACGCACAGCATTATCTGCCGTTGATTTTGTGAGTTTTCTCAAAGATTTATCACTTGCTATTACTTTGTCGTTTTTTACGGCTATCCATTTTCCGAGATATTTTTTGTCGATTTTCATAGTAATTATGAATGATTATGCCCTAATTTTAGTGTTTCTTGCGGCATTGTCCAGCATTATGTGTTGTCGGAGTCCTAACATACCGAAATTCTTGACTTGTGCGCGTGCACAAATTCTTGAGGGGATGAGAGGTTTGATGTATTATCTGCGTGTAATTTTCTCCTATGTCTAAAATTGCAAAAAATATTTTAGCCTGTTTGCTTGGAGCGCTTGCACTTTATCTGACCTTATTCATTGGGAATTTTATAGCGTCTTTTGATGTTTGGAATGGTTTGATGAAATATTATATTCTGAAAATAGGCATGTATGCTCCCCTCGTTTCATTTATTATAAGCGCTTATTTTGCAGGAGTTTGCGTTGGAATGTTTGGAGAATGGAAAAAATTCAGATGGATCATTTTATTGTTTACAATTGCATCTTTGCTAAGTGCTTTTTACCTTGGAATAGATTATGCCTCCTATAAAGATTGGTTCGAGGTGCGGAGTGAATTTTCGGGGCTTGTGCTGCTTTTTGATTTGGGAATTTGGCTTGTTTTGGCTGCCTTAACGGCAATTCTTTTCCCAATTCTTTTCTATTATGGTATGAAATTTGGGACAAAGAGTCAGTCGAAAAAAAACAGAAAAATTGTTGTTGTTTTGATGACATTACTTTTTTTAATGCCGCAACCTTTACTTGTTACAATGGGTGTGAAGATTGAACCTGTTAAAGAAGTTTATAACATTGGTGACAATGTAAGATTTACGGTGACAATTAGAAATTGGCAGTTGATTCCTCATAAAATATCTTCGATAGCATTGCCTTATGGTGCGAGTAAATCCACTGATGCGGCGATAGTTTTAATGCTTGATAACAGTCGTGATACTTTTACTACGATAGATGATGATGCGTGGGTTTGGCCTCTCAGCTCTTTTACTTTTGAGAAAGATGTTGAATTTATAATCGCCGAAGTTGGATATTCAACAGGTCATAGAAATTATTATGAAGCAGGAACGTTGGAAATGGATGCAGGAGAAAATCTTATGACGGTGGCGACGAATGATTTTCTGTTTCAGAAAAAGATAAAGCTTCCGATAATGATTGACGAAGGAAGTTCGGACTGGGGAGGTTTTTGATAGATAATGGGGCTAAATAGGTATTTTAGGAATAATCGGAAATGGTGACGACTTGGAGGAGGTGAAGGAGTAGAGGTGTTGTTGGAGCTCCAACATACTAAAATTTTCATCGAATTTTAAATTTGCTTACAGGTTGGAGATTTTGCCAAAAATGACTTGTGTTTTGGTTGAATTTAGCGTATTGTTTGTATGTAAATTTATCATCAAATTTGCATACTATGCTTAGACAACAGGTTGTGTCGGTCACGGATCTTAGAAGAAATACCAAGCAGTGTTTTGATGGCTTGGAGCAGAATCCAAAATTCATATTTATGAATAACAAGATAGTTGCGGTGCTTTTGAATGTGGAGGAATATGAAGCCCTAACTCGTCCCGACTTGAAAGAATTGCCAAAAGAGCAAGTCACTGAAAAGATGCGTAAGATGGCAAAAGCTGCCATGGTAGCGCGGGATGAGGAATTAACCGATCTATAAAAACTCCACTGTCTCAAGTATCTCTTGATATTCTTGTGGGAGTACAGCGGTTTTCCATGCGTCCGAGTGCACATCCGTATCCCAAGTGAATGTAAAAAGGTAGCCTTTGTTGTTTTTTTCAAGATAGTAATAGTCGCCAATGCCAAAAAAAGTAGTTCGAGTGTGTTTGTAAGTTTTTCCACCAAAATCCACGGTGTCAGAAATGTCATTTTCTTTTGCAATTCTATCCATCCAGTCATTTAATTCTGAAGGATTTTCATAAAGTTCGATTAATGTGTCAATTCCATCCACTGTATCACTCATACAGCTTGGACTTCTTGGATCCAATTTAACAAATGGTTCTAATTCGGCATCAAGACCCATTTCTTCGGTTGGAGAGGTGGGGAAGTAGACAAGTTCGTTTCCTTCATATTTAAAGCGAATGCCGACTGCCGGAGCGGTGTACCAAAAGTTATCTGCATTTAAAATTTCATAATTCCAAAATAACAGTAGGTTATCATTGTTGTAACGGTAACCACTTCCGTTGATGCATGGCCAAACATTGAGATTGTCCAACATGGATTCCACAAATGGAGAGTAATTAAATGTATCCTCGTTTTTAGAAGATGCAGGAAGGCTTAAGTCATAAAATCCTTCATCTAAAACATAGTAATAATGCAAGATTTCTTGGCCGGAATTTTTGTCTATTTCATGTACCAATTCATAGCTGTTTTTGCCTGAATCAGAGCTGATAATTTCTCTTTGGAAGTTAGTGAAACCAAAGTGATCCAGGGCCTTTTTAAAATCCAGTTTTGTATAGTAGGTAAAAGTTGGATAAATGTTACTTTCCGGATCTTTGCAAAATCCATATTCTTCGTTCATGAAATAGCCGGCTATTACAAGGTTCCCCTCATAGTCTGTGGTCTCGAATGGGTCTCCGTTTGGGTTTCTAGAGCCTTGAAGCGATTCACCAAAGGCGGCAAAAAAGTTCACGTCATATTCGGGTTCTTGTGGCGTTTTGAATGAAACACCATGACTACTCAGTTGAGCCCATACGTATTGTCCATCTTTGGGAGTGGGGCTAATGCCATGAAATTCCGAATAAACGGAAGGAGACATTACTGCAACACGTGGATCTGCGGCCATTTTTTTGTTATTACATGAAATGACGGCATCTTTTGTTCCTTCAATATTTTGCATGGTCACGCCGTGGTCTTGATCAGTAATTGGATTTTTTAGGAAGAAAATTGTGGCAAAAATTAAGCCAAGACCAAGAATTGTAATGGCTGTGATAATGAGTATTTTTGATTTCATGTTGTTGGATAAAATGGTTTTAATTGAAATTTATTTGATATTAAAAGTTGCACGGTCTTCCGCCAAAGAAAGTTCCGGTTGGCCATTTTGTCGGCCTTTTAATTTCGACTTTGTTTTTGCGGCATTTTCCGTGCGGATGTGCGTTAAGAGAGTCTTTTTTGCACGTGCAAGCGTGGCAATTTCCGTGGCTTCTTCAAGCGTGAGGTGCGTTTTGTTGGGTGCAAGAGTGGCGGCTTCTATAAGGAGTAAATCCGTGTTTTTTGCCGCAGAGAGGAGAGGAGCGCGGGATGTTTTTGAGTTCATGTCGCCCGTGTAGACAAAGGATTTTTTGCCATGTGAAATTTTTATTCCGGTCGACTTAAACCAGGTGGTATGGCGGACCGGAAAGAGCGAAATTTTGATTTTGCCGAATGTTAGGGGCTTGCCGCCGGAGTTGCTATGAGTGGGTCCTTCAATAAATTTAGTTGGGTAATCTTCATGCGGCTCCGGCCAAAAAACTTTGCGAAGCAACCGCCAGCGAGCCTTAAGTCCGCGCGGGCCCAAAATTGTGAGCGGACGAGGACGTTGAGATTTGTGATAGAGGTTGTCCACAAAGCGCGCGTGAACAAGCGGGAGTGCGTCCGCAAAATGGTCGGTGTGAAAATGCGAGATGAAAAGAATGTCGATTTTGTGGAGGTCTATGCCGCGCGCAACGAGTTTTGCAAGACACGTATGACCGCAGTCGAGAAGAATTTTCTTTTTGTCGACTTCAAGAAAATAGCAAGACGGCCCCCTTTTTTTAGTGGGCATCATGGTTCCGGAGCCGAGGATGGTTAGGTGCATGTGGGCGATTTCTGTAAAATTTCTTAATTAAGAACCATAAACCTGCGGATGGGTTCCAACATCCAACATAAGCACGAGCGTGTAGTCGTCGTATTCTTCAAAAATAATTCTTATATTTCCAGTGACGGAAATTGCTCTTCTTCCTTGCATGGAACCTTTTAAAGGGTGGTTTTCAAGAATGGGATCAAAAGGATTGGTCCTAAATTTAAAAACAGTTGTCTTTACTTTCTCTCTCAATTTTGGAGTGAGTTTTTCAAGGTGTTTTCCAAAAAATTTATGAAATATTATTTTCATTTGATTGAATCAAAATAAGCTTTGATTTCTTCTTTTGTCTCAAAAGGTCCGTCTACATTGATGCCTAATTTGGCTTCCTCCGAAGCATTAAGTATTTCGCGTTCTTGTTGAAGTGTAAGACCGTTTTCCGTGAGTAGTGTGAAAGGAATGCATTGAGTAATAACAACTTGATGGAGGTAAACTTTGATGGCACTGCTCATGTCCAAGCCAATCTTATCAAAAACTTTTTTGGCATTTCTTTTGATCTTTTCGTCAATGCGTATTTGTAAAGTAGTCATAGTTTTAATTAAGAGTATTTTAAGTATACCGTTGATGTAATGACAATGTCAATACAAGCTTTACGCCCCATGGCATTTCTTGTACTTTTTGCCGCTGCCACAGGGACAGGGGTCATTGCGGCCGGGGGCGTGAGGGGAGGTGGCGCTTGCATTTGCGAGGGCGTTTTGGGAGGTGACGGAAGAAGTCGAAAAAGAAGTGGTTGCGGCAGAGTTGGAGGCGGCGGGGCCTGAAGTAGCGGATGCGGAAGCAGACGCGGCGGCGGGTTCGTGGGCCACCAACTGGACATTTACTTTCACATGGAAAAGGTTGGTCAAAATTGTGCGGTCCACTTGGGACATTAAATCTTCGAACATTTGGAAGGCTTGGTTCTTGTATTCAACAAGCGGGTTTCTTTGGCCGTAGCCGGAGAGGGAAACGGCCTCGCGGAGGTCCTTTAATTCGTCAATGTGGCGCATCCAAAACATGTCTATTACGCGGAGCATAATTGCGCGTTCGGCTTGGCGCATAATATCCGACGAAGGAAGCGTTTTTTCTTTTTCCGCATACTCTTTTTCAAGGTATTTTTTGAGCGTGTCTATGAGCGCTTCTTGGCTGAGTCCGGTCAAGGATTCAAGCGCGATTGGTCCCACGGGATCACGATGAATTGCAGAAATTGTTTCCCAAATTTCTTTGGCGTCTCCCACATGGGAAAGGACGATTTTTTCCACTTCGTTTTCCATGAGCAAAATCACTTCGTTTTTCATGTTTTCTCCCATGAGAAGTGCGCGGCGGCGCTTGTACATTATGTCACGGTGTGTGTTCATCACAGAGTCGTAGTCGACTAAATGTTTTCTGATGTCAAAGTTGTGGCCCTCAACTTTTTTTTGCGCGGATTCAATTGATCGGCTTATTATTCCGTTCTGAATTGGCATGTCTTCCGGAAGGCCCATGCTTTCCATGAGCGACCTCATTTTGTCGCCACCAAAAATACGCATTAAATCGTCCTCCATTGAAACAAAAAATTGACTCATTCCCGGATCTCCTTGACGGCCGGATCTTCCGCGGAGCTGGTTGTCTATGCGGCGCGATTCATGTCTTTCACTTCCCAAAATTACGAGTCCGCCGAGCTCTTTCACACCTTCGCCAAGTTTAATATCCGTTCCGCGACCCGCCATGTTTGTTGCAATTGTAACAGCTCCACGCTGGCCCGCGCCGGACACAATTTCCGCTTCGCGTTCGTGGTGTTTTGCATTGAGGACATTGTGTGGAATGCCGTAAGACTCCAAAATCACAGAGAGGCGCTCCGACTTTTCCACGGAAATTGTACCAATCAAAACCGGCTGACCTTTTTCACGAAGTTCTTTGACTTGGTTTGCAATTGCATGAAATTTTGAGCGCTCGTTTTTGTAAATGCTGTCCGCTTTGTCTATACGGATAACAGGTCTGTGCGTTGGAATTTGCATTACATCAAGTCCGTAAATTGACGCAAATTCTTCAGCCTCGGTTTTTGCGGTTCCCGTCATCCCCGCGAGCTTTTCATACATGCGGAAATAATTTTGGAATGTGATTGTGGCCAGTGTTTTGCTTTCGCGCTTAATTTCCACGCCTTCTTTTGCTTCGATTGCTTGGTGAAGGCCTTGTCCAAAGCGGCGTCCTTGCATTAAGCGTCCTGTGAATTCGTCCACAATTACAATCTCGCCATTTTGGATCATGTAATCCACATCGAGCCTGTAAAGCGCGTTTGCACGGAGGGCTTGTTCAATGTGGTGAACTTCCTCAAAACCTTTTTCCGTGTAGATATTTTCAACGCCAAGCATATCCTCCATTTTGCGGATTCCTTCCTCCGTTAGTGTGGCGACTTTTTGTTTTTCATCAACGTTATAGTCGGCGCCGGCGGAGAGCATTTTTACGAGCCGATTGTATAGCGCATATTTTTCCGTGGATTCCTCCGCCGGCGCCGATATGATCAGCGGAGTGCGGGCTTCATCAATCAAAATTGAGTCGACTTCATCCACAATTGCATAAAATAAATCGCGCTGGACAAGGTTACGAGCGGAAGGCGCCATGTTGTCACGGAGATAGTCGAAACCAAATTCATTATTTGTTCCGTAAGTGATGTCCATGCCGTACGCGGCTCTTTTTTGATCCGGATTTTGGCCGTGAATTACCACGCCCACGCTCATGCCAAGAAAATTATAAAGGCCGCCCATCCATTCGCTGTCACGCTGTGCCAAATAGTCGTTAACAGTTACAACGTGCACACCTTTTCCGGCGAGCGCGTTTAAGTAGACCGCAAGAGTGCACACAAGAGTTTTTCCTTCTCCGGTTTTCATCTCTGAAATGTTGCCTTCGTGAAGAACAATTCCGCCAATCAGCTGAACATCAAAAGGCACCATGTCCCAAGTGTAATCAAATCCGCGCACCTTCCAAGTTGTGCCAACGAGCCTGCGCGCCGCATTTTTCACAAGCGCAAAAGCCTCAGGCAAAAGCGAATCGAGCGATTCTCCATTTTGTGCCCGGGCACGGAATTCCTCAGTCTTTTTTGGAATGTCCTCATTAGTAAGTCTTTGCTGATATTCGAGTTCAATTTCATTAATTTTTTCGACTAACTTCGCCGCCTTTTTTATGGCCTTGCTTTCCACCGTCCCAACAATTTTTTCCAGGAGTTCTACGAGCATAAACTGCTTAAGTGCAGGCAGTTTAGCAGTTTTTAATTAAATCTTCCACGGATATTTCAGCTTGTCTCAAAATTCCGGCGAGAGTTCCTTTCTTGAGAGGTTTGTTGTGAATAGGGATAACAATTTGCTTGGTTTTTCCCAGGTGGATCATGATCAAATGGCTTCCCTTCTGCCTGTAGTCGACAAAACCCAGTTTTTTAAAAATTTTTACAAGTTCTTTTGGCTTGATGATAGGGAGTTTAGGCATGGACAGCTTGAAAAGAATCGGCTCTTGTGACGATTACACTCATCCTTAAAGTTTTGTTTTGATTTCTTACCGGAATTGGTAGACCACGAGCTTCCAAAGTTTCCAAATAAAGGTCAATGGCCTCCTCAATATTGACTTCCGCTTCTTCAAATGTGTCTCCCTCGCTAATGCACCCGGGTAAATCCGGTACTTCAGCGGTAAATCCGCCTTCTTCTTGCTCAGTGAAAATTACTTCAAAAGTGTATTCGATTGGTATTTTTTTCATGTGTATATGATAACCGTATGTGCAGTGGCAAATCAAGTCCCCTGTCCCGTGCTAGTCCGCCGCCTCCCCATTTACCACTAACCATCTATTTAAAGAGGATGCTTTGACAAATTCGTCTGGCCAGGAAGTGACTCCGACTCTGAGATCTCGTGCCTGAACCTTGGCGCTATTGGCGTTATGACGAGAGGTTGTTTCTGATGGAGCGATTGGATCATTCACATAAAAAGTGGTATTTCCTTGAGCATCAGTCGTAGCTCCCTTTAGAACGATCATGTGTGTATTTTTAGTCTCTGAAAGAGGTTTACTAAGGTTGGCTGGATCGGTTTTGACAGGATCAATTTGTCTAATAGATAAACCAACTGGATTCCTTGCGAGGTCATGTGCCATTTCTCCCCGTACTGCATCACTGGTGTATTTTTCAGGATCTCCAAAATCATTTGCTTCCAATGTGATTCCGTAGGATTCTTGGGCTGCTTGTACAAGACCTGCATGGGTCCATCCCAAAGTGGCATCCCTTTTTTTACCCGCTTGAGTTATGAAGTTGGCGAAAGTAGAATCTGAAGGTATTGTCCCAGTTGCTTGCAGTAGCATCCAAACAGCCGCTGGAGAGCAGGAAACAATACTGACATTCCGTCCTTCTACAACTGCTCCCTTTGTCCCTGCGCTCTCTGATTGGAAGGGAACATCATGAATGAAGCTACCTTCCATTTGTCCTAAGACAATCTTGACACGTTCGTCAGCATTTGTTGTGGTGTTATGAACAGTGGATTCGTCAAGTGGAACAGTCCCTACTTGAGGTGTTGTAACTGCCTCAGCTGTCGCAGTTGATAGCGCAATTACGATTGGAATTAACAGGGGTGATGTTCTCATAAAAGCTTATTTTGAGATATAACGACCTCAATTTTAGCACTAATTTCAGATTTGTCAATGGCTAGTCCGCCGCCTTTCCTTTCACCACCACCACCAAGGTTTTGAACAGGATTTTGAGGTCTAGGAGGGGCGACCAGTGCTTGATGTAGAAGCTGTCCAAGCGGACTTCTTCTTCAAAGTCGAGATCAGAGCGACCGTTTACTTGGGCAAGGCCCGTAATACCGGGTTTGACGGTCAAAGGAAAACGGTGGTTTTCAGCATATTCCGCCACTTCTTCAGGAAGGTGGGGGCGGGGGCCAATAAGGCTCATGTCGCCCTTAAAGACGTTCCAAAGGTTGGGAAGTTCGTCAATGCTCGTAGTGCGCAAAAGGCGGCCAAAACGGGTTATGCGAGGGTCATTTTTGATCTTCATGAGTGGGCCCGTGCGGTGGCTCAAACTTTTAAGTTCACTGCGTAAGTGGTGAGAATTGTCACGCATTGTGCGGAATTTGAAAAATTTGAATTTGCGGCCGGCGAGCCCAACGCGGAGCGCGGGCGAGCCGTCTTCTAAACGAGAGAAAAAGACAGGGCCTTGCGAGTCCAGTTTTATGCCGATGGCTATGAGGAGAAAAATGGGGGAAAGAATAATGAGGCTCATGCCGCTTATTAGAATGTCCAAAGTGCGTTTTAGTATGCGCCCCCAACCGTCGAGAGGAGTTGGCATTAAGTGAATTAACGGATAGCCGGCGAGTGGGCTTATCTCAAAATTGCTTCTTTCAACTTCGAGGACGTCGGGCACAAAGCGGTATTCAATGCGGTTTAATTGGCAGAAATTTAAGATCTGGTGGTCCTCAAAGTCGCGCAATTTCTGTGTTGTTAAAATTATCTCTTCAATTTCACAGCGTTTTATTATCCCTTTCAAACTCTTGAGAGGCCCCAAAAATCTCAGATTCTGAATTTTTCCGCCATGCTCGGAAGTGTAGCCCACAATCTGATAGTGAGGGTCAAATCTCAAATTTTCCGCAATAGTGCGACTTATTTTGTTGGCGCCAATAAGAAGTACGCGCCTTTTGCCAATTCCAAGTCCAAGGAAAGCGGTTTCAATTTTGTGGAGTAAAAGCCTTATAAAACAGATTAGCAGAATGCTTATAATTACTCCAAAACCTATCACTAAGCGGGAGAAAAATGTTTCTCTCAAAATGAAGAAATATGACATCATAATAAGCACCCAAATTGGGCTGTATTTTATAACTCTCAGAACTTCTTTGAGCGGGCCGTCCGTGTTTTTCAACCTGTAAAGTCCAAAAATTCCAAAAACTAAAATTAGGAAGCCGGCAAAAATGAGACTCATTCGGATATATGTGTCAATCGGTGGGACGGAAGCACGAGAAAAAGCAAGTTGTATGCCTGGTATAAAGTCGCCATAAAAACGCAGTTTATAACCGAGTAGCAGGCCACACACCGTGGCCAGAAAGTCGGTCAAAATTCTTGCGATTCCGAATGCGGTTTCAGACTTTTTCATGAGTTTAGGCGGCGGCTTGTGCGCGCGCACAAAACCATTTTACACAAAAAAGCCCCCTTTGTAAGCCGAGTTCTGTCTGGAAGGATGATCCCTCGCTTGCGCTCGGGTCATTCCTTTCAGTCATGATCATCTCTCTGGACTGCGCATTGCTGCGTAGTTCGTGCGGTGGGCGACTCGGAGTCTTAAGGCCGACTTATTCCGCGTCTCCATTCCCACCTTGCAAGGGAAAGGGTTTACCGTATCCAATTTGTCCCGCGAGGGGAGAAAAGGGACACCCCGTTCCAAAACGGAAGAGGGGGCGTTTCATTTTGCTCGTCTCTGTGGCACTTTCCCTATATCCGGTTTTTTAGATCCGGAGATGGCCGCCGTTAGCGGCTTTCCTGCCTTAGCTTGCTCGGACTTTCCTCACCTTGCTCAAAAAAAGCAAAGCGCGATCAATTAAAAGGGGCGTGAGTTATTTTATACTAACTGTGGCTTTCTCGCAATTTTTTAAATTCCCTGTCAAAAAACTTGGCTGTTTCAAGGCAGTCTTTTGCCTTTTCATTGGCTGGATCATAACGGAGAGCTTCTTCAAGAAGAGAAATTGTGGTTGAAAATTGGCGGTCGTTTAAGTAGCAGACGGCTAAGTCGCAAAGAATCAGAGCGTCACGCGGAGCCATAGCTCTGGCACGTTCCAAGATCACAAGGCCGCGTTTTCTGTCGCCACCATGAAAGATGGACCAGCCGAGGCACCTCAAAATTTCAGGGTGATGAGGTTGAGAACGGTTCGCGAGCTCAAGAGTCTCAACGGATTTGTCAAATTCACCGGTTGAAGAATATAAAAAGCCCAGAAGATATAAGGCATTTGGGCTCATTGGTTTAAGATGAAGGGCGTGTTTCAAGGCTTTTGCGGCCTTTTCGTATTCGCGGAGGCTTAAGTAATTATCGCCAATTTCCTCATAGGCTTCAACAAAATTGAGGTCGGAAAGGAGCATCTTGTTGGCGAGGGCAATAGCTTCCTCATGTTTGCCATCAAGTTTAAGCCTGTCAGCGTCTTTAAGGAGGTCGTCAGTGGACATGTGTTTTTGTTTTTAGGTTTCTTGTCATTATAGCAGAAAACCACCTGTTAAACAAGGGAGAGGGCTTGGCAAAATAGAGAATTATGTTGGTTCGACTAAATGCCTACTAAATGCTTGGGAACAGCTCAAATAGCTCTGCCGCGTAGGCCGGTATTTTTGTGATTGAAGTCGAGCCTTCTATATAAGTGGGAGGGGCATCATAATCAAACGTCTTGTTTGGTTCTTCGCTGTTTAGTCTGACCCACGGACTGATTCCATTTATTGCCGCGTTCACGGCTGTTATACTTTTGCTGTTATCCGGGTTGCCGCCATGATCAATCTCTCCTTGAATCCTTTGATAAGGAATTTCGACTTTTGCTAGGAAAGTGACTGCTTCACGCTCAGACCAAAAGTCGTCCTCCGAACAAAGATGATCTCCGGCTTTAAGGTTTGATTTACTCTTTTTCAGTTGAGCTTTGAAGTTTTTTGTACTTGCATTTTCTCCGCAATTTCCGGTAATTCCGTATCTGTCAACAGGTCCTTCCCAGTCCATATACCAGAGGAAAGGTTGCGTATTTGCGTAACGCGCCACCATTCCGGAGCCCATTGCCACTCCATAAGAAAGGCTGATTAGACCCATTTGATCTTTGTTCACGAGTGGATTTTTTGCCACTGTTAAGCTGATTGCCATGAGGCCGTCTTGAGCGTCAAATCCGTTGAGATTTTCAGTGCCTTCGTTGTTTCCGCGGCCATCTATGTCAAAGAGCACAACGGCAATTCCTTTGTCTATAGTGTTTTGGATCTGTTCTTTTTGCTCGGAAAGAGTTTCTATACCCGAATTTGTTGTCCCCGGAATTATAACGACTGTTTTGAATGGCCCCGAACCTGTTTTTGGTGTTAATAAGTAGGTGGCTATTTTTATGCCGGTTGCCGGATTTTCAATTTTTGTGGTGTAAAATCGTCCTATTGCACCCGTGGATTTTCCCTCCGTCCAAGTTACTTCCTGAGCCTTTATGTCCATTAAATCCCAATCTTCGTTTGTTGTGACAGTTGCAGGTGGAGGGGTTGTGTCCGGCGTGTCAGTTGCAGGCGTATCAGTTGCAGGCGTGCCGCATCCGGAAAGGATGATAGAGACTAAAAGTGTGAGAGAAATTATGATTTTTTTGGACATAAGGTGAGGTTAGAAGATTTGTTGAATTTATTGGCGAAAGCTATATTTGCTTCAAGAAGTCCGGTGGGTGTTCCCGTATCATAGCGGCGGCCTTCAACTTCAAGGGCATACAAGTCTTTGCCATTTTTCAGAAGGGTATTCAGTCCGTCTATAAGGCGTTTTTCTCCGTCCGGCTTGCCGGCTTTGCTTGTTTTTAGCGCTTTTAAAACGTCCGGAGTTAAGATGTATTTCCCAATAATTCCAAAGTCTGACGGAGCGGAGCGCGGGGAAGGTTTTTCGACTAGTTTGTTTATCTGAAGGAGATTCCCAAACTCCGCGGATACTCCAATTACACCGTAATTTTGCAAATCTTTTTTATTTGCCACTTTTTCAACGCAGAGGATGGGCGAAGCGGTTTTATGGTATGCGTCAAGGAGTTGCGCTAGTGCGGGCACGCGCGAATCTATAATGTCATCACCAAAAAGTACGGCAAAAGGTTCATTTTTTATGAGATGTTCGGCGCAGAGAAGCGCGTGCCCGTCCCCAAGCGCGTCTTTTTGATGAACAAAAACAATTTTTATGCGTGAAATTAGCTTATCCAAGTCTTTTATAAGGTTTTGTTTTCCGCGCGCTTTAAGTTCGTATTCAAGTTCGTAGTTACGGTCGAAATGCTCCTCAATTACGCGTTTTCCAAAGCCGGTGACAATAATAATTTCCTTGATCCCGGAATCCGCCGCTTCCTCAACAAGATACTGAATAACAGGTTTATTGAAGATGGGAAGCATGGCTTTTGGAATGGCTTTTGTCATTGGCAAAAAACGGGTTCCAAGTCCCGCCGTCAATATGACGACTTTTTTTACAGGTTTCATTCGTTGATGTGAATAATGCGAGTTTTGAAATCCTCCGTTTTTGGAATTTGTATAATGAGCATGTGTTCGGTAACGCGTGCCGAGATTTTTTTACGGTCTATGTGGTCCGGAAGCACGATTGATCTGGAAAATGTACCCCAAAACAGCTCTTTCACAAGCGGTTTCTCATAAGAAGTTTCAAGCAGCGGCTTTCTTTCTCCGCGGATTGTTAAGACATCGTCCTGAATTGCCACGCGAATATCCTCTTTTTTCACCCCCGCAATGGGGCAAACAATTGTCATCTCGTCCTCTTTATGGAAAATGTCCACGGAGAGTTGGCCTTCTTCGTGCGTGCCTTGTGTGGTTTGTGCGCGCGCACTTGTTCCCTGCGCGGGCATTTCGTGCGGTCGCGCGTTAAAACTTACAGGTTCCTCGCGTGTTTTGCCTGTAGAAGTGCTTGCGGTTTTTGCGTGTTTCAATTCGCCGATTCCTATTTGTGTCATGTGCACAGTGTAGGCCAAGAGGCGGAAGGAGGCAAGAGGGGAGAAAAAAAGGAAATTTTTGCTTGAATTTTCCCGTTTAAGCGTCTATCATGTATTTGTAGTTAGCCTCTTGGGAGTGAAAGTCGGCCTCATGCCGTGCGGGATTTATCTCCTAGCTCCTGAAAGACTAATTTTGCATATCTTGAGTGGATTGTTTTTGTTGTAGAAGTTGTGTGGATATTTATCAAAATCGTAGATGTCACAGATGAAACTTATTTTTTCTTCAAGGAATGAGAAGTAGCGGGCTTCGTTTTTTGTGAATGCGTCCAAGCGTTTGCGAGCCACTATGAATTGGCATTTAAAAGGAAGAGTTTTGAGAAGTTTAAAAACTTTTTCTCGCACTTCCGGACAGTCGTCTTTGGCATGAAAACTTATGGACGACTTTTTGACTGAGGGAATACTTTTTAGGTAGTCGTCGACTTTAATTTCTTCTCTTAAAAGCGCTAAGGCGCGTCTTAGCACTTTGGGTTTTTCCGTTTTGATAAAGCCCAAAATTAAGATTGGTGAACAGCCTTCTTTGCCCACCATGTAATTTCCGTCGGCATCAAAAAAAGTAGGGTCTCCCGACTCGTCCACAAAGTAAAAAAATTTCTTTTTAGCGTTTTTGATGGTGTGCAAATAAAGTACGCAGAAGTTTATAACTCATGCGCCGTCATGGCTACTTCGCAATTCATTTTTCAGATTAATTTTGGTGTGTTGGAGGAGTGACAACAGGGACTTTAGTCGCTACTTTCTTGCATGTAATCCGTGACAATGGTGATGATTCCTTGGACTGTTTTGTTGCAAGATTTGAATTGGATACTCTCCAGCACAGTGTTCCCGTATTTTCGGAATAAGTCGCTAATTAGAGCGTGAATGAACGACTGAGTAGCCCCTTCAACTTTTTCAAAATCGAGGATAATATTTTCCTGTTTTTTCAGTGCGGGGATAAGCTTTTTAAGCCGGATATCTCGGGCAATGTCTTTATTCTCGGCAAACGGGCCTGTTAATTTAAAAAGTTTTATGTGCATGTTGATGGTGTTTATATGAATTGTGGTTTTTTATGTTTGGCTTTTTTGCGCTCTCTGATGGCTTCGTTGTATGTTTCATTGATGAGCTTTAAAAGGAGAGAAAATTCTTGAGTCGCATCCAGTGACAAGTCGATTCCAACCACTGTGCCTTTCCAAAAAGGTAGATTATTTCTTTTGGCGTGCCTGTCTTTTAACGGGTCGGCGTGCAGCATTATTCTTTTGCCTCTTCTTTTTAAGAGTTTGTACATTGCTTTTCCGCTGTAAATAACAAAAAAATCTTTATTTACGCTTGCAATGGATTTAATGAAAAATAGGCCGGCACCTGCATTGTATTCCGTACCGCCCTCTTTCCTTGTTGTGCCGGTGATTCCCGGTGTGAGCGCCAGTTCAATTGCGTCCAAGTCGTTTTTAGGGTTGTAAGACTCGTTAATAGTTTCCCATATGCCTACTCCCGTGTCTGCGATGCCCACGCGGACGGTGTTGCTTTTTGCGTAGTATTGAGCCGAAACAATTGCCCCTTGGCGTGATAGGGAATGCTCAAGAACATTTCTAATGAGTTCGCTTAAAACATAGCGGAGAGGCTCGGCATGAATTGGTTTTAAGTGGAGTAGAGGTGTCATTTCCGTGATAAATTCAGTCAATTCTTCGGGGTTTTTTATTTGCGTGAGAGGGACGAACCTACCTGATGGTTCGTGTTTTGTTATTTTGATGCCGGATTTTATCCCAAGGAAATTAAAGAGGCCCATTCTTTCCAAATAACGGCACGATTTTGCCTCAAGTTCTTCGCATTTTATATTGCTTGGTTTTATTTTCATCCCAAGAGCGGCGATCATAGACAAAACCATGGGATGAACAGACATCCATTTTTTGTGAAAAGTTATTTTTAGCTTGTCCGGATTTTTAGGGTCAAACCCTTCCAAAAAAGTGTCTATACTATTCAGCCATGCGGCGTTTGGAATGTGTATTTTCATATGCCAAATTTACATTTCTTACACCTTGAGTTTACCGGAAACGACATGTGATGTCAAATTACCGGAGTCCCGGTAGGAAAGAATACCAGTCTTTTATTTTGAACTTGTGCAATTTTTGCACGAATTGCCGTTAGTTTGTCATTTTCTTATGTGTCTTCGCCTTGGCTGTGGTCTTTGAAGTCCTTCCCTCAAAAATCTCTACAAATTCTTCTAGAGAAAGGGTTTCTCTTTCAATTAGGGCTTTGGCAACTGCGTCGAGCTCCTTGCGGTGGGAGGTCAAGAGGTCACTTGCGGTTTTCAAGGCGGTTTCAACAAGAATTTCAATTTCAGAGTCGATTTGGGCGGCTTTTTCTTCCGAGTAATTTTTCACATGGCCAAAGTCACGGCCAAGGAAAACTTCGTGGTTTTTTTCACCAAAAACGGTGGGGCCAATTTTGGCGCTCATACCATATTCCGTGACCATGCGGCGGGCCATATCCGTGGCGCGTTCCAAGTCGTTAGAGGGGCCGGTGGAAACCTGTCCAAAGATCATTTTTTCAGTGGCGTAACCGCCCATAAGTGAGGCCATTTCATGCTCGAATTTTTCACGATTGTAAATATGTTTGTCCTCTTCCGGCATGAACCAAGTTGAGCCAAGCGAGAGGCCGCGGGAGATGATTGTGATTTTGCGAAGGTGATCGCACTCGGAGAGGAGGTAGCCAACAATTGCGTGGCCCGTTTCATGGTAAGCGGTGATTTCTTTCTCCTTTTCATTGAGTACGCGCGACTTTCTTTCCGGTCCCATCTGAACCTTTTCAATGGCCTCGGTAAGGAATTTTGAGGTGATTTCACGGGAATTATTGCGAGCGGCGGTGATTGCGGCTTCGTTCATCACATTTTCAAGATCCGCACCGGAGAAACCGGAGGTTTGGCGGGCGAGGCCTTTTAAGTCTGCGTCTGAGGCGAGAGGCTTATTTTTGGAGTGAACGCGGAGAATTGCTTCGCGGTCATCCATGTTGGGGCTGTCCACAACAACTCTTCTGTCAAAACGGCCCGGGCGCAGAAGTGCGGGGTCTAAAACGTCAGGACGATTTGTGGCGGCCATGACAATCACGCCCGTATTTGTTTCAAAGCCGTCCATCTCGGTTAGGATCTGATTTAAGGTTTGTTCGCGCTCGTCATGGCCGCCTCCCATTCCCGCGCCGCGTTGGCGACCAACGGCATCAATTTCATCCATAAAAATTATGCACGGGGCATTGCGTTTTGCTTTTTTGAAGAGGTCGCGAACGCGGCTTGCGCCCACGCCCACAAACATTTCCACAAACTCGGAGCCGCTTATACTGAAAAATGGCACATTGGCTTCTCCCGCAACTGCGCGGGCCAACAAAGTTTTACCCGTTCCCGGACCTCCAATAAGGAGTACGCCCTTTGGAATTTTTGCGCCCATTGAGGTGTATTTTGACGGATTTTTCAAAAAGTCGACAATTTCCAGTAGCTCGTCTTTAGCCTCCTGAACTCCCGCAACGTCGGCAAAAGTGGTCTTTTCTTTCTCCTTGTCATGTAGCCTGGCGCTCGACTTTCCAAAAGACATTGCCTGATTATTGGAGTTCGCCGCGCCGCGCATTATGAAATAAAGGAAGCCGATTGCCAAAAGAACAGGTATAAGTATAGATGCAATATTCCACCAAATTCCGCTACCTGAAGTGTCCACAATTTCCACCGGCAAATTTTTTGTAATAGTTGGATCGACTTCTTTGAGAACGTCGTCCAGCGTCTCCCCATATTCTTTGAAAGTATATTTTTCGGTCTTGTCCGCAAGGGTGTAGGAAATACGATTGTCCGCCACTTTCACTTCCGTTATTGTGCCGCTCTCAACATCAGTAACAAAGTCGTTCATGGCCACTTTTGTTGGTGTCACTTGGCTCCCCGGATTCCAAAAAGAATAAACTGCGGAGAGAAACAGCGCGATTATGAGCACTGTCACAAGGGGACTTGGCCCTCTTCTTTGAGGAGTAGTTGTCATTTGTGGAAAATTAAAGCAGAGTTATTTTAGCCATTGGGGCGGGTGTGCGCAATCTTGCTTTGGCTGGCGTGGCGGCCGTGGAGCCCTTGCCAAAATCCCTTTTTGGCGTGAACTTGACGCCCGGGCGTAAACTCAATCTTGAAATTGCTTTGTGACGCGTAAGTTTTCTAAAAAAGCGATGGAGTTGACAAAGTGGGAAGACAATGTAGAATAGTTCTCTTTAACGCTTAAATTCATCCTATGAAAATCAATAATTTGACTGCAGGCGATTTGCTACTAGATTTTTTGAGGAATCGGTCTAGAAAGAGTAAAGATATTTTCCCAGTTACCGGAGTTGGTGGTGAAATTGATTTCGTTGAAGAGAGGTTACAGGGAAAAGGTAGAGTTGTTTTGAGAAGTGTAGTTGAAGATCAGGTTGATAGTACCGTTGAGATTCCAATTGACGATATAGATGCTGCATGGGGCAATGTTGCTACAGCCTTGTTTAGATGGAGATTCCTTAGTTCCAAAGGGGGAGAAGATAGTGTTATGCCATTTACAGAGGTGCTTGCACGTGCAGAAGAAAATGATCCTTCTAACGATTGGCATGTTGAATTTTATCCTGATTTGGATGAAGGAGGTTGCCCGGTTGTTCACTTGTCTCATGATGATTGTGATGATGGAGGTAGAAAAGTGTTGATTACTGTTAGTTTGGAGAAGGGTTGTGAGGGTAATTTCAGATTTGATGCAGGGATAATGTATCCCGAATATAAGTCTACGGGGGTTGAGCTTGAACCTAATGATCCATTGGCTAATAAACCATTTGATTTAGAAGAAGGGAGCGCTGCATTTGCAGGTAGAATACATGAGATATTAGAGGATCTTAGGCCTTTGAGTATTCCTGTTCCAGGCAGTGAGGAAATTGCTCTTACGGGAGGTGCTTTCCCTGCAGTTCCGGAAAGATGTTTCACGGATGTGCAACAATTTTTTGCATGGTTGGCAAAACGGGCTGCGGTTACAGAGAAATGTTCTCCTGAAGATTAATAGTCGTCCAATTTACCCAACCTTAGCTCTCTCCTTACTCATCACTAAGAACTTCTTCCCGTCCCATTCGGTTTTTTTGCGGGGGGTGAAGGTTAGGAGGGCGTTGTCCCATCTCTCCAAAGTGGCGCTATCTTCAACCATTTTTCCAGTCGACTTTTTGTACCAGAGTTCAAGGACGGTTGCGCGGAGAGGAAAGCCAAGGCGCTTATAAGCGGAGCGGGAAAGGCCTTCATTTGTTAGAAATTCATTCAGGAAATTTTGGGCGGAATTTTCAAGCATTTCTTGGAGTTCGAACCAGTAAGGCTTCTGTTTTTGCCATTTTTCAGCGAGTCCCGGATACATGTGGTTTAAGACCGGTACAACCTTATTTCTGAGGAAATTCCGTGAGAATGCGGGGTCTTCATTGGTTGGATCGTTACGGTAGGGGATTTCATGAACGGAAGTGTATGCGTCTATCTCGGCGCGGGAGGTATAAAGGAGCGGGCGGAGGATGTTTTCACGGAGAAGTTGCATGCCGGACAAGCCTTTTACCCTGGTGCCGCGAATGAAATGAAGCAGCATCGACTCAAAGTCGTCATTTTGGTGGTGGGCGGTTAATATGAAAGTTGCGTGGTGCTTTTTGAGAAGTTTTGTGAAAAATTCGTAGCGTTTATCTCTGCCCCATTCTTCAATGTTGCCGTCAACGGGCGGCTTGGGGGAGAGTATTTCAAGAGGAATTTCCCATCTGAGCATCATGCCTTTTACAAAGTCGGCATCGGATTTGGCGGAGGGGCGCAGGCCGTGATTTACATGCGCGGCTACTATTTTGAGATCGGGGCGCTCTACTTTGAGCGCGTGGGCAAGGGCCATTGAATCGCGACCGCCGGATACACCCAAAATTACAGTCGTGTCTTTTGGAATAAGTTTGGTTTGGAGAGTAAGTTTCATGGTTTTTGGGGTGCTATGGGATTGCGACTTAAATCCGCCGCAAGCACCATATTATCATCATCCGCCATTTTATTACATTTTGTTTCGCCACATTTTTGGCATTTGTGCAAGAGAATCCATCCTTTTTTGCCCGACTTGGTGACTGAAATGGGCTCCATAAGGCCTTGGCAATTGGAGGCGCGGTCACCCGGGAAAACCGCATCCACATGCCGAGAATAGAGACAGGCGGTGCAGTGATTACGGCAAGAACCTTCAAGCGGCAGGTTTTTGTGGCCGCATTTTAAGCATTGAAAACCGTTATTTATCACTGTAAAGTTCACGCAGAAAGAATATCTTCTTACGCCAACATGGACAATACATTTACGCCGCCGGAGCGCAGGCTGCTGCCAACCTTAGTGGTCTTTGCATTTGTGCTTCTTCTTTTATATTCGATGTTTTTGGTTTTTGAAAAGATGAATTTGGCGAGTTCCGTAAAGGGACTTGCGGCAGACAAAGAGGAGCTTTCAACCAAAATTAACACTTTGAAAGAAGATAAGATTGCCGAACTTTTTGCGGCACAGGAACTCAAGGATAAGCTTAAAGATGCCACAGTTTATTGGTCCAAAGTTTTTGGAGGACTTGACGGAATTACTCCCGTTGGAGTGTTTTTGAGTACATATTCGGCAAGTGGGGACGGAAGTATTCAGATCTCCGGAATGGCGGATAGCTTTTCTTCCGTTGCGGGGTTAATTGCGGACATGAATAAGAGCGAAAAATTTGAGGGCGCGTTTGTGCCTTCGCTCACAAGTGGAATTACAAGCGACGGGCAGAGCGTTACCAGTTTTAATTTAGAAGTTAACTTCAGTGAAAAATGAAACAAGGAAATTCTTCTCAGTTGATTTTTGTTCTGCTGATGCTGCTTATGGCGGCGGCTACGGCATTTTTTGTGTTACCAATGAGAGATGATATTACGGCTTTGAAGACGCAAAAAGAGACGGCGGCAGGGGAGCTCTCCGTGCTTGACAGTGAATATAATGAGCTTACAAATTTGTCCAATGAAGTGGCTAAAAGTGAGGCTGCAAAAGTAGCGCTGCTTGATGCTTTGCCGGTTGGAACGGCGCAAGACAGCATGATTTTGGAGCTCACGGATTTGGCTGAGGCAAGCGGTTTTGCGCTTAATGCAATAAGTTTTACGGAGGGTAGTGACGAGGCTTTTGGAAAGACTCTAACGGCAAATGTTAATGTGTCCGGCGAGTATAAAAAAGTAATTTCTTTGCTTTCCGGAATTGAGTCGGCAAAAAGATTGATGAGAGTGAAATCCATTGGGATTCAGCGCACCAGCGAAACCGGAATTTCCGCAAATTTGTCCATTGAAGCTTATTATCAATAATTAAAATGCAGGAGAATCCTTCTTTAATGCGGGAATCCGAAAAAGAGACCACGGTTGTCTATGGTGTCTACAATTCTTCCGCGCAACCGTTTGCGGTCCGTGTAAATGATTTTTTCATAGACAGAAAAAAAGTTTCGGTGCAGGAAAAATCGTACTTTTTTCATTTGCTTGCGGTGATGCTTGATGCGGGAATTCCAATCATGAAATCATTAAAAGTTTTGTCTAAAAAAACCACTCATCCCAGATTTGCCAGGGTGATAAATACTTTGGCTTATGATGTGGAGAGGGGGAAGCTACTCAGCCAGTCGATGATGAAATTTCCTGATGTTTTTAAAGAGTCGGAAACGGGTGTGATCCGCAGCGGAGAAACTATTGGGAATTTGGTAAATCTTTTGTTTAAATTGTCCACGCGAACGGCCCGAACGCATGCGCTTTATTTGAAAGTGAGAGGCGCGCTTATGTATCCGGCCACAGTTATTGTGGCTTTGATTGCGTCCGGAATGATTGTGATTTCAGTGGTGGTTCCAAAGATAGAGGAATTTTTTACGCAGGCGGATTCCGAGTTGCCGTTCATTACGCGGTTTGTGCTCGGATTTGGAGAGGTGATGATGAGTTATTTCTGGCTTGGCGTTATTTTGCTTGTGGCGGCGGTGATGGTGGGATCTTTTTATTTTGGAACGGAAAACGGGAAGAGATGGTTCGATGGATTCAGTTTGCGGCTTTTCTTTGTGCGTGATTTGGTTCGCAAGTTGAACGTGGCAAGATTTGTGCAGATTTTAAGTTTGCTTATTGAGGCCGGAGTGCCAATTCATGAGGCAATAAAAATTTCTTCCGGTGCGGTTGGGAATACTTTGTATAAGGACTTTTTGTTGGTACTCCAATCAGGCGTGGAAAGAGGAGAAAAAATTGCCGACAATCTGGCAAAAGCGCCGTTTTTATTTCCTGAAACGGTTGTGGCAATGATTTCCGTGGGCGAAAACAGTGGGAAATTGGGGCCCATTTCCGAAAAGTTGGCGACTCATTATGAAGATGAAGTTGAAGCTGCTCTTACCAATTTCACAACGTTGCTCGAGCCGATTGTGATAGTTGTTGTTGGAGTTTGCGTGGGAGTTTTGGCCCTCGCTTTGCTCGGGCCCATTTTCTCACTTTCAACCCTTGTATCGTGAAAAAAACCAGTCCGGTTTCAGCGCGGGCTTTCACTCTCATAGAACTTTTGGTGGTAATTACAATTGCGGGAATTTTAGTGTCCATTTTGATTTTGAATTTTAATGGTGTGCGGGAAAAACAGCAGCTTGCTTTTTTGGCGGATAAGTCACTTGCAATGATGACGCAGGCGCAGGCGGAAGTGCGTGCGGGTAAAATTTCAGAGGACGCGGCGGCCGGCGAGGAGAGTGCGTATTTGTGTGAAGGCGCTTTTTTTGAGGTTGGTGCAGTGCCTGTGTTTGTAAGTGGGCCGTATGAAAGCGAGGACGATGGTGCGGGTGGCGAAGACGGTGCGGGTGGGTGCAAAACGGATGAATTTACAGAGGAAATTTACGGAATTTCTTCGGGTGGTGCCGTGGTTGGTGGGATTACTGTTGGTGATGTTTCAGAGGATGCGGTTTATAGTATTTTTAGCCATCCGGATGGGGCGCTCAAATTTTATACGGCGGAGGGGCAAGAGCTCACGGGGAATGGAGTAATCAGGTTCGAAAATGGCGGGGAGGAGTTTGGGATGGCGCTTAATTTAAATTATATGACCGGAGTGGTAACTTTAGCTGCTAATTTGGACAATGAAGAATAAAGCTTTTACTCTTATAGAAACTCTGATTGCAATCACGCTTACAACCGTGGTGCTGACCGCTGTGTGCGGGCTTGTACTTACAACTCTTTTTGCGAATCAAAGAAATACTCATTCTTTGCAAGCGCTTTATTATGCGGAGGAGGGGCTTGAGGCGGCTCGCTTTATGCGTGACTCAAATTGGCTACAAAATTATTCGTGGGACTTTGGCACCATGTGGGGAGGAGATATCCACACTGACAGCTCGGACAGTGAGAAAACTTTTTATTTGGTGGCTATGGATTGCTCGAGTACGGAGCCATGTTTTCAATTGTCTACCGATGTGGCGGATGGGACTATTGAAACACCTGAAGGATTTGCATTTGTCCGCAGTCTTACTTACAAATTTTTGGATAGTAGCGAAGTTGCCGTGAGTGGTAAAGGTGCAGTAGAAGTTATTTCAAAAGTGGAATGGCAGGAGCATGGGATTACGCGCAATTTTATTCTTTCAACTTATTTAACAGCATGGCAATAAGTCGACTAAAAAAAGGTGCAAGGCGAGCTGAGATGGCTGCATTTACGCTGATTGAAATGATCATTGCAATCACCGTTTTTACAATTTTTATAGGGTTTGCAATTTCGGCTTATTTGGCATTCCACAGAGCGGATCAAGATGCTTTGGTGGTGAGAGCTCTCCTTATGGAAGAGCAAGGGATAATGGATAAATTAAGTTCCGCGGTAAAAGAAAATCGTATTGCGTATAGTGCGTATAAGGATTCAGTGAATGGAGAAAATATTGAGACTGCCAATCTTTATTTGCTTAGCGCCGATAAAAAAAATATCTTTGTTTATTCTTGGGATAGCGATGCACAAATGGTGCAATTGCAGGCTTTCAATAGCACAAGTGGTGCGCCGCTTGATGGCTATAGCGATCCCATTCAGCTCAACTCGGAAAATGCAAAAGTGTCTTATTTGGAGTTCAAAATTTTCCCGTCCGTGGATCCGTACGAGGATGAGAACAAACAAGTCGACAATGTCCAGTTTCAACCTGTTATAAGTATAGACATGACAATGGAAATGCCCGGCAGGGTTCAAGAAAAAGTTTCGGTAAGTTTACATACTGCGGCAACGAGCCGTTATTATAAATAATTTTTTATGAGTTTTTGTTTGAAAAATTGCATGGTGAAAAATCATAAGGCGAGTGCGCTCCTATTGGCATTTTTTATGATGACAATGCTTATTTTGGTGTCTATCTCCGTGGCGGTGCTGGTTTTGCATGATACGGTCACAGTGAGGGCAATTACCGCGGGTGCGCAGAGCGCTTATACGGCTGAAGGGATGATGGAATTGGGGCTGCTTGGTACCGAGGAAAATTTGCCTGGGTTTGAGGCGGAGTTGGCTGGATATGCAGCGGAAAGCAGCGTGCTTGGGGGGCTTGATTTGGTAGCGCGCGATTCTGAAGGCGATCTTACTCTCCCTTGTGACGGACAAGGCGATTTCCGTGCACTAAAAGTTGGAGAGTCAATACAAATTCCGCTGTTTTATCAGACGGATGTAAGTGGAAATGTTGAAGAGATCGGAGGGTTTTATACGGAATTTTATGTGGGTGATAAAGATGGTGTGCCGCTTATTCCCGTGCCGACTTTTGATGTGTTAAGGTGGAAAATTTTAGGGCTTGCGGAAGGAACTAAAACGGAGGCTTTGAGCGAATATATCCCGCTTGCGGCGGGGCGAAATACGGCTGAAATGCCGACTTTGTTTGGGACGGATTTGCCTGTTGCCGGTCTTGACGGCTATACAAGTGGGAAATTTTTGAAGTCGGGAAAAGTTCTTGGCGGTTTTGATGCCAAATTTTCCGTTTATCCAATTGATCAATTTTTGGCCGACCATAGTCATAATTATTTAGTGATCACGAATGTGGTGACGGGGGACTCCGATGCAATTATTTATGTTAAATTCCATGGGACGGGTGTGGCGGTTTGTGAGTACAGCGAACTGGCTTCACAGGGCGATTCACAGATTGAAAATGTGAGACAAGAAATTGTAACGCTTGTGCGTGAGGGGGAAAATTTCCCTGTTTTCGACTTTGTTTTGTATCATACGCTATCTAACGAAGAGGAAGAGAGCGGCGTGCCGGTATTTGGAGAGGCTGTGAAAATAGACATTCCTTTTTCGGTTTTGGGGCGGTAGAATTCCAGCATGAGTAAATTCTATATTACAAATGCAATTCCGTATGTGAATGCGGCTCCGCACATGGGGCATGCGCTTGAACTTTGTGAGGGCGATGCGCTTGCGCGTTATCATGAAATGATTGGTGATGATGTGTATTTTCTTGTAGGAACGGATGAACACGGGAGTAAAATTCAGCAAGTTGCCAAGGATAAAGGCGTTGCCCCGGCGGAATTTGTAGAAGGGATTTCAGCGACTTTTATAGAGATGACGCGCGCCTTCGGCGCGCGGAATAACAACTTTCTCCGCACCACAAGTGATTTACATAAGCGTGGTGCACAAAAGTTTTGGGAAATGCTTGAAAAGGCCGGCGATCTTTATGAAAAAGAGTACGAAGGAAATTATTGCACAGGTTGTGAAACTTTTGTGCTGGATAAGGATGCGGAGAAAAGTACGGAAGATGGTGCCGGAAGCGATGCTTCATATGGACTCTGTCCAATTCATAAGAAACCCCTTACTCATTTAAAAGAGAAAAATCTATTTTTTCGTTTATCAAAATATTCAGATCAAATTCGTGAAAAAGTGCTTTCAGGTGAGCTTACAATTTTGCCGGAGTCACGTAGAAATGAGTTTTTGTCCGTGCTGAAAGACGGGCTTCAAGATGTGAGTTTTTCGCGTCCTCTGAAGACTCTTTCTTGGGGAATTCCGGTGCCCGGCAAGCCGGATCAAGTTATGTATGTTTGGTGTGATGCGCTTACAAATTATTTAACGGCGCTTGGTTTTGCAGATGATGATCCGCTTTGGAGGGAGCTTTGGCCGGCCGATGTGCATTTGATTGGCAAGGATATTATCCGTTTTCACTGCGGAATTTGGATTGGCATGCTGATTTCGGCCGGCCTTCCTTTGCCAAAGGCAATTTATGTGCACGGTTTTATAACGCATAATGGGCAAAAGATGAGCAAGTCGCTGGGAAATACTGTGGATCCAATGGAAATTCTTGTAAAATTCGGAGTGGATAGTGTGCGTTATTATCTTCTGCGTGAAATTCCAAGTGATGATGATGGCGACTATTCCGAGGAGCGATTCCGTGCTTTGTATCAAGACGAACTTCAGCATACAATCGGTAATTTGGTGAGGCGTGTTATGACGCTTGCAATCAAGAATTTTGAGGGGGCAAGGCCAAAGTCGAACGGGTTAATTGATGGAGTTGACGTGGAAATCAAAAAAGCTTGGGATACATATCATGCGGAATTTAAGGCCTTCCGTATAAAAGAAGCACTTGAAGCTATGGTCTCATTGGCAAGATTTGCGAATCTTTATGTAGACACAAAAAAACCTTGGGAAATGGTGAAAACAGACAAAGAACAAGCGGAAATAGTGCTTGGAAATTTGGTTTTGATTTGTAAGGCGCTTGGAGAAATGCTAAAGCCGATTATCCCTGTAACAAGTGAAAAAATTCTTTCCCAAATAGGAGAAGACAAGCTCACGCTCGGAGAGGTTTTGTTTCCGGCGCTTGTGGAATCATTGGAAAAGTAGTTGTGCGTTTTAAGCTATCACTCGCTAGTCATTGCATTTGCGAGTTCTTCCGCGCTAACACCGCTAGCCGTTAAAGCCTCTCCGCAACTTTCTTCAAGATGTGAGCGGGCGGCAACAGTTACTTCATTGAATTCTTCAGTGCCACGAACAGAGGTCAAGTATGTATCTATATCTGCCGCTGTTGCCCATCCGTATTTTGTCATGATGGAGGTAGTTTCGCCTTCCAAATTAGTTAAGTCGCCATTACTGCTAAAAAGCAAACAGGCGGTTTCAGCCATAGCTTTTCCGGCATTTTCGGCTTGAGAATCTGTCCCGCAGGCATTCAAAAAGAGTGCAAGAAACAACGTTAAAGTAATAAATTTGCGCATGGATATGGGTTATTAAGTTTTAATTCGTGAAGATACTACACGGTTTGCGCGCTTGAGTCTACTTGTAAAAGTAATGATATAACCCCCTGTACTATGGCGTAAGAAAGTATTATTACTGCCAATCCAACAATGGACCACGTTAAACCCCTTTTTCCCGCCTCAATCCTTTGATCTTTACCGAATGCGAGTATGTAGTTTGCACCGGCGATTATTAAGAAAATAATTGCAATCGATCCAACGAAAAGCAAAACTTTGCTTAGAAGATTCCCCACAAAAAGTATGATGGTTTGTGTTGCAGCTGTTTCCGGATGGTCTGAATCTATTGTTGTTGTCTCAGGGATCTCATACGACGGAAGATTTGTGGGTTTGATTGTTGGGTCCAAAGTAAGAGCAAGTGCCGTTTGGCACAGCATGAAAAATACGGTTGCGGCGCAGATTGTGAGAAGAATTTTTTTAAGGGTTTTTTGCATGTGATAGATTGTGCGGTTAAAGTCCGGTATCTGTGTTTTCCGTGAATACATCGTCCGCTGTGGATCCGGAATCCTGAGTTAATTTTAAAGTGGCTATGCCATATATAATTGCGTAGCCCAGTGAAATCATTGCGAGTGCAATACCTGCATAGATTACGATGTTTTTTGCTTTTTTGACCTCTTCTTCATTGCCTCTGCCTATAACCATTAGGGTTCCTCCGTATACAAATGCAATAAAGATCAGGAATGCAACCAAGTACATAATATTCGTGATAAGTGCCGGTAACATTTCTTCTAAAATGTTGCCACTTGGAAGGCTGACACGATTTTGGTCGTCATGGTTTTCAATCATGTCATGCTCGGATGGCAGGAGGATATTTATGTCGTCCGCGGCTACTGCATAGGCGGTTGGGACAAATTGCTCCATGAAAGAAGTGCCGGTATTGGTATCGGGGTCAGCATCCTCCTCTTTTGGCAGAGAAATGGATACTACAATAGATACAATTGCATAGGAGAAAATCACTATAAAAAAGCCGAGCAAACTGTATTTTAATGCGGTTTTTGCACGACCCAATTTGTCGTCACTGCCATATGCTGTGAGCATTGTTATGGCTGAGATCAAAATGCCTATAAAGGCCGCTATGCCAAGAATTCCTATGGCAATATTTATTACGCGCGGGATGCCTGTAAGCAGTAGATAATCTTGAAAATCGCCTCCGTCTACGCCCGTTTCTCCACCCGGAAGAAAGTCGGAACGGGGAATGTTTGGCATTACGGTAGTTGTTGCGGGCGTGGTGGTAGTACCCGTTGCAGTTGTAGTAGGTGGCGTTGCAGCATCATCAGCCGAGGCTACAATTGCAGGGAACAAAATCAGTGCGACTATTACTCCGAGTAGAAATTTTTTCATAAAGAATTTTGATCAGCCGAAGAAAGTTGGATTTATTGTGTAGAGAAGCAAGCTGGATAGGAAAAGAAGTACAATGGCCATTATGGCTTGAAGAATTTTATCTCTTGCTGCAGATACATCACCGCTTACGCCGGAGAGAGAAATTTTTATACCGTTGTAGATTATTGTTACAAGCGCCACAGTTCCAACTATCCCCGCAGCCCACACGTAAAGATATTTTACTGTAAGTTTCAGTAAGCTCATTCCGGAAGTCCCTATAATCCATGTGCGTTTTTCACAAGGAGCGGGGTTATTCATTGTGCAACCGACGTAATCTGTGGAGTAGACAGTACGGACATCGTCACATTTTATTTCATCTTCCATGTCAGAGTTAAGTCCCATGTAACCAACCAAGCAACAAGAGCTTGCGTATACGGTTACAACTTTATTGTCTTCGTCTAAAGTTATATTTGAGGCGTTGAATTCAACGAGTTCCGTGACGATTTTTCCTTCGAGTGAACAGTCGCCCTTCTCAAGGTAACCTGTGGTTGAGTTTTCCGCAGTTCCACATGTGTCTTTTCCCAATTCGGAATACTTTACAGTCTTTTTGTATTCATTTTCATAAAAGTCGTCAAGTAATAGGTCTTTTTTAAGCGGATCCACCTCTCCTGCATTTTCTTTACTGGTGTCTACTACGGTTTCTTCCGAAGTATCAGTGGTGCTTGATGAGGTGGATGATTCTTGGACGGTAACATCTAGAATATCGTATTCCAAGTGTGGACCTTGGCAGAATCCCATAGTCATTTCATCAGCTGCAAGTGCAGTCGGCATAAGGAGTGCCAAGACTACTTGGGTGAGTACAATATAGAGAACAAAGCGGCGCATTTTTTGTGAATTTTTAGTAGAAAAACGACTGGACAAAAGTGACTATGAAATATGACATGAAGGCAAGCACAAGGCCGATTAATGAATTGGCGATTATGGTTTTTGCTCGTTCAATACCGTTTTCTTCGGTGGATGTGAGCATGAAGAATCCACCAATAAAAAGTGTTACAAAGGCAAAGGTTCCTATGAGGAGGAGCATGATGTCTATGATCCTCATAACTCCGGCGACTATTGGGGAGTCGATGGCATCTGTTTTATCTGCGTCGGCGGTTTTAAAAAGAGAGTCGAAAATGGAAGTGCCTGTGTCTTTTCCGCTGCTGTCTGGGACGGTAAGCAAATTGCCAACATCAAAGCCATTGTCCGAGGCATTTTCATCTGCGGGAGGAGTGGTTGTGGCAGGAGTGGTTGTTGTAGTTGAGGGTGTGGTGGTATCTGCCGGTGGGGCTGAATCCCCGGCAGCTAATGCCAAAAGTGGCATGTGCAAGCCAATTATGAGGGTGAGCAGGACCGTTAGACAAAATTGTTTCATTTTACTTGAGTTGCCGTGGATTATTCTTTCTGCTTATATTATACCTGTTTTTTATCTTTTCTTCAACTAGGGAGAGGGGGCGGCTGACCTGTTTTTGGCAGTGGGCGCGGATGGAGGCTAAGTCCGGCTGATTTTTTTGCGCAATTTTTTGGGTCTCCAATCTGAAAATGGGCATGGCGCGGTTTTGATTTAAGAATTTTGCATAGGCTTGGAAGGGAGGGAGGCCGCAGAGATCTTCTTCCGTTACGCCGAGGGTTGGGGCTAAAATTTGGGCATCTTCGTAGCTTACTTGGAAGCTCAAAATTGATCCTGCGTTTCCGAGTACGGCCGCTGAAAGTTCCTCCGGAAGTTGAGTTAGATATTGATTTGCGATTGTGAGTGCCAGTCCGTATTTGCGCGATTCCGCGAGCATAGTTTGGAGCGTACGCGTGGCAAAATTTTGGAATTCGTCGATAATGAGTGAGACAAAATTGCGATTCTGCAGGTTTGCGGCGCGAGTTTGAATGGCGTTTTGTATGAGTGAGATGAAAACCATGCCGAGCATGCGGGAAAAGTCGTCACCTAAGCGGCTCTTTGGAAGAGGGATCAAAATTATCGACTTTTTTTGGAAAGCGGCAGCAAAATTAAATTTGCTTTTTGGCTGGCCAATGATGTTTCTGGTGAGTGGCGACGAAAGCAGCGGACCGACTTTGTTTAAGATTGGCGAGATGTATTCTTGGCGGGTTTTTGAATCGAGATTTAGGAATTCTTCCGTGAAAAAACGTGTAAGTTCTGTGTCATGCACTTGGCTTAAAAATCTTTTGCAAACTGTGGGGTTTGTGAGGAGGTGGGGGAGGTCCAAAAGAGTGGTGTTTCTGTTGAGGGTGAGGAGTAGCAAGGCGTTTCTTAAAATATACTCGAGGCGGGGGCCCCAACTGCCATGCGAAAGTACTTCAAAAATTTCAATCAGGGCGCTTGTCTTAAGACTGGCGCTTTCATCTTCGGCGCGCTCAAGCGGGTTTAGGGCGAGTGGATTTTCGGTGTTGGTGGGGTCAAGGAGAATTATGTCTTTTTGGCGGTGCGCGGGGGTGATTTTGAGGGCGTCTTCAATGAGGTCGCTATGGGGGTCTAAGATTATTATTGTGCGGTTTAGAAGAGCGTCTTCATGAAAAATATTTAGGATTGCTGTGGACTTTCCCATGCCGGTTTTCCCCACAATGTAGAGATGCCTTTTGCGGTCTTCTTCAGTTAGGCTTAGAGGGTGTGAGCTTGGCGCGGGGAGGAAAGCGCACTTTTCCGTTTCAAGGTATGGTGCGGCTGTGCGAGCGTTTGGCGGGGAGAGAATGCTTGCGATTTCTTCCGCGCTAAGAATCATTTTTTGCGGCTTTTTTGAGATTTTGAGTTGGCCTAAGTAGGGGAGTGTAAAACCGCTTAAAAAGTTTTCAAAATTGTGTGAAAGGATTATTTGTGTGCGGAAAAGCGGGCGTGAAAGTTTGTCCAGGACGGCTTTGCGGGGATCCTCGCGTTCGTGGAGGGATTCGGTTTGTTCCTGCGGCGCTTTTGACGAGGAATTTTCCGGCGGTTTTTGTAAGTTGTAGCGTATGAGCGGGCCCAGAAGTGCGCGGAGACTTAGAAAGGAAAACCAGCCGTAAGTTTCCCATTTGTCGAAGGCGCGTTCGGGCTCAAAGTGCGGTTTTTTGGCTTTCTTTAGCGCCTTACGGCGTGTGCGGTCTTTCACAGGTGTTAGAGTTATGAGCACGAACGCGCCTTCCGTTCTTGCCAAAATCGGCAGCAAGTTTTCCAGCGGACTTATGTGAGTTTTTTGTGTGCGATCTTCAAATTGGCTGTAGCGTTTTATTGGAAGCAAGTGGCCTTTTGTTTGGCGGGCAAAGAAGGGCGTCTGTGGTGTGGTTTTTGCACGTGCAAGAGTGTTGAGTAGGGGCTCGGGGGTAAAAGTGCTTCCCGGGAAAAAGTCGCTAAGATCTTCGCTGGTGAAAATTTTTATTTTTTTGTTCTCAGAAAGAAATAAAAAAACGGTTTCCCTTTTCATTTTTTGGATTGTGTGCAGGTAATGCTCTATTATCCGCGGCGAATATTCGCGCGTTTCACAGAGGCGCATAAGGAACATGTTTGTAAGGTTTGATTTCAGGTTGCTTTTGTGTTGTTGGAGCAGTGACAACATGTTTTTTTGTTGTAAATATTGACTGTAGTTCTAAAATTTTGCTACCATGGTGGTGCATTCGCAGGCTGTCACGCTTCGTGGCGGCCTGTATTTGTTTTTTCTATTTTGATTCGCCAACTGTTGATGTCTATGATGCGTATTTTTTCATGTTTGCCAAATTAAAAACTCTCAAAGCTTAGTCTCACATTTGGCATAATGTGAAATAGCGATTCCGTTTTACAGGTTAATTTTGGTGTGTTGGAGCTCCAACAACACTATTTTTACGTGGCCACCATCACCGGATGAAATTTAGATAGTTTTTTCAGTGCGTCTTTCTCGTTTTCCGTAAGAGTGAAGCCATTAATCCCAAGTGTTTGCACGTGCAAATTCTCGGCTTCATAAATGGCTTCTTTGAGACTTAAAAAGTGAAGACCAAATTCTTTTTGGTGTACGAGGCTGCCAGTTGAGTGTTCGGCGGAGTAGTCTGCGAGTTTGTGCGTGCGCACAAGTTCATACTTTATTTCTTTTTCCAGTGAAACTAAAAGGCCGCTCGAAGTTTCAGATAAATGCATCATTATTGCTGCATAAAGTTCGGGGTTTTCGAGTTCCAAAAATCCACCGCAGTTTATCCAGTCCGTGACCGCACTTGGCCAAAGTTCTTTTGGCGGGAGGGGCTCTAAAAATTCAATTTTTAAGATTCCGCCCGTGGTGTTTTCAGCCAAGGACAGGAAAAATTTTTCACCGAGCGCTTCAAAAGTTTGATGAAGTCCCTGCGTGAGTGCATCGGCAATGCGCGGGCCAAAAGTGTTTTCAATTTGTTCGTAAAATTCCTCCGAGTTTACAGGAGCGGCGTCCACTTTTTTCCACTCGCCGCCGTGCTCAACTTGCGTCAAAGCGGGGGAAACCATTGCCGCTCCTTTATACTTCGCGAGTGTTCTGAGGAGTTTCCACAGGGTTTGCGTTTTTGAGTTTGTCCGCAAGGTCATAAAGGATTTTTTTAGCCTCTTTTAAGGTTGAAATTTTGACCACTTCCGCTCTGTACAGGCTGGCATTTTCAAAGCCGCGTAAGAGCCACACAAAGTGTTTTCGCATTTCCTTCATGCCAATTTCTTCACCTTTTGTTTCCACGCAAAGTTCCGCGTGGCGAATAAAATATGGCACTTTATCAGGGAAAGAAGTGGGTGCGGTGTAAGAGGCGCCTGAGAATGCCGCCGCAATTTCCGCCATGAGCCACGGATTTCCAATTGTGGCGCGGCCCACCATTACGCCGTCCAAATTTCCAAGTTTCTTTTTTGCGTCGTCCGCATTGCGAATGTCTCCATTGCCAAGGACGGGAATTTTTACATGTTTTTTAACCTCATAAATCGGTTCCCAGTCGGCAGAACCCGTATACATTTGCTTGGCCGTTCTGCCGTGAAGGGTTAGGAGGGAAGCGCCGACGCTCTCTAGGGCGCAGCAAAATTTTACTAAAAATTTCATGTCTACTTCCTTGATTCCCACGCGCATTTTTACAGACACGGGAAGGCCGCTCGCTTTTACAGCGCTGTCTACAAGCCGCAAGGCAAGATCAGGGTTTCCAAGGAGGGCGCTGCCGTGGTCGCTAGAGACTACTTTTTTGGCCGGACAGCCCATGTTTATGTCTATTGCGTCAAAACCAAGCTCTTTAACATGCTCTGCCGCAATTGCAAAACTTTCAGGTTTTTTGCCAAAGATTTGTGCAATCAAGGGGCGTTCTTCAAGCGGTGAGAAGTCGAGCTGCTTTAAGGTGTTTTTACTCTCATATTTAAGTCCGTCCGCGCTGGTGAATTCCGTAAAACAAATCACGCTCGGGCAGATGCTTTTAATGAGCCTGCGGTATGCCGAATCCGTGTAGCCGGACATGGGCGCCAAAGCCAAAATAGGTTTGTCCAATTTGTCCCAAGAAAAGGCCATAATTTTTGCGTTTAGTCGTCTTTCCCGCCAATCACCTTGATATTGCTCTCTTTAGATGCGCGGTAGTTGGCATAATTTTTGGTGTTTTCTCCCACGGTCCACGGATAGCCAAAGCCCTTGCTGTCCTCAAAAAGTGCGGAAAGAATGTAGACGGTGTTTTCACCTGCAATGCTGTCGTAAACGGCGTAAATGTAGTCAAATCGTTTGTTGTTTTTGTCCACTTGTCCACTTTGCGGATCAACGGGAACCTTCTCAAACTGGTCACTTTGGACAAGTACATTCTCAATCTGGTTGGCCGCCGGATATACACCATTTTTTGCGCGGTATTCTTCAATAACACTGCTCATTTTTGTCATCTCATTTATGCGATTTTCATTCTCATCCAAATAACTTGTATCAGATGGCAAATTTGTGATTGCCGCATGTATAATCTCCTCGCGATTTTGAGTGGACAAATAGTAAAGTGCGCCACCTCCAATGAGCACAATTGCGAGCGCCGGAATTAGCATTGCCAAAAAAAGTTTACCTTTTTCGACTGCGGGCGACTCTTCTTTGCGTGGCGAGTTCGGCATGTCCGCATGTATATTTTCAACCTGTAAATTCTTGAGTGGATCTACGGCGGCATTGTCCACAAGCGGAGTGCCATGTCTTTTTTCTTCCGCCAACTTCATCAGCGCAAGGGCGCGTTGGTTCCCCGGTTCCATTTGAAGCACCTCACTTGCACCTTGAATAACCTTATTGTAGTCGCCGGCATTTAACCACGACTGAATATGATTTAGAGCCTCCGAGATACTGATTGGCTGATTGTCCATTTTACGCTTTGGTGAAAGGCAGAAAAGTGGCTTAAGCTTAAAGGATTTTTGTGGTGCGGTCAATGTGGACTTGACATTTTAAACGGCTGTGCTATGATTTGCGCAAATCTAGGGAGGCTTTATACATCTTTAATCCCTACAAAATATGTTAAGTACGATTACTCTGTCAGCTCTTCTTGCCGGATGCCCTTTACATCAAAGCCCAGAACAAATGCCAACTTATGTTGAGGGGCAGAATACCTTGAGAGTAGATGTTGATCCTCGTTATTCAGGGAGTGTTACTGTTCATCCTTTTTTAGAGGCATCTCTAGCACAAACAAGAGATTCATTGGCAGAAGCTAGGGCTGTTGAAAATAGTTCAAATCACTTCGTTCGTACGTATACTACTGCTGATCCTAATCTCCCCGATCCTCGTGTTTACAGTGTTTGGGAGAATAATGCTTTTTCCATTACTGCTAGTAGTTTAAAAGTTAACCCTGAACCCTTTGTCAGTGTCTATCCTTTAGCCTCAACAATGGAAGCCGGCCAAGTTTATTTTTCAGTATATGTTGAAGGTCCAATGGCCAAACCTAAGATTGAGTTGTATCGTTCTCTTGGAGGAGAAGGTGTGGCAGAACGTGATTTTCGTAGATTTTTGTCTCTTGACTGTGTAGATGAGCGAGATTCAAATCCTTCTAGCACCCCAATATGTGTTGCTACTTTTGATACTGCTCCACGTTATCATCCCACTGAAAGCGGACCTTATATTGTCTACGGACCATCCGTTGACCAAATCATTTCATATGCCAATTGTTTAGCTGGCAGGTTTGAATATGAAAGAGAGGACTTCTGTAAATAATGGTTGAGATGATATTTCTTGTTGAAGGTCTTTTTTCAAAACGCCTCCTCCTTATTGAATTTTTCTCCTTGAATTGCGGGGATAACGGCTTCAATGGTGCCGTAAGAGGAGTCGCGATTGGCGGGAGTGATTAAAGTGACTTCGTCCCCGGGATTGCCTTTGTAATAGGTCACGGAGGCGAGTAAGACGCGATATGTTTTACTGCCGGCCACAACCTTGAATTGACCGTCCTCTTTAAGGAGTGTGCCGCGGACAAAAACTCTTTCCACAGGTGCGATTTGTTTATACAAAAATGTGCCGTTTGGAAGAATTGTGAGCTTAAGTCTGTCGCCCTCAACAAGTTTGGATTTGCTGGCGTAGTTGGCCGGAACGGGATAGTTTTTTTCATTGGGGCCAATCATGTTTTGTCCGTCGAAAGTGCCCTCCACAATCTGATTTTCACCGGCTTCATAAGCTTTTCCGCCGTCCGTGTTCAGATGTGCTTCGGTTTTAACTGCTCCCGGAGAAGCCTCTGAAATAAGTGCGCGTGCCGACTTTAAAGAAGACTCGGCGCTTTCAAGGAGTCTCAAAAGATTTCCTAGATCGAGTGGTGTGTCCATTTGGTTTTTGTTAGTTTTTATTGGTTCTCCATATATATTACTTTTTCGCCGTTTTGTCCAGAAATTCGTAAGTCGATATATTGCAGATTGTCTTCATAAATATTGAGATATTCGGAAAGCGTTTTTTTAAGCTTCAGGAGCTGTTTTTCAGTGTCTGAATTTAAGTCGATCCAAATGTAAAAATTTCTTTCCGTGAGAAGGTGTACCTCGCGTGCTTCTTTCAAATAGTGAATTTCAGTGACGCCCATGGCAAATTTGTCCTGAAAACTTTTGGCGGTGCCAAGAATGAGCGAAAGAGTTTCTTTGGGTATGAGAATTTGGTTGAGGCCATCTGCGGAAAGAGCGGAATCCGAGATTATTGTTGGTAAGGACTCGATTGCGGTGTCCGTGCCAATAACGTAGCCCTCCTCATTTAGAATATAATATTTACTTCCGTCACTGGTGTCTACTCGTACGTTGGCAGCTTTTGCATAAGTTTCAAGTGTGACCTTGATTGAGTGGAAAAGTACGCGGTTTACCGAGATGGTTTTCAGGTAAGGATATTTCTCACTTAAGGTCGACTCAATTTCTCCGGTGTTTACAAAAAGTATGTTTTTGCCCAGATAGCTCTGGAGTTCGGTGTTTAAGGCGCTTTGTTCTTCGGTTGTATCTGCGCCGCCTAAAACGTCGACTTTTTGGACTTCAAAAATGCCGGTCAGGAAGATGGTATAGAGCGCGGCAAGAATCAGCGTCAGTATGAGGATAAGTTTCAGAATTTTGACGACTTTTTGTTTTGTGCCTTCGTTGCCCCGCGGCGGGAGGGCCGACTTTATTGGCTTTGAGCGCTGGGAATGCAAAGATCTCACGCTTGCATTTCCACTTCTATAAGAAGAAAAGCTTGTTGTGGAACAGGAATGGCGCTTCCTTTTAAAAAGCGAAAATAGCCACATTTTTTGGCGAATTAATTGCCTTTTGAGAGAGCCGCTTTGAGTGCGCTTTGACGGGCCGCGCTACTTATGCGTGCTTTGACTTTATTGCGACGTTTCCAATCCTTGGACTTTGGTCTCATGGTATTGGACTCCGTAATGCCGTGCGTTTTTGAATTATTATTCATAGCGATTTAAATTGTGATGGGATTGTAGAAGGAAAGGGGTGCGGGGTCAAGAGCAAGGGCGACTGAAGGGGTAGATAGGTATAGACATACCTTCCCGCGGTTGATGACTACGTAATAATTGAGGTGGTTCGTCCAGTGAAAGGGGTGTGTTTTGGGTTGATTTTTCGCGTTGTTTTGATTATTATTCTATTCCTATTTTCTAACTAATAAAATCATGGAATATCTTCCAAACATCACGGATGAAAATTTGTTTGTTCTTTGCCGTGAGTACGGCAAAAATGCTCTTCTCTGGCGTAGAAAATTCATAGGCTTACTCCCTGAAGTGAGCCGCCGTAGGCTTTATGAGCGCAAAGGTTTTTTGAGTATCTATGAATTTGCTGCAAAACTGGCAGGAGTAAGTGAAAGACAGGTGGACACTGCACTGAATCTTGATAGAAAACTCCAAAAGACTCCAAAATTAAAACGACTATTTAATGATGGAACGGTAAGCATCAATAAATTGGAAAGAGTAGTTTCAATAGTAACTCCGGAAAACGAAGAGGCTATTTCCGAAATGTCTATCATGCTTTCTCAAAACGCTCTTGAAGTGTATGCAAAAGATGTAAAGAAAGCGAAGGCTCAAAAGGTGGCCGCAGAGGCGGCCTTGCCAAATTCTCTTTTTGATTCAAACCTGATGCGCGCGCAGAAAAAACTTGATTTTATCATTTCCGATGAGGTAACGGACAAGCTCAATCTTCTTCATGCGCAGGGGAAGGACATCAGCGCACTTCTACTAAATTTTCTTAATCAAAAAAACGAAAAAATTGAGAAAAAAGAGCAGGAGCTTTCCGAGAGTGCCCGCGAAGAGACCCACCTCCCTTCGCGGAATTACTACAAAAAAGTTGTCCGTGATTTCTTGGATGAAAAATACGGGAAAAAGTGTGCCGTGAGCGGCTGCACCAAACCGGCAGAAGAAATTCACCACAAAATCCGCTTTGGACTTCAGGCAAACAATGATCCTGCTTACCTTGTCCCACTTTGTAAGGAACACCATCAAATTGCACATGCGATTGACTTAATCGTGGTTAATAAGTGGCGTAGTTAAGCGCGGATTCAAGTATGGAATGCTGTACTGGGAAATTATCTTCCAGCGGTTCTGTCTTATGAAGAAAGAGAGCCCGTGGTGGAGAAGGGGCTCTCTTTGAAGTTTTGAGCTTGTGCGCGCGCACAGGTAGGCGCGTTAGCTACACCCAAGGCTGTTTCCGCAGTTTAGGCATTTGTAACAGGTGGCGTTGCGGACGGTGACGTGGCCGCAAGTGGTGCAAAGGGGAGCGTCGCCCATCATTTTGGAGAGTTCTTTGTCCATGCCGGAATTTTCCTTTGTTGTTTGCTCGGAAACATTGGCAATTTCTTCCGTTAATTCGGCTTCTTTGGTGATTGCTTCGGAGATTTTTTTCTTGCCGGTGTTCTCAGCCAGTTGAGTGGTTTTTGGCTCAACGTGGACAAAATCTGTACGGCCCAAGTATTCCATTCCAAGGATGCGGAAGATAAAGTCCACAATTGATGTGCAAGTGCGAATATTTGGGTGAGTTGTGAAGCCGCTCGGGTCAAAACGTGTGAAAGTGAAGCTGTCCACGTATTTTTCAAGTGGTACGCCATATTGGAGTCCGATTGAAATTGCAACGGCGAAACAGTTGAGGAGGCTCCTATAAGATGCGCCTTCTTTGAATGTGTCTATGAAAATTTCACCAAGTTTTCCGTCCTCATATTCTCCGGTGCGGAGGTACATTTTTTGCCCGGCAACGGAAGACTCCACGGTTATTCCTCTGCGTTTTAGAGGAAGGTCCAATTTTGCGCCTCTGAGTTTTTCAGGGGGCAGGGCTGCGAGGGCTCCGGCATCCGCTTTTTTGGAGTCGCTCTTATTTGAAAGCGGTTGTGAGTGCTTGGAGCCGTCACGGTAGAGCGCGATTGCTTTAATGCCGCGTTTCCAAGAGTCGAAATAGATATCACGGATGTCTTTGACGGTGGCTTCGTGGGGGAGGTTCACGGTCTTGGAAATTGCTCCGGAAAGGAATGGCTGAACGGCCGCCATCATCTTGATGTGTCCGATTGGCGCAATGTAACGTGTGCCAATTCCACACCTGTTGGCACAGTCGAAAATTGCAAAATGTTCTTCTTTTAAGTGAGGTGCGCCTTCCATGGTTTGTGTGCCTTCAATGTAAAGTTTTGCAGCGGCAATCTGCTCTTTTTTGAGGCCCTTAAGTTCAAGATTTTGTGTTGAAATATGAGCAGTCCATTCATCCAAAGTTTTGGCTTTCTCAACATGTTTTTTGGCCGCGGCAATTTCCTCGTCCGCGAAGCCGAGCTCCTTTAATGCAGTTGGATTTATAAATGGCGCGCCGTCAATTGAGCCGTGCCCGAGAACGTAAGTTGTCATTTCCGTGATCTGTTCGTCCGTGTAGCCAAGGCGTTTTAATGCAAGCATTATCGACTTGTTGATGATCTTGAAATAACCTCCGCCGGAAAGTTTTTTCCATTTAACAATTGAAAATTCAGGCTCGATTCCGGTGGTGTCGCAATCCATAAGGAGTCCGATTGTGCCGGTTGGGGCGAGTACCGTGACCTGTGCGTTTCTGAATCCGTATTTTTCTCCCAGACGGACGGCTTCGTCAGCGTCCTCGCAAGCGGCGTGGTAGAGTTCAACGGGACACATTATATGGTTGATTTGGTGAGCGGCCGACTGGTGTTTTCTCATAACGCGAAGCATAAGTTCGCGGTTTTTGTCATATTCCGTGAATGCGCCCATGGTTTTTGCCATCTCGGCCGAGAAAACGTAAGAATGGCAGTGCATGATTGCGGTTAAGGCGGCGGCAACGGTGCGGCCGGAATCGCTATCATAAGGGATTCCCATCATCATGAGCGCGGTTCCAAGGTTGGTGTAGCCAATTCCGAGCGGTCTGAAATTGTGACTGTTCTCTGCCACTTTTGGTGTTGGATAAGATGAAAGATCAATAATTATGTCCTGTGCAAGCAAAAATATGCGAGCTGCGTGGCGCAGTGCGGGGATATCAAAAGTGCCGTCTTCGTCTAGGAACTTTAGAAGGTTGAGAGAGGCCAAGTTGCAGGCGGAATCGTCAACAAACATGTATTCGGAACAAGGATTTGAACTGTTGATTCTGCCGCTATTTGGACAGGTGTGCCAGTCGTTAATTGTGTCATCAAATTGGAGGCCCGGATCTGCGCAAGACCATGCGGCGTGACAGATCTCATCAAAAAGCTCGTTGGCATCGAATTCCTCAAATTTTTCTCCCGTGCCGCGTCTGCGTGTCCAGAATTTTTCACCTTTTTCAACGGCAGTCATGAATTCATCCGTAACGCGAACGGAGTTGTTGGAATTTTGTCCGGAAACTGTTCGGTAAGCCTCGCCGCGCCAGTCGCTATCATAACCTGCGTCAATTAGTGCTTTGGCTTTTTTCTCAGATTCGACTTTCCAGTTCACAAAGTCGCGAATTTCAGGGTGGTCAATGTCTAGGACCACCATTTTTGCGGCTCTTCTTGTGATTCCGCCGGATTTAATTGCTCCTGCGCCCTTGTCCAAAACCTCCAAGAACGACATCAAACCGGAGGAAATTCCGCCGCCGGAGAGGCTCTCATATTTGGATCTGAGTTGCGAGAAGTTTGAACCTGTTCCGGAACCGTATTTGAAGAGTTTTGCCTCATTTTTTGCGAGTTCAAAAATGCCCATCAGCGAGTCCTCCACTTTTTGGATGAAACATGCGCTGCATTGAGGGCGTTCATAGTTGTTTTCAATCTCTGTGATGCAGCCTTTCTGGAAGTCCCATGCATAATTTTCACGGTCTCCAATTACTCCGTAAGCCTGATAAATTCCGCAGTTAAACCAAACCGGCGAGTTGAATGCGCCGCGCTGGGTTAAGAGCATGTATACCAATTCCTGTTCAAAATTTTCAGCGTCTTCAGTGGTGGCAAAATAGTCTTTTGCTTCGCCAAAAATTCTGATTGTGTGAGCTATGCGGCTCACGGTTTGTTTGATGCTATTTTCCCCTCCTGTAACAGGGACTCCTTTCCTGCGAAAATATTTTTGTGCAATGATGTCTGTTGCAAGTTGCGACCAGCTTTTTGGCACTTCCACGTTACTCATTTCAAAAACAATTTTTCCGCTTGGCTCCGTAATTTTTGATTCGCGAGTCTCATATTCAACCATGTCATAAGCATCTACTTCGGGCTTTGTGAACCGCCTCTTTATTGATAAACCGCGGCCCGTACTTACGGTGTTTGTGACATTGCTTTCGCTTGCCGGCACTTGATCAACTTGGCGCGGGCGGGCGATTTTTCGGGGCTCGGTGACGACTACGGGGGGTGTTATTATTTGGGCCATAATGAAGATAATGCGGAGCTAAAAGAAATAAAGATTAACGGGGTGAGTGGCCTCGCAATAATTGTGTCTAAGGGGACTTAAGAAACACAAGATGTAGTGTCTGCGTTTCCTGTGGCTCACACAATATTGGAATTTCACGGGGGGGTCAAAGCAATTTTTTAAAAACCCTTTGACGGCGCAAAACAAAATTTCAAATTGATATTATTGAAAGTGAAGGAAGTTTTTTAGGAGCTTCTTACCCTCCTCCGTTCCAATGGATTCCGGATGGAATTGCACCCCAAAAACTTTATAATGCAAGTGCTCGATGGCCATAATTGTGCCGTCATCTGCTTCCGCTGTGACTGAGATTTTACTTGAGGTTGCTGTGGCTGTAGAAAAGCTCGCCGGATCTATTGCAAGAGAATGATATCTCATAGCAGTGAGTGGATTTTTGATCCCTTTGAAAATGCCTCTTCTCGAGTGGGTGATTTGGCTTTTTTGTCCGTGAATTGGAGCGATTTTTTTTATTTTGGTTCCGTAGAATGCGCCAATTCCTTGGTGACCCAGACATACGCCAAGAATTGGAATTACGCCTTGATATTTTTTTATGAGTTCAAAACCAATGGCAAAGTCATGCGGGTTTGTGACAGTGCCCGGCCCCGGAGAAAGCACAAGATGTGTTGGATTAAGCGCGGCGATTTTTTTGAGAAGTTTTTTGGGCGGCGCATCTTTGTGATTTATCACCGCAGGTGCTACTCCTGTTATTTGCGCAAAATAGTCGGCCAAAATATGGGTGAATGAGTCACTGTGATCAATGATGACAATTTTGGCCACCACAGCAGGATGAGGGTTTAAAGTTGGGGTTGAAGATCTTGAAGCCTGAGCCAAAATCGTTCTCAACGTAGTCGATCTCGGCGCCGGTGAGATTTTTTAGAGATTCGGGGTCCAGGAAAAGTTTCACTTTGTGCAAGATTATGGTTTGGTCATTTTTGCCGGGGCGAGCGCGGAAATCCATCTCATAAAGAGGTTCGCGGCCACCATTATCTTTCGCGGTCACTTTAAGGCCGCATACCGACTTTTTTTCTTTTGCGGCTTCTTCAAGGATTTTTTTGGCGGCGAGCGAGGTTAAGGCGAGCGAGCCGCCTCGGGTTGATTTTTTAGTGACTTTTTTAAGCCATTTTTTGGCGGAGGGGCTGGCGTTGATTTTTTTGAGCATGATTTCCAAGTCGTCCTTATTTAGCCCATGAACGGCTGCGCCCATCTCGATTGATTCATAGGTGGTGAGGCCACAGTCGATGCAATGCAGGCCATATTCAAGCATGATTTCCGCGGATTCCGGAACAAGGTTTAGCGCATCACTTAAAGTTGTTGACTTTGAGACGAGTTGTTTGCGTGAGGGGGGTTGGCGTTTAAGCAAGTGTATCTATGTAAACCAATAAAAGGAGGAAAACGAGGGCTGAAAATCCAAAAATCGGAATGCGAGATTCAGTCAAAATTTTGCTTTGGAGTTTGATAATTTGAGGGAATAGGCAGGCAATTCCTTTTAGGGCAATTACGAGGCCAAGCCAAGATGTTGTACCGGCTGGGGTTAGGGTGAAGTTGATGCCGTTTGAGAGGAAAATCAGGGTTGAAAGGCCGAGCAGCATTGCTGAGCAAATGACCTGCATACAGGTTGAAGCGGTCCATTCTTTGATCATTTTGTTGATGGAGGCGGGGTCGAGGACCATTTTTAGGGCGAACGGCGTGAGTAAGATGGCAAAAAGTGTAAGAGACATTTAGGGCGGGGTAAGAAATAGTTAAAGCGTGGTGATTCTACTCCCGTAGGACATGGCGCGCAACAAAGGTGCGCAATAAAGGTGCGCAAAGTTTTTGGATTTTCTGACGACTTTTTGTGTCAGCTTTGCACGTGCAAAAGTTCAAGCTTGAGGATGACGTAATTGAAGAGTTGAACCGTCTTGCTGAGCAAGAGAAGGACGTCAATGAGATCTTGAGAGAATTTTTGGAACAGAAAAAACAAGAAATAGAGCGGAAAGAGCAGGAATTATCAGAGCGAGCGCGTGAGCGCGCCAACGAAGAGACCAATGTCTCCTCAAGAACTTACAACAAATCTACCCGTGATTTCCTCCGTGAAAAGTATGGAAACAAGTGTGCCATTCACGGTTGCAATAAACCGGCAGAAGAAATTCACCATAAAATCCGCTTTGGGCTTCAGGCAAACAATGATCCTGCGTATTTGGTGCCGCTATGTAGGGAGTACCACCAAATTGCACATGCAATTGACCTTGCCGTGGTGAGGCATTGGAAAAAATGAAAGGCCATGAGTTAGAAGTGGTTGCATTCCTTAACGTCTATATGCTATACTCTATATATAATTATATATAATATGACAAGTATAATAACCACCTCGCAATTACAGAAACAGATTGGAAAAATTTCCGCTCAGGTTTTGAGCAGGGCGTTTGTTGTTACAAATAGCGGCGAAGGTAGAATGGTGCTGCTACCATATTTTGATGGTTGCATTGACAATATAGACGATTATTTGGAAGACTATGAAGTCCTTCAAAACAAGGAGGCGCTTTCAAAAGAACTTTTGGCTTCAAGAGCCTCCGGCAAAAGTAAACTTAAAATTTAACAACAGGTGCACGGCAAATGATTGAATTCATTTTCACGCGCGTGGCTGAAAAACAGTTTCTTGCTTTGGAAAAAGATGAGCAAGAAAGGATTTTGCAGAAGCTTAAAACATTGAAATTGCATCCGGATATATTCTCCGTCTTAAAACCTTTGGTTGCTTTTGAAGACTTTGTGGTACCGGTTTCCCGTTTAAGAATAAGGTCTATGAGACTGATTTTGTGTCAGGAAAAAATCGACAAATTTCTTGTACTTAAAGTCAAGCACAGAAAAGATGTGTACAGGTAGAAATTGTAGGTTGAGGCTTTACTCTTCCTTGAGGGACTCTTTTGCTTCGGTGAAGCTTTCCTCAAATTCTTCGAGTTGGACTTCCATGGAGGCTTGCATTTCTTCCCATGAATCTTCGTCAGCTTGCTCGAGTTCGTCAAGCGTAAGGCGCAGGTTCTCAAGCTGTGAGCGCAGGTCACGAACGGTTTCCATTTCAGAGTCGTTTTCATCTTCGCTTTCACCTGATAAAAGCTCTTCGAGCTCGTCGATTTCTTCGGCCCACTCTTCGATCCGATCCTTTAATTCTTCAATGTATTCTGTCCTGTCCATAATTTTTGTGGTTAAATTATTGCGAGGCGGAGTTTAACACACTGATTTTTATTGCCAAGGGAATTTTTAATCGTGGAAAATTGACGACCAATCTTTCCAGCTCAAAAAGTTCGCAGACTTTCTTTTTTGTGTGATCTCGCCTCCGTAAACAAGGTAAGAATTGCTTGGCACTACGCCACTTAAATTGCACCAAAATTTTAAGGAGTCGGCCCAATCTTCTTTTATGGTTTTGCCCGACTTTATTTCAATTGGGATAAGTTTTAAGCCTGTGTCCCAGAGTAAGTCGACTTCGTGGCCGGTAGAGTCACGCCAGAAGAAAAGAGATGGATTTTCGCCATGGTGGTAGGCTTGTTTTGCTAAGTCGGCAATAATTAAATTCTCAAAAAGAGCGCTTTTTATGGGGTGCAGATCCAGCTGAGAGCGATTTTTTATACCAAGGAGCATTGTAGCAAGTCCCGTGTCCCAAAAGTAAAGTTTTGGCATTTTTACAAGACGTTTTTTGAAGTTTTTATGATGTGGTTTTAGGAGAAAAATGATGAAACTTGTTTCTAAAATTGATATCCATGATTTTACCGTGTTTGCACTTACTCCAAGTTCCGTGGACAGGTTCGAAATATTTAAAAGTTGTCCAATGCGGCCTGCACAAAGCTGTAAAAATGTTCGGAAGGTACTTAGATCATGCACGTTTTTTAGCAGTCGCACATCTCTTTCAATGTAGGAAGAAGCGTAGGACTCAAGCCATTCGTGCGAGTCGACTTTTTCCGTATGAACGGATGGGTAAAAACCTTTTAAGATCCAATCTTCCCATGTTTTTGGCGTTTTGGGCCTGCCTTCCAATTCTTGCAGGCTGAAAGGAAGCAGATTTTTGTAAGCCACTCTTCCTGCGAGCGACTGTGAAATTTTTTCACTCAGGCTAAAATGTTCCGAGCCGGTTAAGATGAACCAGCCTCTTTTTTTTGAATTGTCCAGCACTTCTTGCAGATAGGAAAATAGGCTTGGCACTCTTTGCACTTCGTCCAAGATGGCGCCATCTTTAACCGACTCCAAAAATCCGCGCGGATCGGACAGGGCATACTCGCGGGTGTCCATATTTTCCATTGTGACATATGGAAGGCGCTTGAAGGTATTTTTGGCCAAGACCGTTTTGCCGGATTGTCTTGGGCCGGTTATGGCTACTATGGGAAATCCTTTAGCGGACTTTAAGAGTTTTTTTGCAAGTGTTCGTGGAATCATGATAATGGGACTATTGGTTGTTTGGTAAATTACATGTCCATTTTAATCTGTTCCTTACAAATTGTCAATTTGATTGCAGAATTGTAAGGGTTGAGTTTTTGAGTTTTTACGTGGAGAATGGTGGGCGACTAATTCAGTTTTTACGAAGTTATGTCCAGAAAAAAACTTATACATTTTGAGGAGATGAAGAAGTGGCCAAATGTTTTTGAGCCGACTTTTTCTCATGCGGCTGGCGGCGGATTCAAACTTGATGATGGGCCGCAGGGCAAGAAAGGGAAGTGGGGGGAGCTTTGTGCGTGCGCACAAGGTGGCGGCGTGGTTTTGGAACTTGGGTGCGGCAAGGGCGACTATACTTTGGGGCTTGCGGAAATGAAACCGAGTGCCGTGGTGGTGGGGGTGGATATTAAGGGCGCCCGCCTGTGGGCGGGCGCCCATGCCGCCCTCGAGAAAGGTTTGAGCAATGCATTTTTTCTCAGAGCAAAGATAGAAAGTTTGCCCGAGTTTTTTGCAGATGGCGAGGTTGATGAAATTTGGATCACTTTCCCAACCCCGCACCCCGCCGGCAGGAATGAAAAGAGACGGCTAACTTCGCCAAGATTTCTTGAGATTTACAGAAAACTTTTGAAGCCCTGCGCGTTTAACGGTAAGGGCGGTGCGCTTCACCTCAAAACAGACAGTCGCAATTTTTATTTGTACTCTTTGGAAATCGCGCGTGCCGCCGGTTTTAAGATTGTAGATTCAACCGACGACTTGTACGGCATTTGTGCGCGCGCACAAGCAGAGGACCCCGCCCGCGCCATTCAAACCACCTATGAAAAAAAGTATTTGGCGGAGGGGAGGAAGATTTGCTATATGCGGAGCGAGCTACGGAGCGAACTCTTGATTGAGTCTTGATAAGCCTCCATCAGAATTTTTGTGATTTTGCCCACCTGACCGGCGGATTTGCTGCTCACGCCTTTGCCCACTTTTTTTCCATTTAAAGAAGTTACGGGAATGATTTCCCGCACTGCATTTGTGAGAAAAATTTCATCGGCGCGGAGGAGTAGCTTGGTTTTGAAATCGCGAATGTGCAAGGGAAGGTGCAGGCGTTTTGCAATTTTTATGATTTTAGCGCGCGTTATCCCCGGAAGCATTTTTGTTTTTGGAGTAATTATTGTGCCATTTTTGACAATAAACAGGTTGGTTGAGGCACCTTCACGCACAAAATTCTTTTGGTCGACTAAAATTGCTTCGTAGCCGCCTTTTGGTTTTATTTCTCTGTAGGCCACCACCATATGGATCAAGCTTGTGGTTTTTATCTCCGGCAGTGTGCGCACTAAATTGCAGGTAAAAGCGGACACTCCTTTTTTGTAAATGTTTTGGTCGATTTTTAGCGGTTCCGAGTGGATGAGAACGGTTTTGCTTCTTGAAACAGTGACTCTTATCCGTGCATCTTTGAGGTGATTTTTTGCGACTAATTTCTGCAGATTGGATTCAAGCTGTTCGAGAGAAAAGGATAGGGGTATGCCGAGAGTTTTGGCATTGTTTTGTAATCTTAAAAAGTGTTCCTTGAGGTGGAGCACTTGTCCTTTATAGGTTCTTAGTGTTGTAAAAACTCCGTCGCCGTAAAGAAAACTGTGATCAAGTGCAGAGATTTTGGCGGCTTTTGCAGGGACGAGTTTGTTGTTGAGGAAGGAGTACACGGGTCCATTCTATGCTAACTTGATTTAGTTGTAAAAATCATTATAATACCTCGGACATCATATCTTATGACAGATAGTACATCATCAGATGACCCTGGCTCGGCGAATGTAAAAGAGGACCCTCTCAGCTTGATGTGGCGAGCAATTTGGACGCGAAGACCCATATTGAAAGAGATTATGGATAAGCGTGGAGATAAAACCCTGTATGAGTATGCGGGTGGGTTTTCGGACGTAAATCATAACCCTGTTTTAGATGCTCGTAAGGTTGAGGTGGTAGATACTGTAAAAGATCTACTTACTGATTTGTTGGGTACAAAAGTAGCAAATGGTGTTGCTAAACAGCTGAAAGATTTGCCACTAGTTTCTACGGCTGATCATCATGGTCCGATTGTCTCCACTTTTTTTCTCAATGCCAACATCATTTCAGCAATTTCATTGATGGATTCACAGTTACTTGACCAAGACGATAAGTATTTGGTGGTTTTTTCTTTTTCCACGGTTTCTGTGAATAATGTTTCATATCCGCGCGGGCTTTTATTCCATGGAGATGATCATGGCACTGGAGATGTTGTTAAACTTCCAATATTGCCAGATAGAGATAAGATGGGTGTTGTGTATGGTATGCGACCTTATACACAAGCCGATCTTGATAATGCCATTTCTACTTTAGATAAGCTCCATAAGAGTGGTGATGTTTCTGAAAGTCGGTTCATGGAAGTTAAGGAGGTCTTAAAATCATATTTTGGAACTTCTGACATGCTCGATTCGGTTGATTTTTGTTCTCAAGTCACGCGCGTTAATTATAAGTTGTGGCCTAAATTTTTTCACCCGCAGCCTAAAAAAGTTCCTAATATGATTTATCTTGATATAGAAACACTTGTAAGAGAACTTCTTGTTAGATATCTGTTTAAGGATAGTAAATCGTTAATTTTCAGGCTTTTATTCGGTAAAGATTCTCCAGAATTAATATATGAATATTTCAATGGTATAAATGGAGCTTTCTCGATTGAGAAGGGATGGGGGACATATTTATTCTGGGCTTTGGACTCAAAAAATAAGCGCGTTGTACTTGATTTGAGCAAAGATCATAAAAAATTGGTCTCCAGAGATGGATTGTATGAATTTGATTTTACGCCTGATGGTCTTACGGAGGCATCTCGATTAAAGCAGATTTTTCCATCGATGTTTCTTTGCTATTTAGTAATTGCCTTACATTATGGATTTAAATGTTTAGGTGGTTTTTCTCAAGTCAATGATCTTACTCGTGCAAAAGATGCTTGGGGACAGATTCTGGCAAAGTGGGGTGAACAATCTGAAATTGATGCAATATCACACGTCCAAACAAAGGAACTTGGTGGTGATGGCATGATCCTTGCTTATCTTAAGAATGCCCAAGACGACTTGTCCCCTGCCACAGGTATAGATTTGTTATTGGATCAAGGAGATACTTCTTTTGAAAAATATGTGACACTTTCAAAAGTCGTCCGTTTCCGTGAAATTTTTGATCCGCTTTCTCCGGAAATTTATAAAGTTCTTTTTTCTGCGAATGAACGTCAACCTGAATTTATTGAACTAACTCCGGAAAAAATACTGGAATCCACAGGGCTTAAAAGTAGAATCAGTCCGTTTTTTTCTTGAGCTGTGCTTTAATGATTATTCAAGAATCCAAGCTGTTCCAACCATGGTGTGACGACTGTATTGCCAGAGTAGTTGTGCCAGCGCTTTGTTTGAGTTACTCAAACTTTCTAAAAATTTAGCCCTTAATGGTGGCATGGACATGCTGACAGTTGTTGCATGAGGTTGCAAATGGAAACCAGCTTGGCTAAGCAGTCCGCATATCTGTTCATAGCTGAAAGCTCCATTGCTAAAGCCTATGTCTAATCCTCTGTGTAGTCCAGTCACTGTATTTGCAGTTGCGTTGGTGGGGTGTTCTCCAACAAAAAATAGTGTGCCGTTGGGAGTCATCCATTTGGCGATCCTTTTTATCGTTTCCCCTGGATCTATAAACCATTGTAACGTGAGTGCGGTTACTACTGTATCTAGCGTGTGATCTTCCACTCCTTCTATTGTCTCCGCATTTCCATGACATAGGGTTGCTCCATGTATTAATAAGCCCCCATGTGTAAGCCATTCTTCATTTGGATCCACTAACGTTACTTCGCTTCCAGCTGGGAGTATGCCTTTCTGCTGTAGTCTTGAAGTAATATTTCCGGGTCCGCATCCTACTTCTGCATATTTTCCACCAAATGTTAGACGGTTTCTTTCCAAGAGAGTACTTATTGTCTTAGTGGTTGAGTCTCCATGGCCGGAACAGCCATCCATGTGTATCATGTATGGACCTGGTTTTGCTGTGTCATGAATTGGTAGACTAATGATTGTTTCCGGTTTTCTTCGTGCAAGGAGGGCTAAACAAATTGCGACTTCTCTTATTATTTCTGGCGTCAATGGAGAAGTCTGCATCATAGAAAGAAGTTCTTCCGTGTTTGGCGTAGGTGTAGCAACTTGCGATTCTTCTAAGTCCGGATGCCACAGGCTAGCTGTTAAAGCTATTAGTCTATTTTGATCACCCTGGAATATTCCGTTGATTGCTTCGGTTGCAGGACACCTTGGATCTTGATTTGAATCTGATCCGGGACTAACTGCTTTTAGTGCTATTAGTAGATCTTGGTTTGCTTGGTTAGTTTCATTTTCAAGTTCCTCAAAAAAGGTAGCCGTATTTCCATTGTGTTCATGTGTCATTACTTCATGCTCTAAAATGGTTTTTCTCTTCGAAGGAGTAAGAGTCATATGCTATGTTATTTTGATGCTATATTATACAGCTACTTTAAAGTTTGTCTAGTTTTTTGATTTGTGTTAAGATATGAGTGTGGATTTAAGGAAGTTTTTCTTCTAAGAATTGAAATATGGGCATTATAAGGTTTGTTTTCTCCAAGAAAGGTCTTGGAATGGTAAATCAGTACCTGAAAGATAAGGAGTCGGTTTCCAAGAAAGATTTTCAGCCACATTTTTTTGAGGCGTCTTCGATTCCTTTTTATGAGGCTATATTCCGTAAATATGGTAGGGAGTTCAAGCTGATATCAGATGAAGAGTTTCTCAAAGATCCGGATCCCAAAAGTATAAATATCCCTTTTGATGTTTCAGCTGAAGCTTTTCTCTACAATGAGGTGTGGGATCCACCATTACCTTTAGATGGCAGGCCGCTTATTGATGTTCTTGGGGACAAGTATGTTGTTTATAAAATTGTAAGAGGTATTCAGGGCATTCGTCAGCCTTTGACTTTGGCTCTTAAAGGTCATGCTGATTTGAAAAGAGGAGTCGAAGAAATAAGGACTTCCAAAATTGTACTTAAACCGCGTTTTTTTGGTTATGAGGCACGTAATGTTCTTTTAGTAAATAGAGCTCGTTTGGAGAATATTTCTCAGGATGAAAGGTTAAATTTCTCCGAGTATATTATGCAGGAATATTTGGAAGACATTATTTGGCCTCCAGAAGAGTGGAGGTTCCATTTTATAGGTAGGAAACTTTGTAGAGTGATGAAGATCACTGATAAAAATAATTGGTCCGGTGTTTTCAAACAAGAAAATGTCCTATTTGAGAATGTGCCTGCAGAATTTATGATGCAGGCGGAAAAAGTAGTTAAAAACTTGATAAAAGACTTAAATAATAGGGATAATTTTACAATTGATTTTCTCAGGACAAAGGATGGATTAGTATTTCTTGAGGCAAATATTGGCACGCTCGGGTCAATTTATGTTCAGACTGAAGAAGATGCAACTTTTGTAGAGCCTATCTTTGTGGAGTTGTTTCGGCACTTGGACAAGATGAATGGCTAGGCTAGGTTTACCAACTGCCCACACGCAGCTGCAATATCCTCTCCCATACTACGGCGGATGGTGACGGTGACGCCGGCGGCTTCAAGGAGGGATTTGAAGGCGTAGAGGCGGGGGGCGGGTGAGGAGGAGATCTGCGTGCCGGTGAAGTTATACGGGATAAGGTTGATTTTGATGCGCCCGAGATCCGCGGCCAAGCGGGCGAGGGCGCGGGCGGAGGCTTCGGAATCGTTAATGCCGGAGAGCATGACATACTCAAAAGTCAGAAAATGTTGACGGTTGCCGAGTTTTTCAAGATAAGAAATCGACCAAGCCTTTAAATCACGAATAAAATTTTCCGTGGTCGACGGAACAATTCCTTTGCGGATTTCCTGCACGGCGCTATGAAGGGAAATTGCGATTTTAACGGGTGGCCAAGAGCTATCTTGAAGAAGTGAATTTAGGGCGGGGATGAGACCAACAGAGGAAACCGTTATGTGATTTGGGCCAACGTCTGTGTGTGCAAGGAGCGTAGTAATTGCGGCTTTCACGTTTTCATAATTTGCCATTGGCTCGCCCATACCCATAAAAACAATGTTGCTGATGCGGCCATCTATTTTGTGCGCGCGCACAAAGTATTTCCAAAAGCGGTATTGATCCACAATTTCATCTTCCGTTAAATTGCGTTTCAAGCCCATTTTGCCGGTGGCGCAAAAGGCGCAATTCATGGCGCATCCAACCTGTGAAGATACGCAAATTGTATAGTCGTCCCTTGCATTTAACATAAGAACGCTTTCAATTAAGAGTCCATCTTTCAGGCAAAGCGCGGCTTTGAAAGTTTCTCCGTCCTTGCTTTTTAGCACTATCTTTTCCGTGAGGCTCATCCAGTCGACTTTTTGTGAAAGTTCGGTGCGCAGAAGAGCGGGAAGAGCGCTTAAAGAGGTAAAACCTTCTGCGCGCGCAGGGCCGTCCTCAAAAAGCCCCGTTCCAATCTGTTTCCAGCGGTAAGATTTTTCAGATGGGAAAAGAGAAGTGAAGAGGGCGTGGCGGGTTGGTGGCATTTTATTAGACATGATTCTCTTAAGATTCATTTATAGGTTCACCTACAAAAAGCGCCCATGCAGCGAGTTCATTGTAATATGCTCGCCAGAGTTTTTTGAATTTTGAGATTGGAATTTCGTGGTCTTTCCCATCTTGAGGGTCTGCATAGGTGACCTTTTCTTCGTCGACTTTTAAGACAGTAACATAATGGCCATCCCAAAAAATATGATCTCCAAGTGAGGCATCCCATCCTGCAGGGTTAGTTCTACAAAATCCTTCGGCAAACGGATTCTTTTTTTCAAGATCATCAGGTCCGTTGGCATATAAATGCAAAATATTTACAATGACAGTTATGCCTTTTTGAATTGCGGCCTGAATTTCTTCCACCGTTGTGCCAATTTTAACTTCACCCTTAAAATATTTTCCAAGAACTTGTGCCAAAGTTTCATTATCCGTACCTTGATGTGGGGTTATGCCAAGTTGAGCGGTCAAATCTTCAGGTAGAGGTTGCTTCCTCATTAAAAAACGCCTTGTTGCCACTGCGAGTCCACAGTCGTCCTTGCCTTCTTGTTTTACGGCTATTGATTTTTCCATATTAAAAAATGTCAGCGGTAGTGTACCATATATTTTAGGAATGGCTATTTTAAGATGCAAATTTTAGCTTATTTATGGTCAAAATTGCTTACATTGGCAAACATTTTGGAGAGGAGCCGCCGCTAATTGGCATGGGTGGTGCGGGCGGTGCGGGCGGGATTTTCTTTACGGGGTGCAATTTAAAGTGTGTTTTTTGCCAGAATTATCAGATATCGCAGGAGGGGATGGGGAAGGATTATTCCACTGAAGAGCTTGCGGAGGAGATGCTTCGGCTTCAGGCCGATGGGGCGGCTAACATCGACCTTGTGACGCCAACAATTTGGTATAAACAGATTAAAAAGGCTATCGACTTGGCGCGCGGAGGCGGCGCGGACGGGCAAGGTGTGCTCAAAATTCCGATTGTATGGAATTCGAACGGATATGAAAAAGTCGAAATCTTAAAAGAGATGGAAGGTTATGTGGACATTTATTTGCCCGACTTCAAATACGGCCTTGCGGAAGTGGGACTCAAGTATTCCGGTGTGCCCGAGTATCCGCGCGTGGCCAAAGAGGCAATAAAAGAAATGCTCAGGCAGCTTGGGAATTTACAGGTTGGTGCGGACAGCGTTGGCAGTGACGCGGACGGTTTGGCCACGCGCGGGGTGCTGGTTCGTCATATGGTTTTGCCCGGGCACACGCAAAATAGTAAAGAGGCTTTGCGAATTTTAGCCGAGATTGCCGATGAGAGCGGCGTTCCGCGGGAAGAATTTTATGTAAGTCTTATGAATCAATATTATCCGCTCCATAAGGCGGCGGATTTTCCGGAAATAAATCGTACGGTTACCGCTGAAGAATTTGATGATGTTTTTGATGAACTGGTCCGGCTTGGTTTTGAAAACGGTTTTGTGCAGGATGAGGAAAGCCGCACAATTTTAATTCCGGATTTCAGGAAGGAAGAACCGTTTGGATAGGTTTTAAATTTGGATGAGCTTATTTCTTAGCGGGTTTAGCCGTTTGCCAAAATAAAACTCCAATTTAAGAATGTCTTTGTTGTCTTTTAAGTTGGCTGATTCACCAAGATTTAAATCAGTTGGTCTGTCAGGATTAGAGGATAAGAGTTAACCTTGATTCTTATAAAAAAGTGGGATATGATATGGGCATTCTCACGGAAAAGACCCTTATGTGATTTTGTGCACGTCGGGGGCTTTTTCATGTTTTCGATGTTTCTGGCTCAGAATGGACTTTTGGTCAGTAATGTAGGCAATTGGAGCATTTGTTCTTTTTAACAGGATAGAGCATTTTTTAGTGCCATATGGTGATAAGATTGTACGAAGTTTCTTTTTCTCCATCAGAAAAGAAATCAGACTTGCATAGTCTCCGTCGCTCGAAACTAAGACAGCTTGATCAAACAGGTTCTCATATGAGCCTGTCATTATTTTTACAACAATATCCGCGTCGCAGTTGCCCTTAACTTTTCCGTCCTTCCCATAAGTGACATCCTTGAGGATTAAAATGTAACCTTGCCCTCTTAGCTCTTTATAGAGATCTTTGTATTTTGGGATGTATCCCAAGAAAAGATAAGCTTTTTGTACTTGATATTTGTCTTTAAGCCAAATGCGGAAAGCACTATAGTTGAAATCCCAACCTAAATTTTCAGTGCCTTTGTGTAAGTTGGCTCCGTCAATATAGGCACAGTTATTTGTAGTTTTTTGTTTGGGCATTAGTGGATTGTGAGTATGGTCGGAGTGGCGGGACTTGAACCCACGACCTCTTGCACCCCATGCAAGCGCGCTAGCCAACTGCGCTACACCCCGACTTTTTTGTTGCCGCGGTTGCGGCGTGGGGAATTATGTCAAAGAAATGCCGGAATGTCACTCTCAAAGTGCCTCGCCAAAAAGGTCGTAAGGGTTTGAGGAGGTGAGGCGTACTTCTTGGAAAGAGTGTATGGGGAGGTTACGAAGGCTTTTTATAAAAATAATGCCGTCGATTTCAGGTGCAAAGTGCTCGCTGCGGCCAATGTAAAGTTTTTGGGTTTTGTCATAGCTTTCAATGAGAACACGAAGGTTTTTTTTGGACGACTTGTGCGCGCGCACCGCCGCCAAGGCGGGGTAGGCAAGCGCGCGCATGTTTTTCTTTGAAATTCCTTGTTGAAGTAGCATTAGTTTTTTGCGGCGGGTACGTTTTTGCGCGCGCAGAATTTGGTTGGGAAGTGAGTAGGCGGGCGTGCCTTTTTCACGTGAATATTCAAAGACGCCGGCGTGGTTGAAATTGATTTTTTTGACAAAATTTAGCAAATTTTTGAAAGATTTTTCTGTCTCTCCCGGAAAGCCCACAATTAAACTGGTGCGGAGTGTTATGTCCGGTATAGTGCTGCGGATTTTCGCAATTTTTTCCAGCGTTTTTTGCACGTTTTTTGGTCGGTTCATTTTTTCCAGAATTTCCGAGTCGCCATGTTGGAGTGGAATGTCCAAATATTTGCAGATTTTTTTGGACGATTTCATCACGGAAAGAAGTTCGGTGGTCACGGTTTCCGGATAAATGTAAAGGATGCGGATCCAAAAGTCGCCAGGAATTTTTGTGAGGGCGCTAAGGAGGGTTGGAAGCGTTGGTTTTTTGTATAAATCCACTCCATAAAGTCCGCAGTCTTGGGCCACCAAAATCAGTTCTTTGATGCCGCTTTCAATCAAAGTTTTTGCTTCCGCCAAAATGTCTTCCATGGGGCGGCTTCTATATTTCCCGCGGAGCTGCGGGATCAGGCAGTATGAGCATGTGCGCGAACAGCCTTCCGCAATTTTGATGTATGCGTATGCGGTCCCCGCGAGTAAAAGTTTTCCGGCCGGATTTTCAAATTTTTCCGGTTCGGCTGAGACGGCAAAAGTTTTTTTGCCATCTGCGGCGGCGAGCAAAATTTCCGGCAAGCGTTTATAAGCGGCGCCACTCACAATTGCAAAAACTTGTGGTTTTTTTTTGAGGTCGCTCTCCTTAAAAAGACTGCTCATGCAACCTAAAATTACAACTTTTTTTGAGTGGAGTTTGGTTAAGTGCGCGTGGGCTTCGTTTCGTGCCGCTTTTAAAAATCCGCATGTATTTAAAAGTACAATGTCTGCGTTTTCAACATCCGTCAAAATGGCCCCGATTTTTTTTGTAATGTCCGCGGCAAGCGCCTCAGTGTCCGCCAAATTTTTTGGACAGCCGAGTGAAATTAAGCCGATTTTTAGTCGATTTTTTAATTTTTTGTGTGTCATATGCAAGTCATGGTAGAATGTGCACAGATTAATCCACACCATATGGCAAAGCAATGTACTCTGAACGCTTTTCAAACGCAATTTAAGGTTTCCGTAATTGGTTGCGGCAACGTGGGCGCAACGGCGGCTTATGCAATGCTGATTGACGGTACGCCAACGGAGATGGTTTTAATGGATAGAAATTGCGACAAAGCGGAAGGTCTTAAACTTGATTTGGAACATTCAATGGTGTTTTTCAATAATACTCGCGTGATTGCAGCGGGCGATTTCAAGGCTTGTAAAGACTCGCATCTTGTTGTTGTCACGGCCGGAGCAAGGCAAGCGGAAGGCGAAACAAGGCTTGATTTAATTGCAAAAAATCGTGCGCTTTTTAGGGATATTATTCCAAAAATTGCAAAAGTTGCGCCACGGGCGATTTTGCTAATTGTCACAAATCCGGTGGACGTTTTAACATGGGAGGCCGCAAAACTTTCCGGTTTTCCGGCGGGGCGTGTTTTTGGTACGGGAACACTCCTTGATACTGCGCGGCTCCGCTTTCACATTGGAGAAAAACTTTGTTTAAGTCCAAAGAGCGTTGAGGCGTTTATTCTGGGGGAGCATGGCGACTCGTCGTTTCCGGTATGGAGCAGCGCTAACATTGCAGGCAAGCCACTTATGAAATTTGACGGTTTTGGTAAAAAGGATGCAAACGACTGTTATAAACAGGCGCGCAATGCGGCGTATAAAATAATTCACGACATGGGTTTCACATGCTATTCAATTGCAACCGTGATCCGCGAAATTATGGTGCACATTTTCCAGAATTCGCGGGCGGTTTTGCCACTTTCCGTGCCACTCAAAAAGCCCTATTATGGAGTCTTTGGTGTGGCACTTTCCGTGCCTTGTGTTTTGGGAAGCACCGGTGTTTCCGAGCCAATTTTGGTTCCGTTAAACGGCGAAGAGAGGAAGAAGTTTAAGGTGGCGGCTAAGGCGGTGAAAGGAGTGTGAGTGTTAAACCGCAAAGTTTAGGCAGAGGTAGATTGTGCCTAGAGTACAGACTATAAAGCAAAGAACGCTTGGGATTATCCAAGTCAGGGCTTCGAATTTTGCGCTGCCTTTGCCGTAGATTTTTTCCATTCCGCTGTAAAGTCTGTAGCCGGCATCAGGATATACAAAAAGTGTGAGACCGTTTAAAACTCCATACAGGCCAAAAAATGCAATTCCAATGAGAATTGCAGGGAGTGAAAAAAATGGAAAATTTTTGAATGAGGCAATGGCGAATAGAAAACTTATTGCCGTCCCGCCCATTGCGAATTCTGCAAAAGTGTAAAAACGATTGGCCTTTTGGAACCGCTCAAATGACGACTTTTGACCGTCCTTGGAAAGATCTTCAATTGTGAGGAGAAGGAGGCGGTGCCAAGGAAAGGACTTTTTGTATGGCGACTTTTTTGAGAAATTTTCAATTTTAATGAGGTCTGAATTTGTAAGAGTTGTAAGATATTCATAGCGGCAGAAATTGATAATTTTCTTTAAGTTTATTTCACGAATTTGTTCGGCATCTCTATCTGAAACTGGTACTATTATTGAATTGCGTATATAAAAAAATGCGCCCATGCAAGTGAGTAAAATTAGCGGTAAGCAAATTACCGTCCAAAGAAAGTGTACGGTTTCCGTTAAGGCTGCGTTTTTTGACAAGAAATACAGCGGAATAAAATAGGCGAGGGGAGCTGCAATGAGGAGTACGCCGGCTGTGATCAGATCGATTTTTTTTGTGAGGTGAGTAGCGGTGAAAAGTAAATAATCCTCTGAAGTAATTCCTTTGGATTTGAGAAAAGAGAGGGTGTTTTTTGAGAGTGAGGCAGTTGTTTCTTGGAGGAGAGTCATTGGAGAGGGTATGTTTTTTTTGCCAGAAACCGCTTTTCTATAAGATAATAAGTGAGAGAGCTAAAAGCAAGAGTGGTAAGGAAGGCGATTAAAAATTCAAAGCCAAATAAGTCGACTTTTTGACTAAGGTTTAGAACGGCTTTGATAATAAGGTAATGCCAAATATAAAAGCTGTAACTTATAAGTCCCAAGAATGCAAAAATGCGGTTGCCCACAATTTTGGAAATTGCTGAAAATGAGTTGCCTAAGCCAAAAATTAATAGTGCGGCAGACAGGCCAATAAAAAAATGCAAGAACACTTGAAGTGACAAAATATCTCGGAAACCGGCTTGATATTTTTCAAAAACAGTCATTCCCAAAATCACTCCGCCTGTGCCGCAAATAATGCACATGAGGCCGGCTGTTTTTATAAAATTCGCGATTTTTTTGCCGGTAATTTTTGCCATTTCAATTTTTAGTGTGATTAGTGAAGCTAATATGCCAAAGGCAAATTGGTCGAAACGGCCTAAAAGATTTTCCGTGTAAATAATGCGTTTTGTGGCGTCCCAATGGTCGTAAAAAACTGTGATTTCCAATCTGTAAAGTAGAGAAATGGCTATCATTAGCAAAGAGCCAATTACTATGCGGCTGTTTTTGCATTTTGTAACTAGGAAAAAGATAGGGAGAAATAAATAAAATAGCAGTTCAACAGACAGGCTCCAAAGGACGGGATTTATTCCGTAATAAGTTCCGGCTGAAAAACTTTGAAGAAATAATAAATGGCTGAGAATGTTCCACAGGCCTTGCAGAGATGTAAAATAAGTGTGGTCAACGAGTGCGAGCACACAGAATAATGAGAAATAATATATTGGAGCTATCCTTAAAAACCTCCGGATGAAATATTCTTTGTTGATGCCGTGTAGGTAAAGTGACCTGAAGATTAAGAATCCGCTGAGGACAAAAAACATGTCCAGACCAATGTGGCCGGCGTGTCCTATTAGCTTTAGTCCGGTTGGAAGGACGACTTTGTCTTGGAATATGGAGTGAAAATGGTAGATGAAAACAGAGAGTGCAGCGAGTCCTCTTAGGGTGTCCAGGGCAATGAGTTTGGTTTGAGGAGTGTCCCACATATGGAGAAGTTCGGAGAAAGAGGAGAAAAGGGGAGGAAGAGACTCAAAACTAGGACTTTGTCCTGTTTTGAGTGTGGTCGGAGTGGTGGGACTTGAACCCACGACCTCGGCGTCCCGAACGCCGCGCGCTAGCCAACTGCGCTACACCCCGATGAGTTTTCTATGTGCTTTGAGCATGGCAAGTTTTAGCAGAATTGTATATTAAAGGGAAGGTTTTTGTGGTGCCATAAATAATGTCCATCCAACTAAAAAAATTCCTGAAAGCGCCATGAATCCTTCTCCTAAAATTGCGGAAAAAATTACAATAAGTTCTTTTAAAACAGGATCAAAAGGGAAGTAACCAAAGTAAATTGGTGAGAGCAACAATAGACTTAAAATAAGTGCAAGCAGTTCCATTTTGAGCCACAAGACTTCTTTTCCCATGGCAAAGGCTGATATTAGCGCCAAGTCGTAAAAATAAGATATGGCGGCCAGCACCAACATGAGTGGCAGCATCCAAGTAAATCCTGGGATTAAAAATGTTTTGTTGCTTACGGTCTCAATTGCAAATGGGGCAAGAAGGTAACCAAAGACCACTAAAAGAATTGCGGAAAGGACAAGGATTTTTTCCAGCCCAAGTAGAAGTTTCTTGGCTTCTTTAAGGTCTTTTTTCTGGAGGCTGACTTTTAGAACCGGCAGGGAAGAGAACATTAGAAAAGTGGACAGTAAACTTCCTGTTAAGGCTATGCGTAGACAAATTTCATATGATGCAAACTCGGCCTCGGAAAGAATTTTTGCTGCCAAAAAGGAAGGAATGGCACGGAAATACAAGATGTTTATTACATTGATAATTCCAAAAGGCACTGAAGAGAAAAGCAGTTCTTTTTGAGTTTGCCAGCTTAATTTAAAATTTATTCCAACATGTTTTTTCACAAACCAAAGACTGATTCCTGCAGTTAAAATTGAGGCTGCCAAAGGGCCCAAGAAGTAAAGCTCGGTTTTGAGGGTAAGGGTTGCCAGTACAAAAATCACCGCCAAATTCGTAAGTCGACCCAAAATAAGTGCAATTTCAGATCTTCCCATGAGGTAATTTGCCTGCAAGGCGCCACCGGCAACAGTCGCAATAAAATCCAGCATGAGGCTACTCATGAAAATAATTGTGCCCCATAGAAAAACCGGATCTTTTATTGCAAAAATAGCGTAGAGCAAGCCAAGGATGAAGAGTCCGCTCGCGGTCCAGAGACGCAGTATAAGTGCGTTTCCAATCAGTGTGCTGTCATGTGGATTTGTGGCCATGCGCCTTACCGTATTTCCAAAAATTCCAAAATTTGCCATTGTGGAAAGAATGATTGAAAATTCAGAAATTTTTCCGTAAACACCGTAATTTTCCGCTCCAAGAGCATTAGTGATAAGTTTTACAGCAAGTATTCCAAGGAAAATTTGCACGCCCTTTCCAAGAAGTTGCACAATGGTTGACCAAGCAATTTTCTTCATAAAACTTCAATTATAAGTTTTTTGCCGAGCGTGATGTCCGTATCGTGCCAGTTGTGAAGGGCAAGGGCAATGGTTTCCCAGCTGTAGACATAATTTTCACCGTTTCTGGTCCCAACATCCGAAGTTATGATTTGCATTTTTTGCGAATTGTAACCTTTTATGACCAACATGTGATAATTTGGTCCGCCATTTCTAAAGTTTGGATTTCCAAGCAGTTTTCCCGCAAAAGGCGCCACAATGAGATGTCCATTTGCTATTATTTTTTGCACATCCTCAAAACTTGGATTTTCATGGATAGCGCTGTCCAGTCCGTACTCAAGTTTCAGCATTTCCGCGGTTTGCGCCACCGTGGTATGTTCGTAAGATCCAAAGTACACTTTTTCCCACTCAACAAGCCTCAAAAGTTCCTCGTTAAAATCCTCGCGAGTGAGATTCATTTTGTTGTATTCGTTGGCTACAAGCAGGATGCTTGCTTCCTCGCACGCTTCTTGCCACGGGTAGTCCCAATTTCCAAACGGCGCCTGTGAATAAAAGACCATTTCAAGATTAAGTGCCTCAGGAATTTCCGGCCCCGCCGCCGGCGCATCTTCCACTATGGTGGGTGTTTTAACAGGTTCAACGGACTCAATGGACACCGCTTCCGGCGCAGTTCCTCCATGCACTTTAATCTCTTGTAATCTACCAAAAGCAAACCAGCCTATTGCTAGGCTGGTTGCTGTAATTAATCCAATTAAAAACTTAATCGGCATAGTATTCATCATAAGCCAAGCTTACGATTTTTGCGGCGGAAGCACGATCGATATTGTTATTAGGTCTGAAAGAACCATCACTGTAACCTTCAACAATGCCCGCTTCATCGGCTAAAATGATTGCATATGCAAACCAGTCGTCAACATCAACGTCAAAGTAGTCAATGTCGCTTTCATCAAAATCGTAAAGAGTTTCATCTGCAACGCGCATTAAAATTGTGACTGCCTCTGCGCGAGTGACATAATTGTTAGGTCTGAAGTAGCCGTCAGTATAACCTTCAACGTAGCCTTCGTCAGTTGCATAAGTGACGTAATCGTAGAACCAGTCTGTTGATTTCACGTCATAATAATGAACAGTTGAAACACCATCAACGGAAATGCCGGCATTCTCGAGCACCATTTTCAAGAATTCAGCGCGAGTTACATAAGTGCTTGGGGAGTAGATGTAGGAAGTTTTTCCATCCACTACGTCTCTATCGTAAAGATCACAGACATAAGGTTCAAACCAGTCGTCAGAATCAACATCCGTGAAGGAGCCACAGCTTTCACCATCATCAGTGTAGTCATGACCGTCATTCTCATCTCCTATGGTATCTTCGTCGACTGTTTTACAGTTGTTAGTCTCGCTTTCTTCATCAACCACATCTTTTGTGTCCACACAAACCTCAATTTCATAAGTGCTGCCTTCATCTTCAAGAAGATCTTCAGCATCCAAAAGTTTGTATTCGTCTGCATCAAGATTCATTGAAGTATCTTCCGTAAAGGCTGTTGTGCCGTCAATTTCTATGGTTGTGCGGATTGTCTCGGCATCTTCCATGTCACCACCTTGGTTCACAAAGTCTATCTGTAAGTTGCCATCCTCATCCAAGTAAATATTGGCAATTTTGAGGTCGGGTTTGTCATCTGAAGAAGCGCCCACCTCAAGGTCCTCAGTCCTACAGTTGTTACTTTCACTCGTTTCATCAACGGCTTCACCTTCATCAATACAGACTGTTACTTCGTGGGAATCACCGTCGTCATCCACTTTTGCGTCAGATGTGACTTCGAGGCTTTCATCGCCTTCCAAACTGCTTGAAGCAATGCTTAAGGAATCTTCTTCGTCATTGTCAATCTCAATAGTTACTGTAACGCTATGATCAATGTCATCTGTTCCGGTGTTCTCTGCCTCAAAAGTCACCACATCATCATCAAGAGAGATATCCGAGATTATAAGGTCTACATCCGCGTCCGATCCGCCAAAACTTTCAGTTCGGCAGTCATTATCACTTTCAACGTCGTCATCATCAGTTTCAATGCATACTTCAACCTCATGTGAATCGTCATCATTGTCTACTTCAGCATCCGTTGTTACCGTGTAAGCGCTGTCATCTGATTCCAAATAGCTTGAAGAAATAGTTTCAGTATCTTCAGTTAAGTCGTCAATTTTTACGGTTATTGTAGCTTTTTCATCAGCATCTTCGTCGCCTTTATTTTGCATGGTGACTTTTACAGTATTGCTGCTATCCAAGGAGATGTCTGTGATGGCTAAGTCGATTCCGTCGACTTCCTCCTCTTCAAGGTCGCTAACTGTAACATCCTCGGTTTTGTCATTGTTCGACTCGTTGCTTTCATCAACATCATCATCTGTATCTATTTCGGCAGAGACCTCATAAAGGCCATTTTCCGAGAATTGATTTGCAAGTTCCAAGATGGTTATGTCTCCTTCTTCAAGATTGCTTTCCGGAATTGTTCCGGAGTATACAAGGTCTCCATCCACTTCAACCTCAAGGATTGCGTCGTCATTTGCATCTGCATCACCGGTGTTTTTGATGGTGATAAAGAGATCACCGTCATCAGCGGAGGAGCTTGAGCTGTCTACTTCTATATTGCTTATTGTGAGGTCCGGTTCGTTGGTGTCTACGGTGCCGCCTGAAGTCTTGGTCATGTATACGGGAGTGAGAACTTGAGCGTCATCATTGGAATCACGGTCTGACAGAAGGCTTACTTCAGTAGGTTCATAATCGGATCCCGCCTGTACCGTTGCTTTTACGGCTGAGCCGTCATTTCCTATTGTGACAGGACAGTAAGCATCTCCACTTGAGATTATGCAGGTTGTAGTTCCAACCTTGGCTGACGTAATTGTTACATCCGTTGTACGACTGGAAGAGTCCCAAGCTTGTAATTTATGTGCGTAGGAAAGTGTTAAAGTCTTTGAAGTTTGAGCCTGAGAAAGAGATATGGTGCCCGTCCCCGTAACATATCCGGGTATTACGACTGAATAGTTGTACAATTTGGATCCCAGAAGGCCCGTATAAAATCCATAAAGATATGAGCTTGAGGAAATATTGTCATATAGATATTGAGTTGTGTCCGCAGTGCTGGAAGTAGTATTCGTTAAAGTGAAAGTTGGTTTGGTAGCACCAGAGTAAGCTGCAAGTTGTGAGTTTATGGTAAGATCAAGGTTGTATACCTTAAGACCAATTTGGCTGATTTCCAGAGTGCCCATATAGTTTTTGGTCATCTTAAATCTTACAAAATACATATCTGCGAAAACTGTGGCTCCAACGGTATAGCTTCCAGCCGTCCAGTCGCTTGGTCTGCTTGACCATTCTTTTGAAAACACTCCTGATATGGCATTGTTTTCAATATCTTCTTCAGTTTCAGTCACCAAAGGAGTTGAATTCCAAGTTGTCCCATCTCCATATTGGACTTCATTTGCTCCGTCTGTGACAGGGGTTTCAACGTCAAAGACAAAACCATCAAATTGTTCTTTTGAACCAATAATAATATATGAGTTGACTTCCGAGACAATCACCACATCTCCGGCATCTACACTTTTTGCATCCGTGGTAACATTTGTTTTTGAACCATCATATTCAGCCGCTACTCCGCCGGGGAAGAAATTTGAGTCTTCAGGTCCTGTGTAAGTTGAGGATACTGAGTGTAGAACCGGTGGCAGATGAGGTTTTGCCGAGACAGGTATTACTAGAAACCCGGAAAAAATTGTCATCAGACCGAGCAGAGAGAGAATACGTTTCATATAGGTTGGTTATGAGTAAATATATGAAGGAAATTTACGAGCGGTATTATATTGGTGTTTCCTAAGAAAGAAAAGCGTCTCTTTTGGCTAGGAATACAAAGCTTTTCAAGTATTTTGATTCGGGGAAGGATATGTCAATGGGGTGATCCGGACTTTGGCGTATTGAATATAAGGTGTGGAGAGTGACACCGGCTTGTTTTGCGGCTCTGCGCAAAATAAACATGAAATCCTCTTCCGTTAGAAAGTGAGAACAGCTTGACGAACAGAAGATTCCGTTGTCTTTTATCATTCGTAGCGAGGCGCGGTTTAAAAAGTGATAAGCTTTTTTGCCATTTTCCGCATCCCTTTGCGATTTTATAAGTGCCGGCGGATCCAGAAGAACCATGTCAAATTGTGGTGTTTTGATGTTTCCGGTGTATATGAAAGCGTCTTCTTCAATGAAAGTGCAATTTTTTGTTGCGACTTTTGCAGATGCAGTCTTAAAGTTTTTTTCCACGTGTTTTTTTGCAATTTCAAGCGCGCGTGTAGAGGAGTCCATGAAAGTTACATGCGTGGCTTTATTTTTCAGAGCGTAAATTCCCGCAGCACCTGTATAAGAAAAAATATCTACTACGGTTCTGTCTTTTGCAAGTGGTGCGAGTGTGGAACGCAGATCTTTTTGGTCTAAGAAAAATCCTGTTTTCTGGCCGCTAAGCGTGTCTGCAAAAAAGTCGATACCGTTTTCTTTAAAAGCAACAATTCCGTCTTTTGTTTTTCCAAAAAGTACTTCTTTTGTTTCCGGCAAACGGTCTTCGCTGCGGACTGAGAGGTCGCTTCGTTCAATGATCAATTTGGGTTTGAGTACTGCGTGAATTGTTTTAAGCAGAAGTGGTTTCAAATTCTCCATGCCGGCTGTGGAAATTTGTATTACAACCGTGTCAGCGTATTTATCCAGAATGAGTCCCGGCAGGCCGTCGGCTTCTCCAAAAACAATCCTGTAGCCGGTGGTGTTTTGGTTGTTTGTGTAGCCAAGCAGTGTCCTTTTTGTTAGTGCGAGAGTGAGTTTTTCTTTTAGTCGACTTTCATTTAATTCCGTTTTTGCAAAATCGAAAATTCTTACTGCGATTCCGGAATATTCGGAATAAGTCCCTGTGCCCAAAATATTTTTTTGCGAGTCGGTAACATGCACAATTTCACCATGTTCAATTTGCTCGGAAGTTTGTGAAATTGCGCCGGAAAAAATCCATGGATGGCCGAATATTGCGCTTCCTTCCTTGCCTTTTTTGAGTTCGACGATTTTGTAATTCATGCGTACACTATATTCGTTTTGTATTTTTTTACAATTTTTTGCAATTATCTCTTGTGTTTATCTAAAAATAGTAGGAATATTTAAATGAATTTAATTCTTAACCACGCTCTCCATGCCAGCAAAGAAAGCAAAAAAACCGGCAAAAAAAGTTGCAAAGAAGCCGGTAAAGAAGGTTGCTAAGAAGGCTACCAAAAAGGCTTGCAAGAAATGCAAGTAGTTTGCGCTTTGTAAATTAAAGTTGCAAAAAAAGATGTTCTTCGTCTAAAAAGCGGAGGACATTTTTTGTTGGTGTATTTTATTCCACAATGAGCGGGAAGTATGAAGTGGCATACCCGCCGTCCCATTTAATTTTTACATGGAAAATCAAATTGCCGGTTTCTTTGAAAGTTTTTTCCAGATTGTACGTGTAAATATTGGAGTTGTTGGCAGGGTCTGCCTTGGATTGCATCTCGGACTCAGCTCCTTCACCGGCCAAAGTTTGGATTGTTTCGAATTCAGTATCCCTTAATGTTATGTAAATGGAATTTATGGATATATTGCTCGCGGTTTTCACAGTGAGAGTTGTAGGTGTTCCGTTTTTATATTTGGAATATGAAAAACTTGCAGAGTTCGGAATGCCTTGGTCGAAACACATGACCTCCGAACAAAAACTTCCGGAAGAGCCTACCATATCTTCAGCAGTGCCACCTTCTCCCGTCCAAGAAATTTTCATTTCAGGTTGTTTAGAAAACTCTCCGGCCACGTCTATTAATGGTTCTGCGGTTTTATTTGCACAAGCAGTGAACGTTGTAAGCGCAAGAAATAGAAAAATTTTGAAAAGTTGCTTCATGTGGAGATTCTCCCATGTATTTTACAGAAATTCAAGAATCGTTATAATGCGCGCATAGACTTTCACAGAAACAGACATGAATATTCCTGAAATTTTATCGCCGGCCGGATCTTTTGAATCGCTGGCGGCGGCAATAAAAGCAGGTGCGGATAGCATTTATTTTGGTGTGGAACAGCTGAATATGCGGGCGAGGTCTTCGCACAATTTTACGGTTGATGAAATGAAAAAAGTTGCGGTGATTGCACACAAGTCAGATGTGAAAGCGTATTTGACGCTAAACACAATTTTGTATGAGCACGACTTAACTTTGATGCGCAAAATTTTGAAAGCGGCGGTGGCGGCAAAAATTGACGCGGTGATTGTGCAAGATACCGCGGCTATGCAATATGCGCAATCGATAGGGCTTTCCGTGCATGCATCCACTCAACTTTCCATCTCAAATTACGAGGCTGTGAAATTTTATTCCGCTTTTGTTGATACGGTTGTTTTGGCACGTGAAGTGGATATAAAAATGATCAAAATAATTTGTGACAAAGTTAAAAAAGAGAATTTACGCGGACCTGCGGGCGAATTAATCAAAATAGAAGTTTTTGTGCATGGGGCGCTTTGTATTGCGCAGAGCGGACGGTGCCAGATGAGTCTGCTTACAAGTAATACTTCTGCGCAGAGGGGTGCATGTTTGCAGGAGTGCAGGAAAAGATACAAAGTTTTTGATGAGGAGACCGGAAATGAAATGATGATGCAAAATGCGTATATAATGAGTCCCAAAGATTTGTGCGCATTGCCATTTTTGGAAGAACTTTGTGCGGCCGGAGTGAGCGTTTTTAAGATAGAGGGGAGGGGTAGACAGCCGGAATATGTGGACACCGTTACGCGTGTCTACAAGGAAGCGGTTGAGGCGGTTTTTGGCGGGACTTTTACGGATAAGAAAGTGGCAAAGTGGACAAAGCAACTTCGCAGTGTCTATAATCGCGATTTTTGCAGCGGATATTATCTTGGGCAACTTTTGCCTGATTTAAGCGGTTATTCCGGAAATCATGCAACAGAGGAGAAAATATATATTGGTGAGGTCATGCATTATTTCCCGCGTCCGCAGGTGGCTGAAATTTCCGTCTTGGCAAATGAGATCAAAAAAGGCGACAAAATTACAATTATTGGTACAACAACCGGTGTTACGTGCGGAAAAGTCGAAAAAATTGTTATTGATGGAAAGGAGCTTGAATCTTCAGGTAAGCCGGCGGTTGTTACAATTCCTTTCACTGCGCGCGTTCGCAAACATGACAAGGTTTATATAGTAAAAGAGAAAAATAATGCGTGCGATTAAAATAAGTCAGGACAGAAAAGCTTGCATTGGGTGCCACGCATGCATAAGTGCGGCGCCGCAAACTTGGTTTATTGATCCTAAAGACGGAAAGTCGTCATTGGTTTCCGGGCGCAAAAAAGGGAATGTCTACATTGCGGAGATTTTTGAGTGCGATTTAGAGGCTAATCGAAGGGCGGTAAAGGCCTGCCCCATGCGAATTATAAAAATTGCGGATTGATTTTTCTTGTGCATGGCATCAGAATCTCTTTTGCAAATAATCACAAAACTATGACAACATTAATTTCACGGCTTTCCGAAGCGGTTGGCAAAGAAGTCACTCTTAAAGGTTGGGTTTACAATAAGCGCGGGAGCGGAAAAATTTATTTTCTTGAAATGCGCGACGGAAGCGGTATGGCGCAGTGCGTGGTTTCTGCGGGGGAGGTTTCTGCCGAAGTTTTGGCACGAGCTACGCAAATTCAGATGGAAACTTCCTGCACTATAACAGGTTTGGTGACAGCTCATCCGCGTTTCCCCGATGTCTTTGAGGTGCAAGTGAAGGACATTGAAATTATTCAAGTGCCGGTGGAAGAATATCCAATTTCAAAGAAGGATCATGGGCCGGATTTTTTGCTTGACAACAGGCATTTGTGGCTTAGATCCAAGCGTCAATGGGCAATCCAGCGGATTCGCGATGCGGTGATTACGGCTGTTTACAATTTTTTTCACGAGAAAGATTTTATAAAAATCGACACGCCGATTTTGACGCCAAATGCTTGCGAAGGTGCAACTACGCTTTTTGAAATTGAGTATTTTGATGAAGGAACGGTTTATCTTTCGCAGTCGGGACAGCTTTATTTGGAGGCGGCGGTTATGTCTGTGGGCAGAGCATTTGATTTTGGGCCGGTTTTCCGCGCGGAGAAGAGCAAAACCAAGAGGCATCTCACGGAATTTTGGATGATGGATGCGGAGGCTGCGTTTGTAGAGCATGAAGAAAATTTGCGCTTACAGGAGGACATGGTTGCGTATATTGTGGACTTTGCTTTGAAGAATTGTAAAAAGGAGCTTGAGGCTCTTGAGCGTAATATAGAGCCGCTTCAAAAGGTGAAGGCGCCATTTAAGAGGTTAACTTATACGGAAGCAATTGAGGAGCTACATGCCAAAGGCTCTGACATTGTTTTTGGTCAGGATCTTGGAAATGACGACGAAGTTTTGCTCACGCAGGATAGCTGCGTGCCGGTGTTTATTCACAAGTGGCCGGCGTCAATTAAGCCTTTTTACATGAAGCGTGATCCCGAAAATCCAGAACTCGTTTTAAATGACGACTTAATTGGGACTGAAGGATCCGGTGAGCTTATTGGAGGTTCGCAACGCGAGGACAATTATGAGATTTTGAAGGCTGCGATTGAAAAAGAGGGACTTAAAGGGCCCGAGTATCAGTGGTATTTGGATTTGCGTAAATATGGAAGCGTTCCTCACAGCGGTTTTGGTCTTGGTCTTGAGAGAATGGTCAGATTTATTTGCGGAATAGAGCATATCCGCGAAACCATTCCATTCCCAAGAATGCTTTCAAGGATTAGGCCGTAAAATTTTTTATTCTGATTTTATGAAAAGTCGTTCAAAAATTGTTCTGTGTGGTTTAATGCTTTTGAGTTTAGTCGTTTCATTTGGTACGGCTTTTGCACGTGCAGAGGCGTCTTTTAAAGATACAAAAGGTCATTTTGCCGAAGAGGATATTAATGAGCTTGCTGATGATGACATTGTTTCTGGTTATAGCGATGATACTTATAGACCAAATGATTTTGTGAGCCGCGGTGAGGCGGCTAAGATTTTGACAAAGGGTTTTTCGCTTTCTTCAAACGGGAAGGGGCATTTTAAGGATGTTAAAGATGACGAATGGTATGCGTCTTACGTGGTTGCGGTAGAAGAAGCAGGGCTTTTTGAAGGTTATAGCGATGGGACTTTTAAACCGGATGGTGATTTGAGCCGTGCGGAGGCGGCAAAAGTTTTGGCGCTTGCGGCAGGTTTGGATTTAAGTAACGGAGGGGGTTGTTTCAGTGACGTTTCTTCAGACGACTGGTTTGCTCCGTATGTTTGCGCTCTTTCCGAGGATGATATTGTCAGTGGCTATGGGAATGGGACGTTTGGACCTGCAAATTCAGTCACGCGCGGTGAGCTTGCAAAGATGATGGTGAGAATTTTGCATCTTTTAAAAGGAGATGGTGGTGATGGGGAGAGTGTGGACGATTATGACGAAGATATGGAGAAGGACGAAGAAGATGATGTAGAGGATTTGTACGAACAAGTCGAAGAAAATCCCTATGTGAGTTCTTACGAAAATCCTTTTGAGGGTGAGGAGCTATATGTAAATTTGGATTCCGATGTCTATGATCAGATTGAGGAGTGGGAGGTGAGCTGGCCTGATGATGCGGAGGCACTTCTTGAGATTGCGCGTGAACCTGTTGCCAAGTGGTTTGGTGACTGGAATGACGATATTGAAGAAGATGTTGGTGACTATGTCTCGGAGCTCACAGATGGCGGGTATTTGCCGGTAATGGTTGTTTACAATATTCCTGATAGAGATTGCGGGAATTATTCGGCGGGCGGGAGCAGTGATGCCACAGCTTATTCGGAGTGGATTCAAGGTTTTGCAGATGGAATTGGCAATAGAAAGGCGGTTGTAATTTTGGAGCCGGATGCACTTTCTTTGGACTGTACTTCCGGTGGTAGCGACGAACTTTTGGCCGCAGCCGTGTCTACTTTGAAGGAGAATAACAATACTTTTGTCTACATTGACGCAGGACATGCGGATTGGGTGGACGCGGATGAGATGGCGGAGCGGCTTTTAGGTGCTGGGATAGAGGAGGCGGATGGGTTTTCCCTCAATGTGTCGAACTATTATTCAACAGAGGAAAATATTGAGTACGGTGAGGAAATTTCAGCCTTGGTGGGTGAGGCGCATTTTATAATAGACACTGGGCGTAACGGGAACGGGTCGAATGATGGTGAGTGGTGCAATCCGAGCGGCATGGCGATTGGAGAAGTGCCTACCTTTGATACCGGCAATAGTTTAGTGGACGCTTATTTGTGGGTAAAACAACCCGGAGATTCGGATGGCACTTGTAATGGTGGCCCTGATGCCGGCGACTTCTGGGCGGAGATGGCGCTGGAGCTTGTGGGGAGATGATTAACAAATAATTCCACCTCCAAGCATGGTACTGCCGCTATAGAAAACGATTGATTGACCGGGAGTTACTGCCAGCTCTGGTTTTGCAAAAGTAAGCGCCGCTCCGCGTGGGGATTTTTTTGTGAAAGTTGCTACGGTGAGAGGTGCGCCGTAGCGGATTTTAACCTTCACTTTATTGTTTATGATGAAGTTTGGAGGAATCATCCAATTGAGATCTTTTACGCTTACTTTTTTTGAATAAAGATCTGATTTTATGCCTGCTGTAATTGTGTTCTTTTTTGCGTCAATTTTGCTCACATAAAGCGGTTCCGGGAGCCCGCCGATTTCCAAATTTTTTCTTTGGCCGATTGTGTAAAGTGTGATTCCTTTGTGAGTGCCTATTGTGCGATTTTTCCCATCGACTATTTTGCCGGTTTTGCCTTTTGGGAGGATTGCGGAATAGTTTTTATTCTCAATAAAGTTTTGACTCTCGGGCTTTTCCGCGAACGCGGAAAAGCCGCATTCCTTAGCCATTTTTTTGATATCGACTTTTTTCAATTTCCCAAGGGGAAATAGTACGCGCGCAAGTTGTTTTTGCGTGAGTCTGTATAAGAAGTACGACTGATCTTTTGTTTTATCTGTGGCTCTTTTTAGTAAAAATAATTTTTTCTTTTTATCGTAACTTTTATTTACATAATGGCCGGTGGCAAAGAAGTCGAAATGATTTCCGTGTGCGAGCGCTTTATCAAGCAAAAGTCCGAATTTCATCTTGGAATTACATACCACGCAGGGATTTGGCGTCTTGCCTTTTTTATATTCTTCTTGGAAATATTTTATAACAATTTTTTTGTATTCGCGGGATAAGTCGATAACAAAATGTTTAATTCCAAGTTTTTTTGCCGCTTTTTTTGCGTCCGCAATATCATCTTTCTCTCCCGGACCAAAACATCCGCTTTTCCCGCCCTCAAAATGAAAGTCGCCCTTCCAAATTTTCATTGTAAGCCCAATCACATTGTACCCCTGTTTTTTGAGGAGTAGTGCGGCCATAGTTGAGTCCACGCCTCCACTCATACCAACCGCTACGGTAAGATTTTTTTGAGGATTTTTTGGAAGATTTTTTGTTGCCATATTTCTTGGATTCGTGTGGATTATACATGAAATAAGGAGAAAAACAGTCTTTTTGTTTTTTGGAATTTCCCCTTGACCGGTGAGTCTACGCTCACCTACAATAAAGACACTTTAAAAACAATTTTATGGATGAACATAAGGATAAACTCGTAATTTTTCAGTCGAAGAAAATTCGCCGAATTTGGCATAATGAGGAGTGGTACTTTTCCGTGGTGGATATTGTGGAGGCGCTGACGGATAGTTCGGATCCAAAAGATTATTGGTACAGGATGAAGGTTAGAGAAGAAGAGAGCTCGGGGGTTCAGTTATCGACATTTTGTCGACAACTGAAATTGGAAAGTTCAGATGGAAAGATGTATTTAACTGATTGCGTGAATACTGAGAATGCTTTTCGTCTCATTCAATCTATTCCATCACCCAAAGCCGAGCCTTTTAAGATGTGGCTCGCACAGGTTGGGAAGGAGAGGCTTGATGAGATAGAAAATCCTGAGCTTGCTCAAGCGCGAATGAAGGCGCTTTATGAGCAAAAAGGCTATCCAAAAGATTGGATTGAGAAGAGGCTCAGGGGGATTGCTATAAGACAAGAATTGACTGATGAATGGAAGGAGAGAGGGCTTACACATGAGAAAGATTATGCAATTTTGACTGCTGAGATTTCCAAGGCCACTTTTGGCATGACTCCGAGTGAGTATAAGGAATACAAGGATATACCCGTGAAATCCAAAGCCAATTTAAGAGATAATATGACCGACTTGGAGCTGATTTTCACAATGCTTGGAGAAAAAGTGACCACTGAGATTTCCAAAAAAGAAAAACCTACTGCAATGCCCGAACACAAAAAAGTCGCGAGGCGTGGCGGAGGAGTTGCCGGCAGCGCAAGAGAAGCCACCGAGAAGGAACTTGGAGAAAGTGTTGTCTCAAAAAATAATTTTTTAGGGTTGGGAGAAGAAGAAGTGAAAAAGCTCGATTAAAAGGTGTAGTAGGATTTCATGCAATGACACCAAACTCACGCATGACTTCTTCTTGTGTGAAGAATCGTTCGTTTTCCGTAAGGCATTTGAGTTCTTCTAAAACTTTCGTGATGAATATCATAACCTTTTTCCCACTTTCTTTGTGAAAAGTTTCGTTAATTCCGTGAGTTAATCTTTGTGGGGATCTGTTTTTTTGCGAACGTGAACCGGGACCCATTACAATTGGTAAGAAGTTGGGTTTAATTTTTGGATTCATAGAAGCGTAAATTGCAGTGGCGTCAGAGGCACCAACATTGCATGTATATTCCAATTTCAATTCAGATTTATTCCCACATTTTTCTAATATTTTTGAGATTTTATCTTTTTTAAACTTCTCTCCAATATCAAATCCTTCCGAGATGGAAAATCGTTTTATCTCTTCGTATTTTATTCCATGAAGTTGCCGTAGTACATCTTTTGCAGAGTCCGGAAAACGATTGTTGATTACCAAAGAATGTTTTTTGAGATTTTTGCCTTTATCTTTTCTTTCAGCTATCAGTATTTCAGTTGGCATCACTGAAAAACTTGATTCGCTTCCGGCTTTTATAATTGAATTTGCTTCGGCATTTAGAATAATTTTGGTTAATAAGTTATGATCTCTATCTACCGAACATACATGCCCTCCCGATTGTTTTTCCATTTTCCAAGATAAATTCCCGTTTTTGATTTGTGGCTTGATGCACACCGGATTCCAGTGAGGCAAAGCCATTAAATATTTTTGTAAATTTGGGATGGTATCTGTTATTTTTGCAACAAAATTTCCGCGTTCAGATGTGTAAATCCCAAGCGTTGGTATAGTGTCCACTGTTACATTATTTTCCAAGACGATTAAATATGTAGATTTTTTGCTCACAGGTATTTTTTTGCCGATTTCTTTTGCAATTTCAATTACAGTTTTTTCACCGGAGCCTTCTTCTTTGAAGCTTATTGTAAAAATTAGATTTTTAAAATTAATGAGTCTTTTTTTTGCCAAGAAACTTAAAAATAATTGATATGTTACTCCCGCCTTGCAGTCGCTAACGCCTCTGCCAACAATTTCATCTTTATCCTCGTAGATTTTCCATGGATGAAAAGGTTTGTCCCATTCTTTTGGATCTGCATTCACAGTATCAATGTGCGCACTTAAATAGACAATATCTTCTGCCGGATTAATATCTTTGGGTACAGCGACTAAATTCTTTTCTTTGTCAGAATATACAATGTAATTATTCAAGTTTTTCTTAAATATTTTTTTGCAAAACATTATGGCTTTTCCTACATCTTTCGAGTTGCTGAAAACCGATGGTATAGCGGCCAATTCTTTTAAAAATTTTATGTAATTTTTGTAATTGTCCGTTATAAAATCCATTTTTTACAGATTAAGAAATAATTTTAATCCAAGCACCACTCCCACAACAGTGAAGACGGTTTTGATGAATTTGTTGCCTTTGTAGCGTGCATATTTTGAGCCAATTTGTGCACCAATCATGGCGCCCAAGATTGAGGCGAGCATCATCCAAAAATCAAAATATCCCTTTTGAATGTATAAAATTGCCGTGAAAGTGCACCAAAAAAATGCGATTGCAAAGTAGTAGCCCATTGCGTGAATAAAATCAAAACCTCTTGTGTAATAGGTGAGGGCTGTAAAAGCAATTCCATTTCCGGATCCCATAAGGCTTTCATAAAACCCCATGATGAGTGCTGCAAAATAGCTCGCCGCTCTTTTGATTTTGCTCGACTCGGTTCTTTCTTTCATCCCAAAATCTTTTTTCAAAAAAACAAAAATTGCAAATGCAAAAATGATTAGGCCGATTGCCCTTTGCATGAGAATTTTGTCTACTGCAAGAAGAATATTTACTCCGGCGTAGACGCCAATTAGCCCAATAAATGCGAATAAGAGCAAAAACGTCCAGTCGATCTTTTTACCTTTTAAATAATTGTATGCCGGAATTGGTGTGAAGAAAATTGCGTTAACTTTTTGTATTGCAATCGAGAGTGGGAGTGAAATGCCGAGCCACAAAAAAACCGGCAATGAAATTATACCGGATCCTCCACCTGAAATTGTGCTAAGGATTGTGGCAAGCAGAGAGACTGCGAAGATGATTATGAATTCCCACATTATTTATTGAGTTCCTTATAGCTCTCGTAATGGTGGATAGCAGTGCCGGCGAAGGCGTGAACTCCTGAGAATTCTTTGAGCAAAATGCCCAATTCTTTTTTCATAGCGGTTTCACCTTCTTCATAAAAAGTGACTTTTTCAGGGCTCACTTCATCTGTTTCAACACCAATCACAACTTTTTTACCGATTTCATTTGCGAATGCAATCTCATCCTTAGCGTTTTCTATCATGCCGTCGCTACCATTTGCAAAATCTCTGTAATCCATAATTGTAATGCTATCTACAATTGATTGAACATGCTCATTTAAAGGTCGATTTTCTCCATCATAGTAGATATCTACTCCGTCAAACCAAAATGGAATGTCCACATTCAATTTGAGATTGTGCGAATGTAAGGTAGAGGAGCATTCGTTTAGAAGGTCTAGATATTCAGTGGCGACTTTTTCCTCGTCTTGATCCCAGTTATCCAAAGTGTAGGGTTCAATATCCAAGTGGAGGGCGAGGGGGCGCAGTTTCTTTTTGAGTGATGAGGCAAAGTCCACAAAATTATTTGTAATTTCAAGAGCTTCATTATGATTCTCACTTAAGGCCCAGTGAGCATCACCGGCCAGGAATTCAACCTGTAAACTTTTGGATTTTGCATTCATGAAGTCTTTGAGAGAGGAGTCGTCATTTCCCAAAATCCCATGCACATTCAGGTAAATAGTATTGATTTTTTTGCTTTTCACAAAAGAGAAAAGCTCGCTTCGCTCGCTTGAATTTGTAATTGCATCCGTTTCCCAAACCCAAAGTGCGGAAGTGTGAGAAGAGCCGGCATTCTTTGCGGTATGGGCATTTGCCGTGCCGGCTACCGTTAAAAGCAGGGCTGATAACAGAGTAAAAAGGAAGATTTTCTTTGTCATGCCCGCATTATACACTAAACCAAAAGACTGAGGATAGACTAAAACGTATTAAGGAGGTAAGCTAAGGTCAGTATTCTCCGTGCCAAATGGGTAAAATTTTTCAGAAAATATTCAAGCCCGATTTTGTTTTTGTGTTGGGAATGATTTTTCTTATTGGCGTGCCCGTTTGGATATTTTTTGTTGTGCCCAATCTGCTTAAATTGCCGAATAATTTTTCTTATGAGGCCGAAACGACTTCAGTCGACAATTTCTACAATGAAGATTATGGAGACTATCAGGGGGAGCAATATTCCGTCTCGGAATTCAAATACTTTGTTGAAGGGTCTGCAGAGGATAATCTTTTGATAAGAAATATTTTCAATGTTCGTACTTCTACAGGGGAAGAGATATTTTCAGTTGAAAGGCTGTATGGGATTGATCCCAAAACCGGTGCTCATGTGAAAGGTTTGGGAGATAAAGGTAGAGATGGGTATTTATTTGCTCCAAGAGGTTTGAAGGCGGGTGAGTCTTTTATATACTGGCATGTAACCAATGATATTCCCGGAGTCATGAAGTATGTGGGAGAGGAAAATCTCTACGGGTTGAAGGTATTTAAGTATGAGACTGATTATGATGGAGCCTTGGTGGATTTGACTGCCGAGCACGATTATTTGTCTGACGTTCCGGAATCCAAGGGGCTAAAGCTAAATATGCATTTGGAACTTTGGGTTGAGCCGGTTTCCGGACATTTGGTGAAGTCTTTAGATTACTCAAATGACTACTTTTATTATAACATTAAAACTGGTGAAAAACTGGGACCGTTTAATAAATTTATTAACAAGTTTAGTGAGGATAGTGTCAAAGCGCATGTTGAGGAGGCTCAGTTTGAGAAATCCAAGGTGCGTTTTTGTGACACTTATTTCCCTCTGATATTGGTTTTGATTGCCTTGTGGCTTTTGGGGTTTGTAAAAAAAATCACTACTGTCCCAAGAAAGTTTTAAACAGAGGGCTTGTTCATGTTTGAAAAGTGCCACTTTGTAGCACATAGAAAAAAGGATCTGGTATTTTGTTGAGTGCAAACTTAATAAAATAACCAAACC